>NZ_WWJX01001531.1 GCF_009865215.1 Streptomyces sp. SID3343 | reverse complement strand
GGCGCGGGTGCGCGGGCGCGGCGCGGGCGGTGCGGTGGGATGCGGTGCGGGCGGTGCGGTGCGGGCGGTCGGGGTGCGTCGCCGGTCCAGTGCAGGCGCCCGTCCGGCGGGTGGGGGTGGTCGTACATCGACCGGCCGCCGGGGTAGTGCCCGTACGTCGCGATCAACGCCACCCCGCCCGGGTACGGCGGCTGGTGGTCGTCGACGAGGATGTGAGGTTGGTGTCGGGTTCGCGTGTGGATCGGGCGTGGCCCAGGGCGGGGGTCAGATACGCAGGCCCATCCTGCGCAGCATTTTGACCGTGTCCTCGTAGGCGCCGCGCGCGTGCCGGAGTGCGGTCTTGGTCGCTCGCAGGGTGTCGCGTGTCTCGGCTTCGTCCACCGCTTCGTCCTCCGCCGTTGCCAGGCGTGCGCGGGCCATCAGGGTGGCCGCGTGTGCGGCGGCGTCCAGGGCGTCGACGGTCAGCCGCTGGAGCGGTGCGGTGGTGGTCGTGCGGTCGAGGATCGTCTTGGATCGCATGAGGGCGATGGCCTGCGCCTCGATCACCTGCTCGCCGGCGGCTTCCCGGTACGCGGTGACGAACCGGTCCACGTGGTCGGTGTCGGTGACGTGGTGGATGAGTGCCTTCTCCGCCTCGTGGGTCAGCAGGCCCAGGAGGAACGGCAGGTCCGCGTCGGACGGCTGGTGGTCCGGCTCGGGGACGATGCTCGCGCCCAGGGCGTGGAGCGCGTCCAGGAGCTGGTTCGGTGTGCAGCCGGTGTACTCGCCCGTCTCGATCGTGGTCATGTCCGCACAGTAGGTAGCGGACCGGCTCTCGCGGGCGCGGTCGGGGGAATGCCACCCGCTCGTGGGGCGGCGCGTGGTAGTGCGGGGTGGTGGTTCGGTCGATCCTCGGCGGTGGCGCTGTCGAGGGCCGCCGCGAATTCGACTTCGGCTGTCACTGTGCCAAGGGCCCGTGTCCAGGGGATATCCGCTGTGTCCCGGTTTCCCCCTTGACCGCCCCTTGACCATCGGGTTCGTCCGGATTCGCGTCACAGGCGGGCGGTGCGGAGCGGTGCGGCGATCGGTGCGCACTCGGTGCGCGGTGCGGTATCCGGTGGGCGGCGGTGCCGCCGTGCGCGGTGCGGGACACTGCGCGGGTGACTCGTCGACGCCTGGGCACCGGGCCCACACCCCCACCCTCCGCCGCACCGAACGCCGGTGACGACGTCGCTCGGCTCACCATCGCGGCCCGCGCCGCCACCACACCCCGAGGCACCGGCGACGCCGGGACGGAACACCGTCGGGCGCGCCGCTCGCTCGGACGGGGCGGGGCCGGGGCGGGAGACGACGGCGAAGCGGGCGGTTGAGCGTCACCCGGGCCGCCCTCGGCGTTGGTGATGGTTGAGACGGCAGCCGCAGGGCCGGCCGGGCGGCGGGGATGGATTGGTGTTCTCTCCACACACCCATATACAGGCTGCGCGCCGGGCGGGGTGCACATCACGCCCCGACCAGCGCGAACACCGCTACACGCCCCGTCGGTTCCAAGCGCGACGGGGCAAGCGACGGGCCACGCGACGGGGCAGGCGACGGGCCGAATGATCGGCACCGTCGCTGTGTCGGTGTTCTTGCGTAGGGTGCCGTGTGTACGCGAGGGCGCCCGGCCACCACATTTGGCCGGGCGCCCTTGTGTCGTCAGCGCCCGGTCTTCATCCGTTCGAGGACGGCGTCGAAGACTCGGGGGTCACTGTCGTCGGCGAAGGCGGCCAGCAGGTGGGCCAGGACTTCGTTGCGCGGGATGCGCCCGCGGTCGAGCCGGTCGGCGAGGGCGACCGCGCGCCGGTCGACGTCCCGCTTGAGTGCGGGGGGCAGCGCCGTGGACGGCGGGGGTGCCTGTGGCTCCGTGCCCTCGATGACGCCCTGGAGCGCTTGGGCGATGGTGGCCGGGTCTTCGTCGCTTATGGTCAGGTCGCCCGGGAGCAGTGCGAGGGTTTCGCGGAGTCGGCCGGCGGTGACCTTGTCGGTGCCGACGGTCTGGGCGACGAGTTCGTACACGCCGATCGCGGCCGTGAGGCCGTGTCGGTTGCGGAAGGGCAGGAGTTCGCGGACTTGGCCTTCGGGGGCTTTGTGGCCGCGGGCGTTGAGGATCTCGCCGAGTTCCCAGCCGGCGCGGAGCTTGCTGCATCGGGACCGGCTGATGCCGTGTTCGGTCTCGGCCCATTCTTCGATGGTGTGGTAGCAGCGGTCGGGTTCGAGCTTGTGGGGGAGCCTTCGGAACAGGCGACCGCAGGCGATGGTGTCGAGGGATTTGCCGGCGATCCAGTAGGCGGTGGAGAGCAGTTCGACGCCGGCGACGCAGTCGGCCAGGCGTGCGTGTTCCTCGGCCGTGAGGTCGCCGGTGCCTTCGGGGTCGACGGGGTCGGGGACCTTGTCGAGGCCGGGGCGGGCCGCTTCGACGGCGGCGGCGACGCGTTCGGCGATGGCCTGCCCGGTGGAGGCGTGGCGCTCTTCCTGGATCCGTGTCTCGGTCAGGGTCAGGCTGGTGGCGGCGGCGGTGGACGCCTCGTCGTCGTCCCAGCCGTCGAGTTCGTATTTCTTCGTCTTCGTCATGCGGCGGTCACCAGGCCCGCGTTCGCGGCGATGGCGCGGAAGAAGCCGGCGGTGTCGGACTTGGGCCGGTAGGACTCGACGGGCAGGCCCTGGTGGCGGGCCTCCTTGAGGTCGGAGGAGCGGATGGGGATCTCGCCCAGGAGCGGGATGCGTGGGTGGTTGCGGAGTTGCTTGTAGACGGCGGCGTCGAAGGAGCCCATGGGTTTCATGACACGGCCGATGACCATGCCCAGGACCGGGAGGGAGTCGGCGGGGCGACTGAGGAGGTTCAGGATCTTCTTGTGTTGGGCGATCTGCATCTTGACGGCCTTCATGGCCCACTCGTCGACGTCGACCATGATGATCGCGGCGTGCGCGGCGGCGGTCTGGGCGTCGGTGTCGGTGTCGAGGGCGGGACGCATGTCGAGCAGGACGAAGTCGTACTCGTCGACGAGGCGGCCGAGCATGCGGGCGTAGAGCTGGAGGGCGGCGCCGGTCTCGCGCAGGCGGGACGGCAGGAGGTACATGTCCATGCTGGCGGGCAGGACGTCGATGTCGTCGACGCGGGTCCTGGCCACAAGGGGGCGTGGGTCGGAGCCGTCGACGACGACGGTGGCCTGGGTGGGGCCCTTCTCGTCGTCGAGCAGGGCCACCTTGAAGGCGCTGGTGGCGTTGCCCTGTGGGTCGCAGTCGCACACCAGGACCCGCGACCCGTTGCGGGCGAGTGCTCCGGCGAGGTTGATCGTGGCGGTGGTCTTGCCGACGCCGCCCTTCTGGTTGCACATGGCGATGATGCGGGCCTTTCGGCCTTCGCCGTCGCGGGGGGCCGGCAGCCCTGGTGTTTCGGCGAGGGGGCCCGCCGTGGTCTCGGTCATGGCAAGGGACGATAACGAGACCGTCGGGTTGTTCCGGCCATCACACCCGATATCCACCCGGGACGTCGGCTGTTCGCTTCCTTGCGGGTGCGGGGTGTCCCGCTCTTGTCCAAGATCATTCTTCCCCAATTGGGGAAGAATGATCTTGGACAAGAGCCGGCCCGCCGAACCGTTGCGGACGACCGGACCCGAACCGCTGGCATTCGAACACGATTCAAACGACGAGTCCCGCCCGCGGGGCTCGGTCCCCGCAAGGGGTCCGGCGGTCTACGGCGGCGCGCGGCCGAGCGCAAGGGGCCCGCGCATAGGGGCGGCCCCTCCCTCTTCCTCGGTCCGGGACCAATTGGTCCCGACGACCGGACGCTCTACCTGCGCCATGGGACGGGTCAGGGCGGCCCTTGGAGCCGGACGACGGTGACGACCAGGACGCCGGCGGAAACCACGTACAGGGTGACGCAGCCGCCGACGAGGGCCTGTCGGGTGTCGTTGTCGCGTACCGCGCGCGAGCCCGAGCCGTAGGGGTCGCGCGCCAGGGACGCCATGCCGGCGTCGAACCGGCGGCGTTGGTCGGGTGGGAGGGCGTCGCGACTGGCGCGGGCGATGTCGCCGAACTGGACGCGGTAGCTCACCGGCTCGGGTCCGCCGACTCGTAGTCCAGTTCCTCGGGCGTGAGTTCGCGGGCCGCGGTCGGGTCGCCGGCGCGGATCCGGGCGATCAACGCGTCGTCCTCGTCGCGGGCGGCCTTGGGCAGTCCCCACTGGGCCGCGATCAGCGCGACGTGCTCCAGCGGGGCCTGGGCGATCGCGCGGTCGAACTCGTCGCGGGTGTCGTCGTCGGGCAGGCCCGCACGGATCCCGCCGATCGTGCCGGGCAACTCGACGCGCTCGCCTCCTATGTGGGTGACCAGAACGTGCTCGGCCATCGCGGTTCCTTCCGTCGTCGTCGGATGGGCCGCCCCCAGTGTGCGCCCGGTACCGGGTGACTCGACAGGGCGCGCGGGGCGGCGCGCGGGCGACAAAAGCGCTCGCGGGGATCCGCCGCAAACAAAAAAGGGCGGCCCCGACCCGGGTCGGGGCCGCCTCGTGGGGTGGCTCAGAACAGTGGATCGTGGGTGATCTCGATCTCCAGGCGCTCCACGACCTGGAGGGCGGCCCGCTTGGCGCAGGGCGGGCACAGGTGCCGGTGGGTCGAGGCGAGCCAGTCGTCGGCGAGCAGCGTCGGCACCCACGCGGCGGACGCGGCGGCGCTCTCCAGCAGCAGGCAGTCGACGTCGCCGTCCGGTGTCGCTTGCTCGTACAGCGCGCCGCAGCCGCGCCCGTCGCAGGCGATCGTGAAGAAGGTGCGGGGCTTCAGACTCATGTCGCTCCTCGAGGCGCGGCACGGTGTCGGTCGCCGCGCCCAGGCCGGGCCGGTGGTCCGGGTGTGCGGTCCGGGCGCCGGGCGGCGGCGCGGTCGGGTGTCGCGCGGTGCGATGCGGTGGTCGTGGCGGTGTGTCGGGCGGTGCGGCGTGCCGCGCACACCGGGTGGCACGGCCGCCCGCGCGGGGAGCGGCTGCGGGTGTGGGCGGCGCACAGGTCGCACGGCATCTCGGCCGGGGCGATCAGCCACCGTTCCGGCAGCGGTTCGCACACGTGCGCGCGCCACTGTTCGGCGAGTGCGGTGATCTCGTCCGGGCTGCGGGTGACGGTCGAACGACCGTCCCCGCAGCCGTTGCAGAACCACGCCGCGCGGCCGGTGTCGAGGCGGTCGCGTGGGGTGGTGATCCGCATCGACCCGCGCTCCCAGGTGGTGGGGAGGGTGTACGTCGTCATCGGACGCCCTTGCGCAGCTCGGCGCAGGTGCCGGTGGTGTGCTCGACGCCGGCGGGGGTGTCCCAGCGGGGCGGGGCGTTCTCGGGGGTGAGGGCTCGGATCCGGTCGGCTCCGGTGTCGGAGGTGATCCACAGGTGGCCGCGACCGTCGATGTAGAGGGTGCGGGTTCCGACGACGGGGCGCGGCACGGGCGAGGCGGCCGTGTCCGGCCGGACGGTGGTCTCGGGGTTGGTGACGGGTGGACGGTGGTGGGTGGTGACGGTCACGATGGGTTCTCCTCCTCCGCGCCTTGGCGCGGTGGTCGAGGGCCCGGGACGGTCGCGCTCGTTTGGTCGCGGTGTGGCGGCCGTCCCGGGGCGGATTCAGCGGTAGCCGTATGCGGTGGGGCCGGCGCCCTGGGACACGGCACGGATGGTGGCGCGCAGGCCGGCGGCCTCCTCGCGGTGGGCGGCCTCCATGCGGGCGTACAGGGCCCGGGTCTCGGGATCGGCGGTTCGGTCGTTCGCGGTCCGGTGGGCGGTGCTCGCGGCGGCGTCGAAGCGGGTCACCGCGGCCTCCATGTCCCGGATCTTCTGCGCGCGTTGGGCGGGGGTCCAGGTCATCGCTCGCCCCGATACTCCGGGCTGATGAGCAGCGGGTTCACGATGTCGGGGCCGGCGGGCCGGGGATCGCTCTCGGTGTCGTGGACCCGGGAGGGCAGGACGGCCCGGTGGACGTCGCGGTGCTCGACCACGGCCAGGAGGCGGCCGTCGGCGAGGGCGGCGGCCACGGCGCGGGCCATACCCACTGCCCTGTGGCGACCTCCGGTGCATCCCGTGGCGACGACGAGCGGGCCGCCGATCGCGGCGTACAGCTCACGCACGGTGCGGGCGGTCCACACCGCGCAGGCACGGACGCCGGGGGTGTCCAGGACGTGCGCGTACACGTCCTGGTCCAGGCCGGTGCGCTCGCGCATCGCCGGGTCCTGGTGGGGATTGCGGAACCTGCGCCTCAAATCGACGGTCAGGTCGGCGGCCGGGGCGGGTCCGTGGCCGTAGCCGAAGGACACGATGCGGATCAGGCCGTGGGGGGTGTGCAGGTTGTTCGTCAAGGTCTGCTCCTTGGGTCAGTGGATGGTGGAGGCGAGGGCGGCGGCGGCGTAGACGGCGACGGTCGCGGCGGTCGCCAGAAGCCCGATCCGGACCAGCGCGTATTTGCGGACCGCGATCCGGGTGAGGTCGGTCAGTTCCGCGGCGAGGGCGTCGGGCCGCTCGGCCAGGTCGACCAGGTCGAGGACCAGGGCCGGGTCCGCGTCGGCGAGGGCGGTCCAGGTGCCCTGGGTGCGGGGCAGCAGGACCAGGCCCAGGAGAGCGGCGGACGCGATCAGCCCGACACCGACCAGGACGGCCGCCGCCGCGGGCAGCGACCCAAGGCCGGCGGACGCGAGCCCCAGGCCCGCGAGCACCAGAGCCGCTTTCTGGTCGGCCGCGCGAATGTTCGCGGTGGCCTCGGCGATGCGCCGGTGTACCGGCGTGGCGGTGCGGGTGGGGTCGTTCACGCCTCGTTGCCGCCGTTCGCGCGGCGGCGGTAGGCGTCCAGCACGTGCTTCGGGACGATGCCCCGGGCCGGGCACTCCAGACCGGTACTCGCCGCCCACGCCCGCGCCCGGCGGCCCTCCTCGCGCCGCTGCGCCGGGCCGGGGTCGACGGTGGGGACGCCGGTGAGGGCGGCAGCCGAACCGGTGCCGTTCTTGGCGGCGCGCAGGCCCGCCTCCGCGCGGGCGAGCAGCAGTTGGGCCTCGATCAGGCGGGCCTGGGCGGCGTCGACGGCCCGGGCGCGGGCGCGGTGCTCGGCGAGCCTGGCCAGGCCCTGCGCGGTGCGCTCCGCCAGGGTCCGAATCGTGGCGGTGGGGTGCGCGGCTCCCCAGGCGAGCAGTGCGTCCACGTCCAGGACGTCGTCGTGCGCGTCGATGCTCTCCGGGTCGGTGGTGTCGATGACGGGCTCGGGAACGATCTCGATCACAACGGTTCCTCTCCTCGTGCGGTGGTCGGGGGTTGGGCTCGTGCGCCCACGGCCCGGACCGCGCCACCGGCGCCGGGGCGCGGGGGTGCGGTCGGGACCGTGCGGGCAGGGGCCTGGCGGCGTGGCCCTACCGCCGCGCGGGCGCCGGGTCGGTGACGTCGTCGGTGTGTCCGGGGTCGTCGCCGAACAAGTCGTGGGGCGCGCGGTCGATCGCGTGCACGGTGTCGATGCAGTCCGTGCAGGCGGGCGCGATCCGGCCGCCGAAACACCCGGACGTGCAGATCGTGTCGGCCTCGTGGCCGTACTCGCCGTGCCACCGGATCCACGCGTCCAGTTCGGCGCGCAGGCCCGCCACCACCAAGCGCAGGTCCGCGTGGTCCAGGACCACGGTCGGGGTGGGCGCCACCGCGCCGGTGGGGCCGTCCTGGGTGCACGAGCCGTGCAGGCTGCGCACCGACGGCACGACCCGGTGGCCGGTGTCGACCCAGGCGCTCTCGGCGGTGGGCCGCGCCTGGAGAACGTGGCCACCGTCGTGCGGGGCCCGGATCCAGCGCAGCGCCGAGGCCGGGTCCACCTCGCGGTACAGCGCCACCGTTTCGTCCTGCGCCTCGGTCAGGCCGGTGTACGGGTCGAGTTCCACGACGCGCCCGGTGGCGCCGGGCACGAGCGCGGACCACGTCCACACGGTGCGGCGGTCGATCTCCGACCGCATCGCCGCGCGGGCATATTGGGCCACGATCAGGCGATCGAGATCATGCGCCACCGCAGCCGCAGCCGCAGCCGGGGTCGAGGTCGAGGTCGGGGTCGAGGTCGGGGCCGGGTGGTGTCCGTTGGTGTGCACGGGTGTGCTCCTGTCGGTCGTCGGGGTGGGGCCGCTCGTACGCCCGCCCCGCCCGAACGTTTCGGGCGGGGCGGGCGGGGTGGGGTGGTCTAGTCGGCGGGGCGGGCGGGGACGTGCCTGTCGGCGCAGTCGTCGGCCCAGCAGCGGTGGGTCCAGCAGGTGATCCGGTCGTCGCCGTGCATCCCCGCGTCCTCGAGCTCGTTGTCGCGCGTGATCGCGGCGGCCAGTCGGGGGTTCGTGCCGGGGTTCGTGTTCTTCGTGTGCTCGGACATGGGTCGTCGTCTCCTGGTTGTCGGGTCGGGTGGGTGGTCGGGTGTCGGGCTACAGCGCGGTGAGGGTGTGGACCGGGATCTCGTAGATGTCCACGGCGTCCTTCACGTCGTCCCAGGTGTCGGGGGCGTAGCGGACGTGGACCACGCGCATCGCGATGCCGTCGCGGCCGGTGGCGTCGTGGACGTGGACGGTGTGGCTTCGGCGGGCGCGGCGGATCGCGGCGCGGGCGGCGGCGATGCGGATCTCGATCGGGGCGTAGACGCGGGTGTCGAGGCGGGTGTGGACGATGACGTGGCCCTCGCGCGGGCCGACTCGGCGCAGCCGGTCGGTATAGGCGCGCCGGGCCTCGGTCAGGGTTTCGACGTGGGTTCGGATGGTGTCGGTGCTCATGGCGGGTGTCCTTCGGTGTCGGGGGTTGGGCTCGTGCGCCCACGGCCCGGACCGCCCGCGCCGTGGGGAGGGCGAGGGGCGGTCCGGACCGTGCGGGTAGAGACCGGCGGGGTCTACCGCCACGCGGGCGACGGGTCGAAGTCGTCGCCCGCGTGGCCGGGGCCGTCGACGCAGGGCTGACACAGGCCGTGGCGGCGGGAGATGCAGTAATCCCGAACCGCCCGACAGCCGGGGCAGGTTCGGCGCGCGAGCATCGCGGCGGCGAGGGCCCGGGCGCGGCCGGGAGTCATCTCCCGGACCGGCAGCGCGCGGTCGACGTCGTAGAGGTAGGCGACACGCTGCCCGCCCCACCACCTGATCTCGGCGACGGGTTCCTGCCCGCCGGGCCGGAGCGCTTTGGCCCTGAGTTGACGGCGGGTCAGGAGGTGTCGGGGGGCGTGGTGGTAGGCGTAGACGTCGGTCACCGGGCACCGCCGTCGGCGGTGAGGTACGCGGCGGCGTCCGCGCGCCGTCGGGCGGCGTCCGCCCGGTGTTCGGTGCTCGCGCGGGGGTCGCTGATGCGCAGCAGGACGGCGTGGGCCTCGTGGATCTCGGCGGATCTGATGCAGGCGTCGGCGGCGCCTTCGGCCATGACGCGCCGCCAGTGGGTTCGGTCGAATTCGGGCATGCGTCATCACTCCAGCGGCAATGGGATGGTTCGGGCGGGTCGTGCGCCCGCGGCTCCGGCCGCTGCGTGAGCGGCCGGACCGTGGAGACAGGAACCGTCAGGCGTCGCCGCTAGGCGGGCGCCGGGTGACGAGCAGCAGCGTCAGGACGGCGATGCCGGCCAGGACGGCGGCGAGGGCCCACAGGAGGTCGGCTCCGGCGGCGATGCCGGGGGCGGCGGCGCCGATGCCGTAGCCGATCCCGGCGGCGGCCGCGCCGATCCCGGCGCCCGCGACCGCGAGCTCGATCGCCCACTGCGGTGCGGCCGTTCGCTGCGCGGGGGCGGCGGGGTGGGTGGTGGTGATCTCGTACGGGGCGCCGGCCGGGTGTGCGGGGACGGTGCCGGTCGTGGTGGCGGGGACGGTGAGCCAGGCGGGGGTGACGACGCCGTCGGCGGTGGTGATGGTGACCACGGCGGTCGTGGTGGCGGTGGTGGGGTCGGTGGGCGGCACGGTTCGGCTCCTGGAATGTGGTGGGTGGTCAGACCGTGGTGTGTTCGCGGATCGCGGCGAGGACGTCGCGGGAGGACCGCGCGGGCGGGGCGGGCGGGGTCGGCGGGGGAACGTGCGCGGCCGCGGCCGGGGTGGGTTGCTTCTTCTTGCCGCGTGGGCGGGGCCCGTGCTCGTCCTCGTCGTCGGTCTCGACGGGTTCGGGCCGGTACCAGTCGCCCCACAGGTCGAGCTGTTCGAGGGAGGTGATCTCGTGGGCGGTCAGGTGGTTGACCGCGTCGGGGAAGATCTCGGCGACCGCGCCGGGGGTGTTGAAGTCGGCGAGGAGGGTGCGCACGAGGGTGGCCCGGCCGCCGTCGAGGACGACGATCGCGACGCCGCCGGTGCCGACGCCGTTCTCGGGGTCGGCCTCGCCGGTCATCGCCCGGTCCAGGACACTGCCCTCGGTCACCGCGTACCGGGCCGGGATCGTCGGGGCGTCGTGGGCGTCGGTCATCGCGTCGCCGATGGCCTTGCGGGTCGCCCCGTTCGAGCCCATGTTGAAGATCAGCGGGCGGCTGTTCATCCGCATGTTGTCCTTCAGCTCCGTGCTGAAGCCGCCGTCCACCCACGGGTTCTGGCCGGCGACGTACAGGCCGACGCCGTACTTGAGGCCGGTGAGCACGAGGGCGTCGCCCAGGGCCTGGATCTCCTGGCCGTACGTGGCGTCGCGGGTCGCGGCCACGTACTCGTCGGCGTAGACGCTCATCAGCTTGTACGGGCACCGCGGGTCGCCCGGTTTGAAGTCGTGCGGCTTGCCGTCGTGTTCCCAGGGCATCGACGCGCGGATCTCGCACAGCGCGACCGCCGCGCGGAGCATGCGCAGCATCCACAGGACGCTGTTGCCCTGGCGGTCGATGTGCTCGGCGAGGGTGTCGGTCTTCTCGTCCCGTTTCGCCGAGGCGAGCCACACCACGCCGCCGGCGAGGGACTGCGCGGCCATCGCGATCGCGAAGTACTGGGTCTTGCCGCTGCGCGTGACGCCCAGGATCAGGCCGTGGCAGGCGGCGTTCTTGTCGGCCTGCCACACGAAGTTGCGTACCGGCTGTCCGGTGTAGGAGTAGCCGCACACGAACATGCCCCGCTCGTCGGGCGTCAACAATTCGCGGGTGGCGGGGAAGATCTTCGACAGCGGCGGTTCGTCGAAGACGCTCACCAGGAAGCGGTGGTCCTCCTTCAGGAGGAACACTCTGCTGTCGTCGTGCGGGATTTCCAGTCCCCGGCACAGGCGGGCCAGGTCGACGCGGGGCTCGTCGACGGCGTCCGCCATCTCCGCCCGGTACAGCGTCACGCGGCGCTTCTCGTCGCGGCGGATCTCCTTGAGGACCGATCCCGGGGCGCCGCCGCCGGCCCGGCCGATCCGGTCGACCCAGCGCTCGGTGTCGGTGGGTGCGGCGCGGCGGCGGGCGCCGGCCTCGGGGGTGACGTGGATCTCGCGCCATCCCGGGCCGCCGTGCCGGCCGTTCTGGTGCGGCACCTCGGCCAGGGTCACGTCCCGTTCGTGGACGCCGAGGGCGGCGGCGACGCCGGCCTCGGTCAGTCCGGTGATGGGCCGGCCGGGTTCGCTCGCGCGGACCAGGAGGCTGGCGTCGTAGGTGGTGCCGTCGTGGCGTCGCGCGCCGACGACGTGGGTGCGGGCGGGGTTGCCCGCGGTCTCCCACAGGGTGCGGATGCCGCGCGTGAACGGGTCCGCGCCGTCGTCGACGGCAGGGGCCTCGCCGACGGGCGGTGCGGGCGGGCGCAGCGGCGGGGCGGCGAGGGCGGGTCGGCGGCGGCGGGTGGTGCGGGTCAACGGCAGCACGACCGCGCCGATCGCGGCCCAGCCGGTGGCGATCAGCGCGTCCCATCCCCAGCCGGGAGTGAGGAGCGCGGCGACGTCGACCGCCAGGGCCGTGGACAGGGGGGACCAGCGCACGATCGCGCGGCCGGCGCCCTCGGCGCGGTCGACCGCGCGCCACGTTCCGGCCGCGCCGGCCACGCCGGCCAGGACGAGCACGCTGTGCGTGACACCGTTCGGCGCGGTGTTGGGGGCCGCGGCGAGCACGGGCGCGGCGGCGGCGTAGGCGAGACGTTCGAGGGTGACGAGGCGGGACACGACGGGGTCTCCTTCGGGGCGGTTCGGAACGAGGCGGGGCGGGGCCGGGAGGGACGGCGAGGGGCGGCCCGCGTGTGCGGGCCGCCCCTCGAGGACGTCGCGCCGGTCGGCGCGGCGGGTCCGGTCAGTCGTTCGCGAAGAAGCCGGGCTTCGGCGTCCTCTCGCGGCGGGTGGTGCGGATCTCGTCGAGGACGCCGTACAGCGCTTGGTGCGCGGCGCGGGTGGTGCGGGTGCCCTGGGTGACGTCGCCGGCGGCGTCGTCGAGGGCGTTGACCGCCGGTGCCGCGCTGCGCAGCGCTTCTTCGACCAGGCGGGTGAGTTCGACGTGGGCGCCGTCGAGGCCGGCGTGTTCGATGGCGTCGGCCAGGTCGGCCGCCTCGGCGGCGGTGGCCACCGTCCGTCGCATCAGCTGCTCGATGTCGCCGGTGACCCTGTTCATCGAGCGTTCCAGGGTCGACAGGTTTTTTTGCAGTTCGCGGTAGCCGGCTGCGGCGTCGCTCGCCTGGCTCGCGCGTTGGGCGATCTCACTCATGCGCATTCCCTTTTCGGTCGGGGGTGGGTGTGCGGGGGGCGGGTCGGGTCAGTCGTGGTGGGCGGCGGCGGAGGCGTGGGTGAGGCCCGCGTCGCGCACGGCCTGCATGTCCGCGCCGTAGACCCGGGCGACGTGCTGCGCCGCCAGGGCCGCGCCCTCGGC
>NZ_WWJX01000158.1 GCF_009865215.1 Streptomyces sp. SID3343 | reverse complement strand
CGCCGAGCTTCCCGTGACTCGCCCCACCGTCCCGCCGAACTCGCCGTCACTGGCTTTGCCGTCCCGCCGAGCCTCCCGCCACCGCCCCCACCATCCCGCCGAACTCCCCGCCACCGACCCCACCATCCCGCCGAACCCGCCACCACCGACCCCCATCCCGCCGAGCGCAGATGACCGGCCCCCATCCCGCCAAGCTTCCCGGCGCCGCCCAACCACCCCACCACCCCACCACCCCACCGAGCCTCCCTACTTCGCCTTCCCCCCGCCGCACCTGCGGGGTAAGCCGGTTTCGCCGCCCTCACCACCCCGTCCCCGTCCTACATGCAGCGCCGGGCCACCAAGGCCGCGTTCAGGTGGTGTAGGTCGCTGGTTCGGTTCGGGGAGAGGCCGGTCAGGGCGGCGACGCGTCGGATTCGGTAGTCGACCGTGTTCGGGTGCAGGTGCAGGGTCGCGGCGGTGGCTCGGCGGTCCAGGTCGTGGGTCAGGAGCGTTTCCAGGGTCAGGAGCAGGTCGGGCTTGTGGTCCAACGGGGCCAGCAGGCCCGCCAGACCCGCCGACGCCGCGCTCGGGCGGCTGAGTTGGTAGTCCAGCAGGACGTCGGCCAGCCGGTACAGGCCCGGGCCGCGTCCGCTGTCGCGCACGAGCCGGACCACCTCCGCGTTCCGCGTCACCGCCGCCGGGATGTCCGCGGGCTCGGTGATCGCGGCCGCCGCCGTGACGGGTGTGCCGGCCGACTCCGCCGCGTGGGCGATCAGCGCGTCGAGCGACGGCCACGGCGGCGGCGCGTCGACCGCGAGCAGGGCCGTGCCGCCGGCCGCGTCCAGGGCGGTCAGTGCCGGTTCGCCGGTGAAGCGGTCGAGGGCTTGGCGGATCCGGCGGAGCTTGCGCCGCGCCGCGATCACCGCGACCGGGCCGGGCCGCGCCTCGTCCGGGTGTGCGGCCAGGGCGAGCGTGAGTACGACGTAACGCGCGGCGGGTCGCACCCCTGTACGCCCCGCGACCACGTCCGGCTCCTCGCCCGCGAGCAGGGACGCGAGCAGCAGACGCCGGTCGCTGTACTCGTCGCCCTCCAGGAGTTCGCGGGCTTCGAGGTAGGCCGCGCTGACCGACGCGATCAGTTCCCGCTGCAGCCGCAGCAGGTGCGTGGACAGTTCCAACACGGCGGGGAGTTCGTCCGGACGGGCCCGAGCCGTCGTCTCGCGCCAACACATCTCCACGCCTATCTGATAGGCCGTCAGGATCGCGTCCAGGGGTACGCCCTCCTCGGCCCGTTGGGCTGCGGAGATCCGCTGCGGCGCGAGATCCGGGCCGTCCATCGGTTGCCGGCGCTCGATCACGTCGGCGAACAGACGCAGCGTGTGTTGCACGATCTCGGCTATGTCCCCGGCCAGTTCCTCGTCCGGAAGCGCCGCGTAAACGGGCAGCTCCGCAAGCAATCGGCGCAGCACGCTTCTCGTCAACGCCGGTGCGGACGCTCGCAGTTGCGGCGCGACCGGCCGTCCGCCCAGGGCCAGTGCGTGCGTCCGCGCCCGTCGGTCGCGCGCCGAATTGTCACGTGTCACATCGACCTCCCGGAAAGTCTGTGTTACTCACCAGTTAAGCCGAGGTGTCCGAGTCTGCATGATGACGCGTGGGACTTTCCACGACCGGCAGGAGTCGTCATGAACTCTGCGGCGCGCACAAGGAACACGACAGGCGCAGGAAACACCAAAAACACCACGAGCAAGGCCAAGACCAAGGGCAAGGGCAGGGGCAAGACGAGCCGACTGCACACCCTCGCCCGAGGCGCCGCAGCAGTGGTCGCAGCCGGCTCGTTGGCCCTCCTCGGGGTCGTCGCCGGCTCCGCACCCGCCGGCGCGGCGGACCGGCAGGTGTACGTCGCGCTCGGTGACTCGATGGCCTCGGGGCCGCTGATCCCGGACATCACGGGGCCGTTGGCGTGCGGCCGCTCCACCCACAACTACGCGCACGTGCTGGCCGCCCGCTTCGCCGTCGACAAGTTCCGGGACGTGACGTGCAGTGGCGCGGACACCGGTGACATGACATCACCCCAGGAACTGTCCCTGGCCGGCGTCGACATGGGTACCGCGCCCGCGCAGTTCGACGCGCTGAGCGCGGACACCACGCTCGTCACCCTCACCATCGGCGGCAACGACGTCGGCCTGGTCGGCGTCGCGCAGGGCTGCGCGACGCTCAACCCGTTCGCGACCCCGTGCCGGGACACGTGGACGGCCGGTGGGGTCGACCGGATCGCGCAACGCATCGACGCCTTCGCCCCCAAGCTCGGCGCGGTCCTCGCCGGCATCCACGCCCGCGCGCCGCTGGCCCGCGTGGTGGTCACCGGATACGGCCTGTACATCAAGCCCAACGGCTGCTGGCCCTACCAGCCGGTCCTCGGCGTCGACGCGAACTACCTCCAGGGCAGCGTGAACCGGTTGAACTCGACGGTGGCCGCACAAGCCGCCGCACACGGCGCGGAGTACGTGGACGTGGCCGGCCCCAGCGACGGGCACGACGCGTGCCAGGCACCCGGCGCCAAGTGGGTCGAGGGCTATGTACCGACCGACCTGGCGGCCCCTCTGCACCCGAACAGGCGCGGCGAGGCGAACTACGGCCGAATCATCGGAGACCACATCGACTGACCCGCCGGCCGGACCCGAAGGCGGTGCCGAACCCCGTCCTCGCAAGGCGAGTTCGGCGCCGCTCCCCGCTCACCAGACCGTACGACGACCGCACCCGAGGCCACGGCCCGCACCCGCCCGACCGCGCTGCACCGACCACCAAGACCCCACACCCGCCCACCACGCTGCACCCGCCAACAGACCCGCACCCGCCCGCGACACTGCGACTGCCGTCAAACCCGCCCCGCCCAACCAACCAACCAACCGCGAAAACGACCCGGCCACCGCCGACCCTGCGCCCACACGGCCCGTTCACCAGACCTCACAAGCCGAACGACCGCCACCGCCGCCACCACCCCCGCCGCAGCCCTCACCGCCGCCGCCCACGCAGCGGCAAGAACTCCCCCGCACCGCCCAGGCACCGCGCGGGCGCAGCCAAGGGAATCGACTCGACCCAAGCCCAACACACAAACCCGACCGGCCCACAACCCACGACCGGCAGCGCCCCAACCCACCGAACGTGGCGCACAAACCACACCGCCCAGTGTCACCTTCCGCATCGCGGGGAACTCAGCCCGCCCCGCCAAGCCAGGCCACACGACCCCGACCGGCCCCACACCCGCAACCGGCAAACCCACCCCGCCAAACGTGGCCGCACAGCCCCCGACCGGCCCCACACCCCACGACCGGCAAACCCCCGCCCGCCAAACGTGGCCGCACAGCCCCGACCAGCCCCACACCCCACGACCGGGCGAACCCCCGCCCCGACAGGAAGCGTCACCCCTGGCTGTGGTCCCCCGACTGTGCCAACGACCGCTCGACGCCCGCCTCCAGTTCCTTCCGCGCGGCGTCGTCCGTGGCCCCCGAACGCTCGAAGGCCACGATCGCGCCCCGCCACAGCTGCGCGGCCTCGCGATACGCGAAGTGGATCTCGGCGTCCAGTGCGGCCAGGCGCGCGTAGTGCGTGGCCTTCGCCGCCGTCGCCCGCGACGCGGAGGCCAGGTAGTGGTGCGCCAACGCGGACACGTCGCGCGGGCGGATCGCCTCGATCGCCTCGGCCGTGCGCGCGTGCATCCTGGCCCGCCGCAACTGGGACAGGTCCTCGTACAACGTGTCCCGTACCAGCGCGTGCGTGAACCGCAGTTGCCCCGCGTCCGGCTCGACGAGCAGGCCGGTCAACAGCGCCGACTCGACCGCGTCCAGAACCGTGTCCTCGTCGGTGCCGCCTTGTGCCAACAGCACGTCGACGTCGATGTCCCGGCCGAGCACACACGCCTGCTTGAGCACCTCCTGCGCCGCCGTGGGCAGCCCGGTGAGGTGGCGGCGAATGACATCCCGTACGCCCACCGGCACTTCGGACACCGCCGCGTGCGCCCCCTCGGCCGCGAGCACGCGCGCGGTCTCCAGCACGTAGAAGGGATTGCCCGCAGTCCGGTCCACGATGGCCCGCACGGTGTCCTCGTCGATCGGCGCCGAGACCGCGCCGCGCACCAGATCGGCGACCGCTTCCGGCGCCAGGCCGGTGAGTTCGATCCGATCGGGTCCGACCCGGGCAAGCCGCGCGAGCGCGTCCGCGAGCAGGTCGCCGACCTCGTTGTGCCGGTAGGTGACCACGAGCAGCACCCGACCGGTGGCGTCGCGGTCGGTCGCGAGGTGGCACAGCAGCGCCAGGGTCTCTTCGTCCGCGCGGTGCACGTCGTCGAGGACGAGCAACCAAGGCGTCTCGGCGGTGGCTGCGGCCAGGTAACCCACCACCGCCTGATGCAGCATCAGCTTCGCGGCGGCCTGGTCGCCCACGGGGACGTACGAATCGGCGAGCAGCGGCGCGAGTACGCGCGCGGTCTCCTCGTCGGGCGGGCTGCTCGCGGCAAGGGTGCGCAGCATCTGCGTCCATGGCCAACCGGCCGGCGCACCGCCGGATTCGGGGCAGCGCCCCCACGCGGCCCGCCAGCCCTGAGCGGCCAGCAACTCCCGTACGTGCTCCGTCAACGCGGTCTTTCCCTCGCCCGGATCACCGCTCACGAGCGCGACCGCGAGCCGGCCGTCGGCCCGTTGCGCGGCGGTGAGCAGAGTCGCGGTCTCGTCGGCTCGGCCGATCAACGTGGTCGCGCGGGACACGGGTACCTCCTGCGTCGGGTCACCGGACGTCATCAGGCCGCCGGAAGCCATCAGATCACCGGAGGCCGTCGACCCACCCAGCGGCAGCAGAGCGCCCGAGGGCGGCAAGGCCCCGGACACCACCGCAGCCCCGGAAGGCGTCGAACCTCCCGAAGACGACAAGCCCCCCGCAGGCGACAAGCCCCCGGAAGCCGCACCCGACACCGTCGAACCCGCGGCACCTACGGCACCCGCCGAACCTGCGGCACCCGCGGCACCCGCCGAAGGCGTCAAGGCCCCCGACGCCGTCAACGCACCCGAAGGCATCGACTCACCGGAAGCGGCCTCCCGTGAAGCAACCTCGCCGAACGACCCCGAGCCCCCGAACGTCCCTCCCCCCGCCCCCACTTCACCGGAAGCACCCAAAGCACCAAACCCACCCGAAGCCCCCG
>NZ_WWJX01001530.1 GCF_009865215.1 Streptomyces sp. SID3343 | reverse complement strand
GGGGGTGGGTTCGGTGTTGGGGGTGGTGTGGGTTTTGGTCTGTCAGGCTGTTGCCGGGCGGACGTGGATGACGTCGCCCGCGCCTACTGCGGTGGGGCCGTCCGGGCCGGTGACGGTCAGGCGGCCGTCGTCGTCGATGGCGGTGGCGGGGCCTTCCAGGGCGGGGCCGGCGGGCAGGTCCACCCGGACTCGGCGGCCCAGGGTCGCGCAGGACTCGGTGTACGCCGCGTGCAGGCCGCTCGTGTGCGCGTCGCCGCCGGCCAGGCGCCAACGGGTGTACCACTCCTCCAGCTCACGCAGCAGCGCGCGCAGGATCGGGTCGCGGTCGGTGACCTCGGCGCCGGACAGCACGAGCGAGGTCGCGGTCGGGACCGGCAACTCCTCCTGCCGCAACGTCACGTTGAGGCCGATGCCCAGCACCACCCCGGCGCCCGCGCGCTCGGCCAGGATCCCGGCCAGTTTGCGCTCGCCCACGAGCAGGTCGTTGGGCCACTTGAGCCGCACGTCCACGCCCGTCACCCGCGACACCGCCGACGCCGCCGCGACCCCCGCGAGCAGCGGCAGCCACCCCCATCGCGCGACCGGTACCTCGGTGGGCGCCAGCAGCACCGACACCGCGATGCCCGAGCGCGGCGGCGCGCTCCAGCGCCGGTCCATCCGCCCCCGTCCGGCGTTTTGGGACTCGGCCACCACGACCAGTCCCTCCGGTTCGTCGGCCACCTTCGCCACGTCGGCGTTGGTCGAACCGGTCTCGGGCAAGACGGTGATCTCTCGCCACAGGCCGCCGGGAACGAGCAGGGCCTTGCGCAGCGCGGCCTCGCGCAGCGGGGGACGGTCGAGATCCGTGAAAGGAGAGTCCATCCGCCAACCCTAGAAGGGGCCCGGGGGCAGGGCGGTGATAGACGCTCGCGTGGCGTGGATACGCTACCGATCGCCGCCGTTCGACGTGACAGGAGCCAGCACGATGGACCCAGTACAGGGCGATCCCGACATCCACACGACCGCGGGGAAGCTGGCCGACCTCGAACGTCGCATCGACGAGGCCGTGCACGCAGGCAGCGCCCGAGCGGTCGAGAAGCAGCACGCCAAGGGCAAGATGACCGCCCGCGAGCGGATCGAGTACCTGCTCGACGAGGGCTCGTTCGTCGAGCTCGACGAGTTCGCGCGCCACCGCTCCACGAACTTCGGTCTGGAGAGTAACCGCCCCTACGGTGACGGCGTGGTGACCGGCTCCGGCACGGTCGACGGTCGTCAGGTGTGCGTGTTCTCACAGGACGTCACCGTCTTCGGGGGCAGCCTCGGCGAGGTGTACGGCGAGAAGATCGTCAAGATCCAGGACCTCGCGATCAAGACCGGCGTCCCGCTGGTGGGCATCAACGAGGGCGGCGGTGCGCGCATCCAGGAGGGTGTCGTCTCGCTCGGCCTGTACGGCGAGATCTTCCGGCGCAACGTGATCGCGTCCGGCGTCATCCCGCAGATCTCGCTGATCATGGGCGCGGCCGCCGGCGGTCACGTCTACTCCCCCGCGCTCACCGACTTCGTCGTGATGGTCGACCAGACCTCGCAGATGTTCATCACCGGTCCCGACGTCATCAAGACGGTCACCGGTGAGGACGTCACGATGGAGGACCTCGGCGGCGCGCGCACGCACAACAGCAAGTCGGGCAACGCGCACTACATGGGCGCCGACGAGAAGGACGCGCTCGACTACGTCAAGGGTCTGCTGTCGTACCTGCCGAGCAACAACCTCGAAGAGGCCCCGGCCTTCGACGAGGCCGCCGATCTGGAGCCGACGGACTACGACCGTGAGCTCGACACGCTGATCCCGGACTCGGCGAACCAGCCGTACGACATCCACACGGTGATCGAACACATCGTGGACGAGGCCGACTTCCTGGAGGTCCAGCCGCTGTTCGCGCCGAACATCGTGGTGGGCTTCGCCCGCATCGAGGGTCGGTCCGTGGGCATCGTGGCCAACCAGCCGATGCAGTTCGCGGGCACGCTCGACATCGACGCGTCCGAGAAGGCCGCCCGGTTCGTGCGCACGTGCGACGCGTTCAACATCCCGGTGCTCACCCTCGTGGACGTCCCGGGCTTCCTGCCCGGCACCGACCAGGAGTGGAACGGCATCATCCGCCGCGGCGCGAAGCTGATCTACGCCTACGCCGAGGCCACCGTGCCGCTCGTGACGATCATCACCCGCAAGGCGTACGGCGGCGCGTACGACGTCATGGGCTCCAAGCACCTGGGCGCCGACGTCAACCTCGCGTGGCCGACCGCGCAGATCGCGGTCATGGGCGCGCAGGGCGCGGCCAACATCCTGCACCGCAAGGCGATCGCGGCCTCCGACGATCCGGACGCGACGCGCGCACGGCTGATCCAGGAGTACGAGGACACCCTGTGCAACCCGTACGTGGCGGCCGAACGCGGCTACGTGGACGCGGTGATCCGCCCGTCCGCGACCCGGGCCAACGTGGTGAAGGCGCTGCGGGCGCTGCGTGGTAAGCGCGAGACGCTGCCGCCGAAGAAGCACGGCAACATCCCGCTGTAGGGGTATCGCACCGGCTGCCACAGGAGTTCACATGATGAAGGTTGTGCGGGGTGAACCGACCCCGGAGGAACTGGCCGTGATCGTCGCCGTCGTCGCCGCCAAGGCCGCGGCCGGCGGGGGCACCGAGGCGCCGGCCCGAACGCGGTCGGTGTGGAACGCGCCGGAACGCCTGGTGCGGCGTCCGCAGCGGCCCGGACCGGGGGCGTGGCGGGCGAGCGGTTGGCCTGTCTGAGACCACTCTCGGGTGCCCATGTCCGAGGTGACTTGTCATACCGGGTGCACGTGCCTCACCCAGGTGCATTTGTACGGAAATGCAGTACATCGCATGACGTGACTTGAGTACCCGTACTCAAGATCGCGCAGGGGTGCGCGGCGCACGATGGACGCATGCGCGACCCTGACGAATTGTCCGAGGAAACCCGGCGCGCCGTGGCCCAGCTGCGGCGCGCCGTGTGGATCCTGCCCCTGGTGGTGATCCTCGGCCTCGTCCTGCTCGCCCTGTGAAGCGCCGTCGGCCCGGGTGCCGCCCTCGGCCGGGTATCGTCCCGGCCCCTCGGCCCGTGCGCGGCGGGCGCGCCGCCGCCGGGTACGTTGACGGCATGGCCGACCGCTCCCCCTCCCGTTCCCTCGTCCTCGCCTCCGCGTCGCCCGCACGGCTGAAACTGCTGCGCGCCGCCGGTCTCGACCCCGAGGTCGTCGTCAGCGGCGTCGACGAGGACGCGCTGACCGCCGCCTCTCCGCGCGAACTCGCGCTCGTCCTGGCCCAGGCCAAGGCCGACGCGGTCGCGGCCGAACTCGACGGCGACCAACTGGTGGTGGGCTGCGACTCGGTGCTCGAACTGGACGGCCTCGCGCTGGGCAAGCCGGCCGACGCGGCCGAGGCGTTGGCGCGCTGGCAGTCCATGCGCGGCCGCTCGGGCGTCCTGCTCACCGGCCACTGCGTGATCGACCGCCGCACCGGGCTGCGCGCGGCCGAGGTCGCGGCGACGACGGTTCGGTTCGGCACACCCTCGGACGACGAGGTCGCTGCGTACATCGCGACCGGCGAACCACTGCACGTCGCGGGCGCGTTCACCCTCGACGGCTACGCGTCGCCGTTCGTCGACGGCATCGACGGCGACCCCGGCAACGTGATCGGCCTGTCACTGCCGCTGTTTCGGCGCCTGCTCGACGCGGTGGGCGTACGGATCGTCGACCTCTGGGCCTGATCGGCCGAGCATCGAGGTGAGCCGGGCAGGCCGCCCGCCTCGATGCCGCGCCGTCAGGCGTCCGGGCCGGCGCGGCCGTCGAGGT
>NZ_WWJX01001529.1 GCF_009865215.1 Streptomyces sp. SID3343 | reverse complement strand
GCTGCGCGCCGCGGACGCGGCGGGCGCGGAGGCGGTCGTCCTCACCGACGCGTCGGTGGACCCGTACAACCCCAAGGCCGTGCGCGCGTCCGTCGGCAGCCTGTTCCACCTGCCCGTGGTCACCGGCGCCCGGATCGAGGACACCGTCGCGGCGTTGCGCACGGCCGGTCTGCGCATCCTCGCCGCCGACGGGGCCGGCGACGCCGACCTCGACGACGAACTCGACGCCGGGCAACTGGCCGGGCCGACCGCGTGGATATTCGGCAACGAGGCGTGGGGACTGCCCCACGAGACCCGGGCCCTGGCCGACGCCGTCGTGCGGGTACCCATCCACGGCCGGGCCGAGAGTTTGAACCTGGCGACCGCCGCGGCCGTGTGTCTGTACGCGTCCGCCCGCGCGCAACGCGGTCACGGGGGTTGTCGCCCCGGCGCGCGAACCGGTGGATGACCTCGTTCGACCCGGCTTGACCCCCGGCTCTCGGGGAACGATCCGAGCGTTCGGCACGGCCGGACGCTCGTGCTGCGCCTTGGGATAGTGTGTCCGGCCCGGAACCTGCCTCGGGCCCGAAACGGGAAGGGGGCCGATGGACGCCGACATGCTGCCCGACGGCCTGGTGATCGCGGACGAGACCGGCACGGTGGTGTGCTTCAACACCGCGGCCGCCCGCATCACCGGGACGCGTCCCGAGGACGCGCTCGGCAAACACATCGCCGACGCGCTGCCGCTCGAGGATCTCGCGGGCCGGCGTTGGTGGGTGTGCACCGACCCGTACGGCGGGCTCGGCACCCGCACCAGGCAACCCGAACGCAACCTGCTGCTCGGCGGCCGCGAGATCCTGGTCACCGCGGCCT
Organism: Streptomyces sp. SID3343; assembly: GCF_009865215.1. Lineage (GTDB taxonomy): Bacteria > Actinomycetota > Actinomycetes > Streptomycetales > Streptomycetaceae > Embleya. The sequence continues at coordinate 5,034 of NZ_WWJX01001529.1, read as the reverse complement.
ACGAACGCGTCGACGGCCCGCGCAGCGCGCTCGCGCGACTCGTGGTGTCCCTGCGCTCCACCGACGCCCGGCGCCGGATCGAGCGCGGCCACTCCGACCTGATCGCCACCGTCGCGCACGAACTGCGCTCGCCGCTGACCTCCGTCAAGGGCTTCACCGCGACACTGCTCGCCAAGTGGGAACGCTTCACCGACGAGCAGAAGCGGCTGATGTTGGAGACCGTGGACGCCGACGCCGACCGGGTCACCCGGCTGATCACCGAACTCTTGGACATCTCCCGCATCGACGCCGGCCGGCTGCAACTGAACCGGCAGATCGTCGACATGCACGACGCGGTGCTGCGGCACGTGCGCGCGCTGGAGTGCACCGGGCCCGCGCCCTTCGTGGTCGTGGTCGACGGGGAACTGCCGCGGATGTGGCTGGACTCCGACAAGCTCGACCAGATTCTCGGCAACCTGCTCGAAAACGCGGTGCGGCACGGCGCCGGAACCGTCACCATCGAGATGCGCGCGGTTTCCATCGGAGCCGCGCCCGGCGAGGACGGGACGGAGATCACGGTGAGCGACGAGGGCCCGGGCATCCCCGAGGAACTCCTCGATCGCGTCTTCACGCGCTTTTGGCGCGGGAACCGCCGCGGTGGCACCGGACTCGGCCTGTACATCGTCAAGGGCCTGGTCCAGGCGCACGCCGGCAGCATCGGTGTCGAGCGCGCGGCCGGCGGCGGCGCCAGGTTCCGATTTACCCTGCCGGCCGCGATGCCGGACGTCCTGCGATAGGACGATCCCGCCAAGCCGTCGCGGTCCGGCCGAATCACGTACGCCCACGAGGCGTCGGTAAACTCGGGAGCGCGGGCGTCACTGGACGTCACGGCCGCCTCCACCACCGGCGGATCCCCACAGGAGCACTGGACACAGATGTCGGCACCGAACAAGTCCTACGACCCGGTCGAGGTAGAGGCGTTGAAGCCCGAGGAAGTCGAGCGCGCGCGCGACGCGGCCCTCGCGGCGGTCGCCGCCGCGAGCGACCTCGCCCAGCTCCAGGAGGCGAAGGTCGCGCACACCGGCGACCGCTCGCCCCTGGCACTGGCCAACCGTGAGATCGGAGCGCTGCCGCCGCAGGCCAAGGCCGAGGCCGGCAAGCGCGTCGGCGCCGCGCGCGGCGCCGTGAAGAAGGCCCTCGAACAGCGACAGGTCGAACTAGAGGCCGAGCGCGACGCGCGCGTGCTCGTCGAGGAGGCCGTCGACGTCACGCTGCCCTGGGACCGCGCCCCGCGCGGCGCCAGGCACCCGTTGACGACGCTGTCCGAGCGGATCGAGGACCTTTTCGTGGCCATGGGCTACGAGGTCGCCGAGGGCCCGCAGGTCGAGACGGAGTGGTACAACTTCGACGCCCTGAACATCCTGCCGGACCACCCCGCGCGAACCATGCAGGACACCTTCTTCGTCCGCGCCCAGGACGGCACGGCGGACTCGGGCGTGGTGTTGCGCACGCACACCTCGCCGGTGCAGATCCGCACCATGCTGACCCGGACCCCGCCGATCTACGTCGTGTGTCCGGGCCGGGTGTACCGCACCGACGAGCTCGACGCGACGCACACGCCGGTGTTCGGGCAGATCGAGGGTCTGGCGATCGACAAGGGCCTGACCATGGCCCATCTCAAGGGCACGCTCGACCACTTCGTGCAGGCGATGTTCGGCGAGGGCATCGTGACCCGGCTTCGGCCGTCGTACTTCCCCTTCACCGAGCCGTCCGCCGAACTCGACCTCAAGTGCTTCGTGTGCCGGGGCGCGTCCGTGGGCGACCCCGAACACCCGTGTCGGACCTGTCGATCCGAGGGCTGGATCGAGTGGGGCGGCTGCGGCATGGTCAACCCGCGCGTGCTGGTCGCGTGCGGCATCGACCCCGAGGTGTACAGCGGTTTCGCGTTCGGCGTGGGCCTGGAGCGCGCGCTGATGTTCCGGCACAACGTCGAGGACATGCGGGACATGGTCGAGGGTGACGTTCGTTTCACCCTTCCGTTCGGGATGGAGATCTGATGCGGGTCCCGCTTTCCTGGCTGCGGGAGTACGTCGACCTGCCGGCCGGCGTTTCCGGCCGCGAGGTCGCCGACCGACTCGTGGCCCTGGGCCTCGAGGTCGAGACGGTCGAGCAGCTCGGCGCGGACCTCAAGGGTCCGCTCGTGGTCGGTCAGGTACTGGAGATCGAGGAACTGGAAGGCTTCAAGAAGCCGATCCGGTTCTGCAAGGTCGACGTCGCCGACGCCAACGGCACCGGCGAGCCGCAGGAAATCGTCTGCGGCGCGCGCAACTTCGAGGTCGGCGACAAGGTCGTCGTGATCCTTCCCGGCGGCGTGCTGCCCGGACCGTTCGAGATCGCCGAGCGCAAGACCTACGGGCGCGTGTCCCGGGGGATGATCTGCTCGGCCCGCGAACTGGGCATGGGCGACGATCACGACGGCATCATCGTGCTGCCGATCGAGGCGCAGATCGGTGCCGACGCGATCGAACTGCTCGGCCTGGTCGACGAGGTGCTCGACATCGCGGTCACCCCGGACCGGGGCTACTGCCTGTCGATGCGCGGCGTCGCCCGCGAGGCCGCGATCGGGTACGGGCAGGCGCTGCGCGATCCCGCGCTGATGGACGTGCCGGACGCGAACTCGTACGGCTACCCGGTGCGGGTCGAGGATTCGGCCGGGTGCGGCCGGTTCGTCGCGCGCGGCGTGGTCGGGATCGACCCCGACGCGCCGTCGCCGCTGTGGTTGCAGCGCCGCGTGCAGATGAGCGGCATGCGGCCGATCTCGCTCGTGGTCGACGTGACCAACTACGTCATGCTCGAACTGGGTCAGCCGCTGCACGCGTACGACCGCGCGCGCTTGCAGGGTCCGATCGTGGTGCGGCGGGCAGGCGAGGGCGAGACGCTGACCACGCTCGACGGCGCCGAGCGCAAGCTCGACCCCGAGGATCTGCTGATCTGCGACAACAGCGGTCCGATCGGGCTCGCCGGCGTCATGGGCGGGGCCGGCACCGAGATCGGCGACACGACGAGCGACATCGTGATCGAGGCCGCGAACTTCGACCCGGTCTCCATCGCGCGCACCGCGCGTCGGCACAAGCTCTCCTCGGAAGCCTCCAAGCGCTTCGAGCGCGGCGTGGACCCCGAGGCGGCCCGGGCCGCGGCGCAGCGCGCCGTCGACCTGCTGGCCGCGCTCGGCGGCGAGCGGGCGGCGGCCGACGCGGGGGTCACCGAGGTGAACGCGCCGCGCGAGGTCGTGCGGATCGTCATCGCGGCGGACCATCCGGCCAAGGTCGCGGGTGTCGCGTACACCCGGGAGACGGTCGCGCAGCGCCTTCAGGAGGTCGGCTGTTCGGTCGAGGGGATCGACGAGCTCACCGTCGCCCCGCCGACCTGGCGCCCCGACCTGACCGACCCGAACGACCTGGCCGAAGAGGTCATCCGGTTGGAGGGCTACGACCGGGTGCCGTCCGCGCTGCCGCAGGTGCCGGCCGGTCGCGGGCTCACCGCCGACCAGCGGCGCAGGCGCCGGCTCGGGCGGGCGCTCGCGGGCGCGGGCTACACCGAGGTGCTCAACTACCCGTTCGTGGGGCAGAGCGCGCTCGACGACCTCGGGCTGCCTGCCGACGACGCGCGGCGGCGCGGCGTCGTGCTGGTCAACCCGATCTCGGACGAGGAGCCCGCGCTGCGCACGACGCTGCTGCCGGGGCTGCTCGCGACGTTGCGGCGCAACATCGGGCGCGGCAACGCCGACTTGGCGCTGTTCGAGTCGGGTGTGGTCTTTCGGCCGAACGCCTCGACGCCGCCCGCACCGCGGCTCGCGGTGGACCGGCGGCCGAGCGAGGACGAGTTGGCGGCGCTGGAGGCCGCGCTGCCGCATCAGCCGCAGCGGGTCGCGGTCGTGCTGTCCGGGGAGCGTGAGCACTCCGGCTGGTGGGGCAAGGGCCGGCCGCAGACCTGGGCGGATGCGGTCGAGGCCGCGCGGGTGATCGCGGTCGCCGCGGGCGTCGAGTTGACGGTGCGTCAGGACCAGCACGAGCCGTGGCATCCCGGGCGCTGCGCCGCGCTCGTGGCCACGGGCGCGGACGGGGCCGAGCGGGTCGTGGGGCACGCGGGCGAGTTGCACCCGCGCGTGCTCAAGACGCTGCACCTGCCCGAGCGGGTCGCAGCGATGGAGTTGGACCTGGACCTGCTGACCGCCGACCTCGACGGTGAGCACGTCGCGCAGGCCGGGCACATCTCGTCGTATCCGGTCGCCACGCAGGACGTCGCGCTCGTGGTGGACGCCGCGGTGCCGGCGGCCGAGGTGGAGGCGGCGTTGGTCGAGGGTGCCGGCGAACTCCTGGAGTCGGTGCGGTTGTTCGACGTGTACACCGGGGCGCAGGTGGGCGAGGGCAGCAAGTCGCTGGCCTACGCGCTGCGGTTTCGGGCCGGGGACCGGACGCTGACGGTCGAGGAGGCGACGGCCGCGCGGGATGCGGCGGTGGCGCTCGCGGCGGAGCGTACCGGGGCGGTGTTGCGGGGGGCGTAGCGGTTACGCCGGCGCTTTCGGTGTTTCGCGGTTTCCGCGGTTCCGCCGTTTCCGCCGTTTTCTGTGGTCGAGTCGGGCCCCGCGCACCTCGGTGTGCGGGGCCCGACTCGTAGGGTGGCGGTATGAGTACTTATGTGATCACCGGTGCTGCGAGCGGGATCGGTGCGGAGATTGCCCGTTTGTTGCGCGAACGCGGGCACGAGTTGGTCGCGATCGTGCGGTCGAAGGCGCGGGCCGAGGAATTGGCCGGGCCGGGGGTGCGGACCGTCGTCGCGGATCTGGAGCGGCCGGAGACGATCGAGTCGGCGCTCGCGTCGATCGTGGACGAGTCGTTCGCGGGGCTCGTGCACAGCGCGGGGGTCGCCGATCTGGGCTCGGTGGGCGAGACGTCGGCGGCGGTGTGGTCGCGGACGTTGACGGTGAACGTGGTTTCGGTCGCGGAGGTGACGCGGGTGCTGTTGCCGGCGTTGCGGCGGGGGCGGGGCGACGTG
>NZ_WWJX01001528.1 GCF_009865215.1 Streptomyces sp. SID3343 | reverse complement strand
GCGGCGCCCGTCGCGACCAGGTCGGGATTGATCACCTCGACGCTCACCAGGCCGTCCCACCCCTTGACCGTCAGCGTGTCCCGAAAGCGCGGCAGGTCGAAGACGCCTTCACCGGGCAGCACGCGCCGCGACATGCACTCGGTGTACAGGTCGGCCCCCGGCGGCAGGATCCGCGGGTGGTCGTCGACCTGTACGTAGGCGATCTGCGCCGCCGGCAGCGCCGCGAGCGTGGCCCACGTGTCGGCACCCTGGAAGAAGTGCCACGCGTCCACCAGGACACCGGAGTTGGCCGTGCCCGCGTGCTCGACCAGCACCCGCGCGTCGGCGACGGTTGCGATCGGGGTGAACGGGAGGAACTCCACCGCCGCCTTGGCTCCCGCGTCCGCGACGATCTCGGCGCAGCGGGCGAACAGGTCCGCGCAGCGCGCGTCCGGCGGCAGCATCACCATGCCGAGCGCGAACGAGGACCCGAACGCGGCCGCCACCTCCGCGACCTGCCGCGCCCCCGCGAGCGCCGCGTCCTCGTCCGCGTCCACCACGAACCCCAGCAGTTCCGGGCAGGTCAGCCCGGCCGCCGCGACCTCGGCCGCCAGATCCGCGAGCGGCCGCTCGTAGCCGAGCAGGGTGAAGACGTCCAGGCTCAGCGCCGTGAACCCGGCGGAGCGTACCGCCGCCAGGAGTTCCGGCAGCGGGGCCGACTCCTTGGCGCCGGCGAAGGTGGAGAACGCGAAAGTGTTCAGGCACAGGGTCGGCATGGCGCCTGACGGTACATCAGGAAGCCTGCGTTCTCGACGCTGTCGTTTGGGAATTCGAACTCGGTGAACCCGTCGTCGGTCGGACTCCCGGGCGATCGGCTGTGGTAGTCCTGATGGCCCATCAGAAACCGCGGAGGAGTACGCATGAGCTTGGCCCCGTACGGAATCACCGTCCCCCTGAACGCCCCGCTCGCCGACCACCCGCGGCTGATCCGGGAGTTGCGCGCGGCCGGCTACACCGACATGTGGTCCGCGGAGGTGGACGGCCTCGACGGCTTCACCCCGCTTACCGTCGCCGCCCTCGCCGACCCCGACGTGCGCCTGGGCACCGCGATCGTCTCGCCGTACACCCGCGGCCCCGCCACCCTCGCGATGACCGCCGCCGCGCTGGCCGATGTGGCCCCGGGCCGATTCACCCTCGGCGTCGGCGCCGGATCCGCGCCGATCGTCGAGGCATGGAACGGGGCCACGTTCGAGCGGCCCTACCAGCGCGTGCGCGACACCGTACGGTTCCTGCGCGCGGCGTTCACCGGAGACAAGGTCACCGAGGAGTACGAGACCTTCGCGGTGCGCGGCTTCCGGCTCTCGCGCCCGCCGGCGACGCCGCCGCGGATTTTGGTCGCGGCGCTGCGCCCGGGGATGCTGCGCCTGGCCGGTCGCGAGGCCGACGGGGCGATCCTGAACTGGTTGTCCGCCGAGGACGTCAAGCGCGTGGTGCCCTTCGTGCACGAGGGCGGCCCCGACCGGGCGATCGTCGCGCGGATCTTCGTGCTGCCCGTCGAGGACCGCGACACGGTGCGCGCGATCGGCCGACGGATGATCACGAGCTACCTCACGGTGCCCGTGTACGCCGAGTTCCACCGCTGGCTCGGCCGGACCGAGGAACTGACGCCGATGTGGCGAGCGTGGGCCGAGGGCGACCGCAAGCGGGCCCTCGACCTGGTCCCGGACTCGGTGCTGGACGACCTGATCGTGCACGGCGGTCCGGCCGAGTGCCGTGCCAAGATCGCCCGCTACACCGACGCGGGGGTGACCGTGCCCGTGCTCGCGGTCATCGACCCGCGCCCGGACGCCGATCCGATCGAGGCCGCGCTCGCGCTGGCCCCGACGGCGCCGCCGCGTTGATCAAGGGGCCGGCACCCGTCGCTCGAAGGGCCTGATGCCCGTTGCTCAAAGGCCCAGCACCCGCAGCGCGTTGGTGCGCAGGAAGGCGGGCCACACGTCGTCCTTGAACCCCACGTTCGGCAACTCGGCGAAGATCCGATCCAGGGTCAACCCGTACGGGAAGTAGCCCGCGTACATGATCTTCTCGGCGCCGCGCGTGTTCGCGTAGTCGACGATCTCGCGCGGGTAGTGCTTGGGCGCGAACGCGGACGAGGACCAGTGCAGCCCGGGCCACTTGAGCATGAGTTTGACCGCGAGGTCGCACCACGGTTCGCCCCCGTGCCGCATCACGACCGTGAGCTCGGGGAAGTCGTAGCAGACCCGGTCGAAGCGCATCACCTCCTGCGCCGCGGCCGGCACCCGGGGGCCGGGGATGCCCGCGTTGACGAAGACCGGCAGGCCCAGTTCGACGCATGTCGCGTACAGCGGATACGCGAGCCGGTCGTCGATCGGCACCGGGGGAGTACACCCGCACGGGAAGAACGTCGCCGCCACCACGCCCGCCTCGTCGCGGGCCCGGCGCAGACCGCGCACGCCGTCCATCACGTTCGTCGGGTCCACCTGGTAGCTGCCGAGCAGCCGATCCGGGTGTCGCCGCACCGCGTCGACGGTCCCCTCGTCCTCGAACGAGACCGGGATCAGCGCCTTCTCGACCCCGAACCGGTCCATCTCCCGCAGCAGATCCTCGGCCGAGGAGTCGGTGCGCTCCATCTCCGGCAGGTCCTTGAACATGTAGCCCGCCGGATGGGTCATCCCGCTGCGGCTGTCCTCGTCCCGCAACGTCGCGGCCATCGCGGTCGCCCACCATCGCCGATCCCGATTCGGCAGGCCCATGAGCAGGTCGACCACACCGATGCCATCGGGAAACCCCATAAAGCCCCTCCGAACACACAAGATCTCGGAGTCGGCGGCACGAGAACGCGCGAGACGTGTCGCCGACTCCAAGATCGTTTTCGAGACTTCCCACCGGGATACGAATTCCTAGCGGGTCACGAATTCCTACCGGGACGCGAATTCCTATCGGGTCACGATGATCGACGAGCCGTGACCGAAGAGGCCCTGATTGGCGGTGATGCCGACCGTGGCGCCCTGGACCTGGCGGTCGCCCGCGTCGCCGCGCAGTTGCCACGTGAGTTCGCAGACCTGGGCGATCGCCTGGGCCGGGACCGCCTCGCCGAACGAGCCGAGACCTCCCGAGGCGTTGACCGGGATGCGGCCGGTGATCTCGGTGGCGCCGTCGCGCAGCAACTTCTCCGCCTCGCCCGGGGCACAGATGCCCAGGTCCTCGATCCAGTCGAGTTCCAGGGCCGTGGACAGGTCGTAGACCTCGGCCAGGCTCAGATCCTCGGGACCGATGCCCGCCTCCTCGTACGCGGCGCGGGCCAGCGACGCGCGGAAGGTGAGTTCGCCCGGGGCCACCGCCGCCGACGAGTCGGTCGCGATGTCGGGCAGTTCGACGATCGCGCTGGGGAAGGCCGGGGTGACCGTGGACACCGCCGAGATCCGCACCGGCTTGGTGGTGCGCCTGGCGGCGAACTCCTTGCTGCACAGCACGACCGCGGCCGCGCCGTCGGAGGTGGCGCAGATGTCCATCAGCCGCAGCGGGTCGCACACGATCGGCGACGCCGCGACGTCCTCCAGGGTGAACGCCTTGCGGTAGCGGGCGTTGGGGTTGGCCAGGCCGTTGCGCGCGTTCTTGACCTTGACCCTGGCGAAGTCCTCGACCGAGGCGCCGTACAGGTCGATCCGGCGGCGGGCGTACATCCCGAAGTAGGCCGGGTTGGTCGCGCCGAGCACGTGGAAGCGGACCCAGTCCGGGTCGTCCGGGCGGTCGCCGCCGACCGGGGCGAAGAAGCCCTTGGGGGCCGCGTCCGCACCGACCACGAGCGCGACGTCGCACAGACCCGCGAGGATCTGCGCACGAGCACTGGCGATGGCGTGCGAGCCCGACGCGCACGCGGCGTACGAACTGGAGATCCGCGCGCCGGTCCAGCCCAGTGCCTGCGCGAAGGTCGCGCCGGCCACGAAGCCCGGGTAGCCGTTGCGGATGGTGTCCGCGCCCGCCACGTACTGGATGTCCTGCCACGCGAGCCCGGCGTCCTTCAACGCGTCCTGCGCGGCCTTGACGCCGTACTCGACGAAGTTGCGGCCCCACTTGCCCCACGGGTGCATGCCCGCGCCCAGGACGACGATGTCACGATCGCTGTTCATGCGGTTGCTCCCTCGGCCCTTGCGACGGGCGTGACGTTCCACGTCGTGTAGACGTGCTCGTCGTTCTCGTACAGCACACCCGGGACGATCTCGACCTCGTCGCCCACCTTGAGGTCGTCGACCGTGACGCCGGGGGCGCCCTGGCCGAGCACGATCAGGCCCTCGGCCTCCAGTCGCACCGCGACGATCGTGAACGGCTTCCACTCGGTGTCCGGGTCGGACACGAACGGGGCGGGCGGGCGGTAGCCGGCGTTCGTGTAGGACCACACGGTGCCGCGGCGCGACAGCGGTACCTCGGCGAACTCGGTGCCACTACACGCCGGGTTGCCGCAGAACATCTCCTGGCGAGGGAAGAACACGGTCCCACAGGCGGTACACCGGGTGCCGAGGAGGGAGAAATCCTCCCCGGACGTGGTGAACCAGCCGGGGACCACAGGCTTGTGGTCCTTCGTCACGGGGCCCTCCGATTCGTCTGGCCATCTCGTACGCAGTGCGGGTGAAGTGCAACTGCGGGTGAAGCGCGGTGCGGGTGAAGTGCGGTGCGGGCGCGTCGCGGCGCGCTCGAAGCGCGGCGCGTCGCAGTACATTCTGACGGATCGTCAGTTCCGGGTGCCAACCCGGCCGGGGTATTTGCGGTCACACCCGTCGGCGCGCCCACCCCTGCATCCGCGGACCCGTCTGCCCCGATGCCCGCCACGGCCGCTCACCGGGCCCGCCCGGCGGACCGCTCTCGACCCGGAAGGCGACCAACCGCCGGGACCAGCGGCCCGAGGGTCGCCTGCCGGTACGGATCCGC
>NZ_WWJX01001527.1 GCF_009865215.1 Streptomyces sp. SID3343 | reverse complement strand
CAGGATGTCGGTCACCAGGTTCTGGTCCGTGCGGTCCAGGATGGCCCGGATCAGCGCGGCCAGGGTGCCGTCCGGGACGCGGAGGGTGTCGAACTCGATCGCGCCGGTGCGGGTTCGGTAGCGGGCCACGATCGACTGGCCGCCGAGCGAGCCGCCCATCACTTCGTAGTCCAGCCAGGTGCCGTCGGGCATGGTCATCGCTCTCCTCGAAGGGTCGGCGCGGGGTGGCGGGCCACCTGCGCCTGGAGGTCGCCGATCAGGTCCCACGCCTGGGCCAGGGTGAGGGCGAGCCCGCAGGGGTCGGGGCCGGTGTGGTCGGCCTGGACGAGGATCGGGCGCCGCGGGTCGGCCGCAGCGACGGCGCGAACGGTGTCGGGAGTGCGGGACACGGCTTCAGCCGCCCGAGTTCGAGATGCGGCCGATCATCGGCGGCCGGAAGGACCGAGCCAACCCAGCCTGCAACTGGGGCACCAGGAACCGCGCTTGGTCACGGTCGAGGTCGTAGGTCGGGGCCTCGTCCTCGTCGCCGACATCGAGCATGACCCGGATCGGCCGCGCCGCATCGCCAGACCCATCCACCCGGATCACCAACGGCTTTTCGCTCACCGTGCTCTCCTCGCCCGTTCGACTGCCGTCCACACAGGCTCGTGTGTGCACCACGTACAGCGGGAGGTGTGAGTACGTGCCGCGCATGTTCGCGATTCACACGGGGTGTGAATCGCGAATCGTTAGGCTCGACGACCAGGGCTTGACTTGTGACACCAAGGGGACCCATGAGCCCGAACCACCTGCTCGCAGCCGTGCTCGACGATGCCGGGATGTCGCGCGCCGGACTAGCGCAACGCGTCAACGATCTCGGCGCCCGCGCCGGCCTCGCCTTGCGCTACGACCACACTTCCGTCGGGCGGTGGCTCAAGGGGCAACGTCCGCGCGGCCGTTCGATCGAGCTGGTGTGCGCCGTCCTGAGCGAGCGCCTCGGCCGCGAGATCACACCCCAGGACATCGACCTCGACACGCACACCGACGGATCTTCAGGCACGAGCCTCCCGGCGTTTGTCGAGCGCGCACCCGCGCTGTGGACATCCGACCATCGGAACGCGACCACCGCGCTGGAGACACCTGCCGTCACCGGCATGGCTGCCATCGCGCCCGTATGGGAGTGGGAGAACCCACCGCACGACCTCGACGCATCCCACCGCGGCTCGGTCCGCGTCGGGACCGAGGACCTGGAGATGCTGAGAGGCGCTCGCACCCACTACGAGCGGATGTACCAACAGGCCGGCGGCCTCGCCGCCAAGCCGCGCGTCACCCGCTTCCTCGCCGAGGCCGTAACTCCCGTCGTACGTGGCAGCTACCCCGACCACATCGGGCGCCCGTTGTTCCGTGCGGCGGGCGGCCTCGTCGCCATTGCCGGCATCTGCTCGTACGATTGCGACCAACAAGGTTTGGCTCAGAGGTACTTCCACCAGGCCCTTCGCATGGCCAAGGCGTCCGGTGACCACGCTTTCGGCGGGTACGTCATCGCCCTGCTCGTCAACCAGGCCATGCACATGCGCGACTACCGACAAGTCATCGCGTTCGCCGAGGCGGGCATCCGCACCGCCGGCCCGCACCTGTCCCCCGCGCTCGCCACCGACCTGTACGCCATGCAGGCGAAGGCGTTCGCGAGGATGAAGCAGTCCACCGCCGCACGATCGAGTTTGGGACGAGCCGAAGATGCCAACGTGCGGATTCGGCGGACCGAAGAACCGCCGGAAACCGGCTACGTTCAACCCGGTCGCGTCGAAGCCCAGGCCGCCGAGGCGCTGCTGAGCCTCGGCGACCATCGGCCCGCGATGCGATACGCCAAGGAAGCCGTCGGCACACAGACCCACGCCCGCGGCAAAGTTCACCGTCTCGCCACCCTGACCTCGCTCGCGATCGCGTGCCGAGACCTCGACCAGGCCGTCGTCGCGGCCGACGCCACGCTGGACGCCGCGCAGGGGATGGAGTCGAGGCGGCTCACCGACCGTCTGTACGGCGTGCATCGCGAACTCGCCCATCACACCGATGTGAAAGCAGTACGAGAGGTGGCCGAGAAAGTCGAGACTGTGCTGTCGATGCCCATCTGAGGACACCGCTCACCCGTGGGGGGCACATGCAGTGGATCACGCACAGCGAGACGGACGTGTACACGAACCCCTGGTTCACCATTCGCCTCGCCGACGTCGAGCTCCCGGACGGCCGTCACCTCGATCACTACCTGATTCGTCAGCGACCCGTGGCCCTCGCAACGATCGTCGACGAACAGGACCGCGTCCTCCTGCTGTGGCGCCACCGGTTCATCACCGACACCTGGGGCTGGGAACTCGCCGCAGGAGTCGTCGAGATCGAGGCGGGCGAGAGCGTCGAGGACGCCGCAGCGCGCGAGATGCTGGAGGAGACCGGGTGGCGCCCCGGACCGCTACGACACCTGCTCAGCATCGAGCCGTCCAATGGCCTGTCCGATGCCGTCCATCACGTCTACTGGTCCGACTCCGGCGAGCACGTCGGCGAGCCCGAGGACGCGTTCGAGTCGGACCGGATCGAGTGGGTGTCCCTGAAAGAGGTCCCGGACATGATCGCGCGAGGAGAGATCCGCTCGTCGAACGCCGTCTCGGCGCTGCTCGTGCTGCACCGGCTCCGACGGCTCTGAGAACCGCCGACCGTTCATTGGCCGCTCGAATGGCTGCACCAACCACGAAAAGAGCCCCTCTCGAATTACCCGAGAGGGGCTCTGACCTGCTGTGCGCTCGGCAGGATTCGAACCTGCAACCTTCTGATCCGTAGTCAGATGCTCTATCCGTTGAGCTACGAGCGCTTGGTCGCTTGGACCGAGGTAAACAATACATGCTCGCCGGCCGGGGGTGAAATCGATTGTTCGAGAGGGGTTCGAAGCGGGGCGTTTGGCGCGAAAGGGCTGTCGGTGGGTGGTGAGTGGGGTGGCCGAGGGGGTGGATCCGAGGGCCGGTGGAGGTGGGTCGGGGTGGGTTGCCCCGAGGGGGTCGAGGGGCGGGGAGGCTGTGGGTGATCTTGCGGCGGAGGGCCGGGTTCGGATCCGTGTGCGCTCGCGTTTGGGGGTGGCGCGCGCGGGGGGTGTTCGCTGTGAGCTGAATGGTTTCTGTCGGACATGTCGTCTTCGGGGCGAATGGTGGAGCGGTCGGGGCGGAAGGGGTGACCTTCGACATGGGGGCCGAACCGTGAGGGGCGGGCGGCGCGAGACGGGCCACCCGACGATTGGGGGCGCACCTTGGGGAAAGGCCGGCATAGGGGACATCGCGGGCCACGTCGTGACTCGGTGGTGCTCGTTCGTCACCGAAAGGTCACCGAGATGGGCGCAAAACAGCCCGTCTGGTGGGACCAGACGGGCTGTTCGTGAAGCGGAGGCTCCGGGATTTGAACCCGGGATGGGGATGAACCCAAACCGCATTAGCAGTGCGGCGCCATAGACCGGACTAGGCGAAGCCTCCATCGGTGTTTGCCGACGACGGACAGATTACTAGGCTCGTCAACGTGACTGCAAAAACAATGGGATAGTCGGTCGTGACATGCCCCGGCGGCGACGGGCAAGATGGCCGTCGCGCAGTCCGAGGACCGGAGGAGGTACGCGCTTCGTGAGCAGCAGGCCATCCCGAGGCGCTGCTCGCCTCGCCGCCATACTCGACGCCCTGCCCGATGCTCTCCTGCTGGTGAATCGCAACGGCACGGTGGTCAATGCGAACGCCATGGCACTGGAGGTTCTCGAGGCGCCGGGCACCCCCATGGTGGGCCGCGGTCTTCTCGACCTGCTGCCCACGTTCGACCGCAGCCGCATCCCGGGCTCCGTGCGCGCCAACGATTCGCGCGACACCCGGACCAAGCCGACGCGGATGAACGCGCACCGCACCGACGGCCGCACCTTCCCCGTCGAGGTCACCAGCGCGAACCTGCCGGCCGGCTACGACGACGAACTGCTGATGATCGTCGTGCGCGACCTCACCGGGAAGGTCGACGTCGAGGTCGAACTCGCACGCCAGCAGCGGCAGACCGAGATGATCCTGCGCGCCGCGTGCGAGGGCATCATCGGTATCGACACCGAGGGCAACATCGTGTTGGCCAACCCCGCCGCCGCCAAGATCCTGCGGCACCGGGCGAGCGACCTCGGCGGCAAGGCCCTGCACGAACTGCTCATGCACAGCAAGGCCGACGGCACTCCGCTGCCCATCGACGAGTGCCCGCCGCTGATCACCCTCAAGAGCGGGCGCCGGCAGCGGCTGCGCGACCAGATCCTGTGGCGTGGTGACGACGGTCACGTGACCGTGGACATGATCACCGCCCCGATCCTGCTCGGCGGAGCCGTCGTCGGCGCGGTGATGACCTTCAGCGACACCGGTCGGGAGAAACTGCTCGCCGAACGCCGGGCCCAGCTAGCCGAGTTGGTCGACACCGAAGTGCTCTCCCGCTTGACGGCGGTGCGCGGCCGGCTCAAGAAGGTGGCCGACGGCGCCGCCGGCGAGGTCGGGCACGGTGCGCGGCGCATGGTCCGTCAGGTCGCCGGCGAACTGGAGAGCCTCGAGGAACTCGCCGGTGAGGTACTCGCACACCAGCAGGGCCCGACCGTCGCCGATCCCGACGCCGAGGACGCAAAGACGGCCGCCGAACGCGTGCCGACCACCGTGGACGACCTGGTGGACCGGGCCATGGAGACGGTCACCTACCTCGCGCGCGGCGCGGGCGTGGAGTTCGTGGTCAACGCGTCCCCGGTGGGGGTGCGGGTGGACGTCGACGCGATGACGCGGGCGCTGGGCCACCTGCTCGCGGACACCGTCGTGGCCGGCCCCGAGGGATCCACCATCGTCGTCGCCGCCGCGCAGCGCGGCGACGTCGCCCGGATCGAGGTGCGCGGCCCGGAGAGTCGTGGCAGCGCCGTACGGGTGCCGCTGGCCCGCGCGGTCGTCGAGGCGCACGGCGGCTCGATCGAGGCACACACCACGCCGGGCCGCGGCAGCACCTACGTGGTCGAGCTCCCCGCCGACGCCGAGGCCGCCGAGCAGGTCGTCACGTCCGGCGAACACCGCGCCGCCAAGGGCCGACGCGCCCGTACCGCCGGCGGCCCCGGCGACAAGGCCGGCCAAGCCGGCAAGGACGGCAGGACCGGCAAGGACCCGAAGAAGCCGCAAGGCTCGAAGGGCACCGAAAACGCCGACGACGCCGGAGACACCGACAACGCCAAGGACGCCGACGATCCCGAGACCGGCAAGGGCTCGGACGGCGCCGAGAACACCGGCGTGCCCGACGACGCCGACGACGCCGCCGCCGATGCGTCCGGCTCGAAGACCGCGCGGAAGGCGAAGAACGCCGAGAGCGGTCCGGCGGCGAAGGACGGGGCGCCCGACGACGCCGACCGTCCCGCCAACCCCGACCGGGCCGCCGTCGCGACCCGCTCCGGCGCCGAGGGTGGTTCCGCGCTCGCCGTGCGCGGGCGCGCCGCGCA
>NZ_WWJX01001526.1 GCF_009865215.1 Streptomyces sp. SID3343 | reverse complement strand
CGCCGCCGGCGGCCTCCGGCCGCTCTCCTCGCGGGCTCGTCGATCACTGGTCGACGATGGATCAGTGGGCGCTGACGCGCCTTCGGGCGGCCGAGTACGCGTCGCGACGAGAGTCGCCGTGTTGCTCGGCCGCCCGTTGTCGGTTGCCGGTGTGCGGCGGCTCGGGTTGTCGGGCCGTTGTCGGAGGCGGGCGGGCCGGCTGCCGGTGCCGCGTGCCGGGGGTAGGTCGGCCGGGGGTGCGGCGGTGCACCGTCGAGCAGCGGTTGGATCTTCGGCCGACCGGGCTGCGGGATCGCGGAACGGCCGTGTCTCAGCCTTTGGGCGCCGTGCCTTTGGGCGTTGTTGTGCGGGCCGTGATCCGTAGAAAGAGCAGGGCGGCGACTGCCAGGGCCGCTCCGAGGCCGTACACGGTCGTCGTTCCGACGGGAAGTGTGATGCCTCCGAGTACGGTGCCCAGACCGATGCCCAGGTAGATCCCGGAAGAGTTCAGGGCGACCACCAGAGGGGCTTCCTCCGGGGCGGCCTCGATCAGCCGGTGCTGCTGTGGCGGCGTCTGGCACCAGCTGCTCGCGCCCCAGAGCAGGACCAGCAGTCCGACCACGAGCTCCAGCGAACTGTGGGTGGCGGCGATCAAGGCCAGCAGTCCGAGGGCGAGCGCCATGGTGACGTAACCGGCGGTCAGGACCCGAACGGAGCCCCAGCGGTCGGTGGCGTAGCCGGCGGCCAGGTTGCCGAGCACGGCGCCCAGGCCGTACAGGAAGAGCATCCACAAGGTCGCGCTCTCGGGGATACGCACGGCCTTCAGCACCGGAACGCTGTAGGCGTAGGCGGTGTATCCGGCTCCCATCCCGAGCACCGTCAGCGGCAGTACGGCGAGCACGGTCGGCCGACGCAGCACGGCGAGTCGGGTGCGCAGCGGCACCCGCGCAAGGCCCGGCAGTTCCGGCATGAGCAGACGTACGCCGACGGCGACGAGCAGGCACAGCCCGGCCACCACACCGAGGGCGCTGCGCCAACCCAGCCAGTGGCTGATCAGGTTGCCGAGGGGCACCCCCAGCGCGGTCGCGACGGTCAGGCCGCCGATGACCACGGCCAGGGCTCGCGCCCGTAGCTCCGGGCGCACCAGGGCGGCGCTCACCGCGCCGGCGGTGGGGGTGTAGGCCGCTGCGCCGGCGGCCGCGACGATTCGGGCGACGATCAGCACGGCCAGGTTCGGTGCCAGCGCCGAGCAGAGGTTGGCCGCGCCGAGGACGAGCAGCGCGGCGACCAGGAGGGACCGTCGCGGCAGCCGCGCGGTCAGCGTGGCGAGCACCGGCGACAGAACGGCATAGCCGGCAGCGAACACCGTGATCGACTGCCCGGCCGCCGCCGCCGACACATGCAGCGAGTCGGCCATGGACGGCAGGAACCCGGCGACGACGAAGGCGTCCGTACCGACGGCGAAAGTACCCAAGGCCAGTACCGACGTCGACGACAGTCCGCTCGACCCCGGCGGGTTGTTGCCGTCGGTCGTTGGGCGATTGGATGGAATGGAGACATTGGACATCCAGATTCCCCTTATGGGTGTGCCCCTCCGGTTGCGCGGGGCGTCGGGTGATCGGCGGGCTGGGTGCTTTTGGTGGCTCGGAGTGGGGCCCGTGGTTTTGGGTGGGTCCTTGCGGCTGGTTGCTGGTTGCCGGTTGCCGGTTGCCGGTTGCCGGTCGCCGGTCGCTGGTTGTCGGCCGTCGGCCGTCGGATCGTTGGGTGGAATCGAGATGTTGGACATCCGGATTCTGCTTACAGGCGCGCTCCTCCGGTTGCGCGGGAGCGTCGGGTGACCGGCGGGCCGTGGTGCTCGTGGCGGCGGCTCGGAGCGGGGTCTGCGACTTTGGGTGGGTCCTTGCGGCTGGTTGCCGGTTGCCGGTTGTCAGTCGTCGGTCGTCGGGTCGTTGGGTGGAATCGAGACGTTGGATGTCCGGATTCGGGTTACAGGCGCGCCCCTCCGGTTTACGCGGGGTGTCCGGTGATCGGCGGGCTGGGCGATCTTGGTGGCTCGGAGTGGGCCCGTGGATTTGGGTGGGTCCTTGCGGCCGGTTGCTGGTTGTCGGTTGTCGGATCGTTGGGTGGAATCGAGGTGTTGGACATCCGGGTTCTGCCTACGGGCGCGCCTTCGGTTGGGCGGGGGCGTCGGGGGGATCGGCGGGCCGAGCGCTCTTGGTGGTGCGGAGTGGGGTCTGCGGCTTTGGGTGGGTTCTTGCCGTCCGTTGCCGGTCGTTGGGTGGTGGTCGGGCTGAATCGAGACATTGTGTATCCGGATTCTGCTTACGGGCATGCCCCTCCGGTGGTGCGAAAGGGTGGGGTGATCAGCGGGCCGTGCCGCCGAAGTGGCGCCGTGTGCGGTCCGCGGCCTTGGGCGGCGCGGTGTCCATGATGTCCGCCAGTGTCTGGGCGGCCAGTTCGCGGCGCCATGCCAGTTCGGCCCTGCTCATCGCGGTGGCGATGCCGCAGGCCCGTTGGAACTCCCGGGCGGGTGCGCCCGCTCCTTCTCCCCGTTGGCGGATCTCGGTGCAGCGGAAGACGTCGTCGGGGCCCTCGATGGCGGTGACAACGTTCATGAGCGTGATGTGCTTGGGGGGTCGAGCCAGCCGGAAGCCACCCCGGGCCCCCGGCGTCGAGCTCAGGATTCCGGCCCGGACAAGCGCCTGTAGTTGCTTGTTCAGATAGGCCGGTGGCAGGTCGAACCAGGCTGCCAGCTTTGCCGTCGACACCGGTTCCTCGTCCCCGACCCACGCCAAGGTCAGGCAGCAGTGCAACCCCCACTCGACCCCTTCGCCCATTCGCATAACCGGGACACTACACCTCCAGATTCCGGCTCGGCATGAACCCTTGGCCCCGGGGACGCGTCACACTGCCTGCTTGGTGCACCGGTGTTGTGGTTTGGGTCGTTCACCGGGTGGTGGCCGGTCCGTCTCGCCGGGCCGACGGCGGTTGGCGGCGGGTTCCCGGCGCGACCACCGTGAGGCGCCGGCCCCGAGGTGCGCAGACGGACGGGCCCACTGGAGCCGGGGCGAGGCGCCAGGGCCCGTCTTCGCCGCCGGTGCATGGGGCTCCGGGTTCCGAGCCTCGGGCTGCCGGCTCCGAGCTTCGGCGACAGTGGGCCGAGGCACTCCAGCCCGTGTCCCCTCCACCGCCGGCCGTGGCGATCGGGGCGCCGACGCCGGGCTGAAGGAGACCGGCAAGGCTCCCGAACTCGTCAAGCAGGCCCGCATCCCGCGCGGCATCCCCATCCTGGCCAGGTCCCGGTAGGCCTTGGACGTGGCACTCGCGCGGTGCGAAGCGAGGCAGTGGGACGCGGCGACGCGCACCCTGCCGGAGATCGCCCGGGAAGCGCCCCGACCGGATTCGTCGTCAAGCGCTGTCCGGTGCCATCGTGCAGCGTCTCGGCGAGGCATCCACGTCGAAAGCCGCGGAACCGACCCGCGCGATCGGTGTACCGCTGGTCCTTCGCCGAAGCCGAGACGGGGAGAACGGTGGACCGGCCGTGAGGTGGTCCGGGAGTGGGAGGGTGGGGTGCGCCTGAGACAATTCTGTGCATGGCGACTTCAGGTGAATCCTCCAGGGAGCGGTACGAGCGGGCCATGGCCGCTCGGAAGGCGAGGGAGGAGCGCACGCACGCGGAAGAGGTCGCGCGGGTGAACGCGCGCAACGAGATCCTGGCCCGGGAGGCGAAGGCCGCCGGGGCGGACAACGAGATCCGGCAGACGGTGCTCGCGCCGCCGGATCCGAACAAGTCCTCCGCCAAGCAGCTCGGTGGCATCTTGTTGATCATGCTGATCATCACCGTGCTGATTGGGATCGCGGCGACGATCGCGGCTTCGACGGGCTGACGTCGGGCCGGTTGGTGGCGGGCCGGTCGACGTCGAACCTGCTGACGCCGGACCGACGTTGGACTGCCGTTGGGCTGGGCGCCTCGGACGCCGGCCTCGGATACCGCCTCGGATGCCGGCCTCGGACCGGGTGATCTTGTTCGTGGCCGCTCGGGGCGGACCGGCGCTGATGGCGACCGTGTGCTTAGTGGTCGGCTCCGGAAGTCCTTCGGGGGTTGACCCCGGGACGGCGCGTCTGTCGGGTGTCGCCGAACTCCCGGCCGGCACAGCCGTCGACGAGGGCTGCTACCGCCATCCGGACGGCCATCGCCATCACCGACCGCCTGGCCGGCCGCGAGCTCGACGCCATTGCCCCCGCGCCGGCGGTCCGCGCGTTCGTCCACTGGTCGTCTCAACGGCGCACCGGGAGATGTGCGTCAGACCAAACGGCTTGGGCGTTGGTCTCGGTCCGGGCGAGGGAACAAGCGCTCGACGGCGGTCACCACTGCGGCGCGGCGGGCGGTGATAGAGGGGTCCACGGCCTGGTCTGCGGCAACGGCGGCGATTTCGGGCTGACCTGCCCAGGTCATGGTGATCTGGTTGATCAGGGCGAGGACGTCGACCGGGTCCCAGGCCGGGTCGAGCAGCCCGATGCGCTGAGCGTCGCGGAGTTTGTCGAGCTTGCCGGCGATCGTGGCCTGGAGGGGGCCGGCGGTGTTGTCTGTGGCCTCGGCCAGCTCCAGGCGGCCCCACGTGATCAGGCGGTAGTGATCCGGACGGGCCGTGAAGTGGTCGAAGAGGATGCCGGCATAACCGGGCAGGTCGGCCGGATCAAGCTGAGTCGCCTCGACGAGTGCGGCCGTCTCGCGTTGGGCGACGTGCGCGTAAAGGGCTTCCTTGCTGCGGAAGTAGGCGTAGACACGTTCCTTGCTCGTCCTGGCCTGCTTGGCGATGCGGTCCACGCGGGCGCCGGCGATCCCGTGCCGGGCGAACTCCTCCGTTGCTGCGGCGACGATCCGCCGGCGCGTGGAGTCGGTGGACTCGTTCGAGGTGGCGGCGTCCGGGGCCCGGCCAGGGCTGGTGGAGCGAGGCATGAGCCCAGGATAGGCGACCGAACGGTTCGGTTTTGCGCTGCACTCAGGATCGACGTAGGGTCATACCGAACAGTTCGGTTTGGTCGGGGCCATGGGCCGCCGACATGACACGAGGAGCGATCTCATGCAGCACCGCAGCCTGGGACAGCAGGGACTGCGCGTCTCCGCGCTCGGACTGGGCGTGATGGGGATGTCCATGGCCTACGGCCCCTCGAACGACGAGGACGCCATCTCCACCATCCACCGCGCCCACGAACTCGGAGTCGACTTCTTCGACACCGCCGAGCTGTACGGCCAAGGCACCGGAAGCAACGAGACGCTGCTCGGCAACGCAGTCAAGGAATTCCGCGGCGAGGTCGTCCTGGCCACCAAGTTCGGCTTCGACATGACCGGCAAGACGCCGGGGAGCGGCGTCGACAGCCGCCCCGAGAACATCCGCAAGGTCGCCGACAACAGCCTGCGCTACCTCCGGACCGACCGCATCGACCTCTTCTACCAGCACATCTCCGACCCCGACGTACCGGCCGAGGAGGTCGCCGGCACTGTCGGTGACCTGATCACCGAAGGCAAGGTGCAGTACTTCGGCCTGAGTAACGTGGGCCCGCAATACATTCGCCGCGCCCACGCCGTCACCCCGGTCACAGCCCTTCAGCACGAGTACTCGATCTTCGAACGCGAAGTAGAGGACGAGATCCTGCCGGTCCTGCGAGAGTTGGGAATCGGCCTGGTGCCGTACTCGCCGCTCGGCCGCGGCTTCCTCTCCGGCGTGGTCAAGCCCGCTGACGAATACCCCGAGGGCGACATGCGCCGCTGGGACGAGCGCTGGCAGGGCGAGAACTACGCCTACAACCTGAACGCCGCCGAGCAGCTCCGAAAGCTGGCCGCCGGCAAGGGCATCACCCCTGCCCAGCTTTCCCTGGCCTGGCTGCTCGCCCAGGGCGAGGACGTAATCCCGATCCCGGGCACCCGCAGCGCCACACGTCTGGAGGAGAACGTCGGCGCCACCGACGTGGAGCTCACCGAGACCGACCTGGCCCGTATCCGGGAAGTCCTCCCCCAGGGCTCCGCGGGCAGCCGCTACCCGGCCTCGCTGATGGCCGGCTTCCGCACCGACTGACAGCCCGTACACCAAGTTCGGCGGCCCCGGGCAAGCCGCGGCGAGCAGCGCCTCAAGTGGTCCTGCACGCGGCGCGTGGGCGCTCCGACGCGTGCATCGCCCGTGAGACCGGATTGCACGTGGACGCAGTGCGGACCCGGCGCAACCGATTCGCTGCGCTGGGCCTCACTGGGCCGGCCGACCGCGAGCGCTCGGGCCGCCCGCCCCGCTTCACCGCCTTGCAGGTTGCCCAGGTCAGGGCCCTGGCCGGTCGGCTTGCCTGCGAGGCCGACGCGCCACTGTCACATTGGTCGTGCCCGGAGCCGGCCCGCGAGGCCATGGGGCGAGGCATCACCACGTTCGTGTCGGCCTCCACCGTGCGTTGCGCCGGCAGCTTGATCAACCCCCGAAGGACTTCCGGAGCCGACCGTTCAGGGCCGTGGGCCACCGGTCCGGACGGGCGGACCACGGCCCTCATCGCTGCCTGCTCAGCTCGTTATGTCGGCCAGGAGCTTTGCCGTGTCCTTGGGGGCCTCGACCGGGAAGTGGTGGCTGCCCAGGTCGACGAGCACGATGTCGAGGCGGTCGCGGTAGCGGTCGATCGCCTCCTGTGTCACCAGGTCACGGATCGCGAACACGGTGATCGGCTGCCTCGTCTCGCGCAGTGCCGCGTCCATGTCCCAGCGCACCAGGCCCTCGATGGAACGCAGCCCCGCGGG
>NZ_WWJX01001525.1 GCF_009865215.1 Streptomyces sp. SID3343 | reverse complement strand
GAGGCGGCCGTCGGGGCCTACCCGCGCGAGGTCGTGACGCTGCTGGGGGTGCCCGCAGACGGCCACGCCACGCGTCTGGTCGGCGAACTCGCGGCGCGCGCACACGCGGACTGCGGCGGCACGATCCGCTCGTTCACGACCGGCATCAGCAGCCCCGCCGACACCCTCGACGCCATCCCCGCGGCCTACGAACAGGCGCGCCGCGCGGTGGTCGCGGGCCGCCGCGTGCACGGCCCGGGCGCGGTCGCCGACTTCGACCGGCTCGGGGTCTTTCGCCTGCTCGGCCTCATCCCGGACCCGGACGAGGTCGACCGCTTCGCCCGCGAAACCCTGCGCACCCTGGCCCACTTCGACGACCTGGAGGCCGCCGACCTGCGCAACACCCTCCAGGTCCTGCTGGACACCAACCTCAACGTCGCGGAAACGGCGCGGCGCCTGTACGTCCACTACAACACCCTCCGCTACCGCATCACCAAGCTGGAACGCCTGTTGGGCCCGTTCACCCGCGACCCGCACCTGCGGCTCAACCTGATGATCGCGTTGCAGATCGTTCGGATGCGGGGCCGCTGACGCGGCGACGGCGCCGGGCGAGACCCGATGACGCGTCCCCCAGCCGGTCGGCCGATCCGGGCACGCGCGACACCTCGAACCGCTTCTGCTTGACTGTGCAACGCAGTTGTGGCGCAGTACGAGCGAGGAGCTGACATGGGCGCACTCACCGGAATTCGCGTGGTCGAACTGGCCGGCATCGGACCCGGTCCCTTCGTCGGCATGATGCTCGCCGATGCCGGGGCCGAGATCATCCGGGTGGATCGCCCCGGGGGCGCGGCGATGCCGTCCATGGCGGTGGGGCGCGGCCGACTCGGCACGTTGGAGGCCGATCTCAAGGACCCGGCCGCGCGCAAGACCGTGCTGCGACTGATCGACGCCGCCGACGTGTTGATCGAGGGCTTTCGCCCCGGCGTGGCCGAACGGCTGGGACTGGGGCCGCAGACGTGCCTCGAGCGCAACGCCAAGCTCGTGTACGCGCGGATGACCGGCTGGGGACAGCACGGCCCGCTCGCGCCCCGCGCCGGACACGACATCAACTACATCTCGATCTCCGGTGTCCTGCACGCGTTCACGCGCGCCGGCGAGCGGCCCGTGCCGCCGCTCAACCTGGTCGGCGACTACGGAGGCGGCGCGATGTTCTGCGCCTTCGGCATCCTCGCCGCGCTGTTGGAAGCGCGTACGTCGGGGCAGGGGCAGGTCGTCGACGCCGCGATGACCGACGGTTCCGCGACGCTGAGCGCCTTCATCCACGGCATGCGCGGGATCGGTGGGTGGGCCGGCGAACCCGGGCACAACCTGCTCGACACCGGCGCACCGTTCTACGACGTGTACGTCACGGCCGACGACCGGCACATCGCCGTGGGTGCGCTCGAACCCCAGTTCTACGCCCTGCTGTTGGCCGGCCTGGGTCTGGCCGACGAGGACCTTCCCGCACAGACGGACACGGCGGGCTGGCCGGTGCTGCGCGAGCGTTTCACGGCCGTCATCCGCACCCGCACGCGCGACGAGTGGGCCGCCGTATTCGAACCGACCGACGCGTGCGTCACCCCGGTCCTGACCTGGGAAGAAGCCGCAGCACACCCGCACAACCGAGCCCGCGAAACCTTCGTACACCCGGACGGCACCCTCCAACCCGCCCCCGCGCCCCGCCTGTCCCGCACCCCGAGCACCGCGCGAGACGCCTCCTCCCGAATCACCCGAAACCTCCTGGAATCCTGGGGCCTGACCACCGAAGAAGCCCAAAAAGCCACCCAAACCCCGTAAACCAAACCCCGCCCCGCGCTGCCTCGGCCGCGAGGCCCCACCAGGTCGGCCCCGCCGAGGTGAACCCGCGGCCCTCCCCGACAGCGCAACGGGTGGTGCGGGTGGGAACCAAAAAACCCCACCAACCACCCCGCGCAACAAGCCCCCCAAGCCCCCCGAAAACCCCCAGGGCCACGCGGCCACGAACCCCGAATCATGACACGCGAACCGCACCCTCC
This sequence comes from Streptomyces sp. SID3343, assembly GCF_009865215.1. Classification (GTDB taxonomy): domain Bacteria; phylum Actinomycetota; class Actinomycetes; order Streptomycetales; family Streptomycetaceae; genus Embleya. The sequence goes on along the minus strand of NZ_WWJX01001525.1, from coordinate 6,483 downwards.
GCCCCGGTTTCCTCGACAACTGTTTCAAGGTGTAGCCGCCTCCATACGATCGGTAGCCGTACCGACCCCTCAGCACGCGAGGAAACATGGACACCACCACACCAGCCGCCTCCGCGACGACCACACCCACCCTGCCCCGCGCGCGGACCGCGACCGAGATCGACCCCGTGGCGCGGCTGCTCGGGGAGACGGCGCCCGTGCGGCAGCGGGTGTTGCGGCATCCGGTGTATCGCGAGCTCACGGATCTCCCGGCCATTCGGGTGTTCATGGAGCATCACGTGTTCGCCGTATGGGACTTCATGTCGCTGCTCAAGTCCCTCCAGCGCGCTCTCACGTGCGTCGAGGTGCCGTGGGTGCCTCGGGGAGACACCGAAATCCGGCGGATGGTCAACGAGATCGTGCTCGGCGAGGAGAGCGACACGACCTCACTCGGACCGATCAGCCACTTCGAGCTCTATCTCGCCGCGATGGAGGCCGCCGGCGCGGACACCCGACCCGCGCGACGCTTCCTCGCGTTGATCGGGGACGGCGTGCCGGTCGTCGAGGCCACCGCCGCGTGCGGCGCGCCCACCGGCGCGGCCGCGTTCGTCAAGCGCACGTGGCAGGTGCTCCAGGACGCGCCGCTGCACTGCATCGCGGCGTCCTTCGCGCTGGGTCGCGAAGAGCTCATCCCGCGCATGTTCGACCACCTCGGCGCGCTCGACGACCTGCACGAGGGGCGGCTCGCGATCTTCTGCGAGTACGTCGCGCGGCACGTCGAGGTCGACGGCGACGAACACGGCCCGATGGCCCTGCGCCTGCTCGCCCGACTGTGCGCCGCCACCGGCGATCCCGCCCGCGCGTGGCGTGAGAGCGCCGGTACCGTCACCGTCGCGCTGCGCGCTCGCGCCGACCTGTGGGATTCCGTCAGCGTCGCCATCGCCGGCGCCCGAGCCCTCCCCGAGGCCACGTGACGTGTCATATGTTGACCGGGTGACTCACGACGCTGCCCTTTACCCCACAGACCGCCTCGGCCGCGCCCAAAAGGCCGCAGCCGAGGCCGGACTGGACGCCCTGCTCGTCTCGCCCGGCGCCGACCTGCGCTATCTCACGGGCTACGCGGCGCCCCCGCTGGAACGGCTGACGTGCCTGGTACTGCCCGTCGGCGCCGATCCGTTCCTCGTCGTCCCCGGCCTGGAACGGCCCGCCGCGCTCGCGTCCCCCGCGGGCGCGCTCGACCTCGACATCGTCGGCTGGGCCGAGACCGAGGACCCGTACGCGCTGATCGCGGGCAGGCTGCCCGCCGGCGCGGCCCGGGTCGGCCTGGACAACCACATGTGGGCCGAGAAGGTCCTGGCGTTTCGCGCGGCGCTGCCCGCCGCCGAACAGTCGCTCGCCGGCGACGTGCTGCGGGAGTTGCGGATGCGCAAGTCCGCGGCCGAGGTCGAGGCGCTGCGCCGGGCCGGTGCCGCGATCGACCGGGTGCACGCGCGCGTGGGCGACTGGCTGCGGGCCGGCCGTACCGAGCGCGAGGTCGGCGCGGACATCGCCGACGCGATCATCGCCGAGGGGCACGTTCGGGTCGACTTCGTGATCGTCGGCTCCGGGCCCAACGCCGCGAGCCCGCACCACGAACTGTCCGACCGGGTGATCGAGTCGGGCGACGTCGTGGTGGTCGACATCGGCGGAACGACGGCCGACGGCTACTGCTCGGACGAGACCCGCACGTACTGCGTCGGCGAGCCGCCGGCGGAGTTCGGCCGCTACTACGAGGTCCTGGAGCGCGCGCAGGCCGCCCAACTCGCCGCGGTACGGCCCGGCATCACGTGCGAGGCGCTGGACGCGGTCGGCCGCGACATCATCACCGAGGCGGGCTACGGCGAGTACTTCATTCACCGCACCGGCCACGGCATCGGCCTGGAAAGCCACGAGGAGCCGTACATCGTCGCGGGCAACACGCTGCCCCTCGAACCGGGCATGGCGTTCTCGATCGAGCCGGGCATCTACCTTCCGGGTGCGCACGGTGCCCGGATCGAGGACATCGTGGTGTGCGGCGAGAACGCCGGCGACGCGATGAACCTGCGCCCGCACGGCCTGGTCCGTCTGTAGCGGCCACGTGAACCCGGGCCGGCCCGACCACGGCCGGCCGGCCCGGGTTCGACGGCGAGGACGCGGCCCACCACGCCCTCGTCGCGCCCGGCGCGAGACCCGCGTGCGCGTACGATCGAGCGAACGACCGGGGGTGGTGACCCCGCGCCCGGGTCGCCCCCGCCACCGACGGATCCGAGTCATCCTCGGGTCGCACGGAAGGACGCCGACCATGGCCGTCTCGCGCACCTTGCCCACCGACGAGTCCCGCGCCCTGCTCGACCTCACGCGCGATCTCACCGCCCGCGAGGTGGCCCCGCGCGCCGCCGCCGACGAGGCGGCCGGGCGGTTCCCGCGAGAGGTGTTCGCGACGCTCGGCGCCGCCGGGCTGCTGTCGCTGCCCTACCCCGAGGAGCACGGCGGGGGAGCGCAGCCCTACGAGGTCTACCTGCACGTGCTCGAGGAACTGGCCGCCGGGTGGCTCGCGGTCGGCCTCGGCGTGTCGGTGCACACGCTCGCGTGTCACCCGCTCGCGACGTACGGCACGGCCGAGCAACAGGCCGCGCACCTCCCCGCGATGCTGTCCGGCGAACTGCTCGGCGCCTACTGCCTGTCCGAACCGCACTCGGGGTCGGACGCGGCGGCGCTGGCCACCAAGGCCGTGCCCGAGGGCGACGACTACGTGCTCACCGGAACGAAGGCGTGGATCACGCACGGCGGCGTCGCCGACTTCTACACCGTGCTCGCGCGTACCTCCGCGGACGGGCCGCGCGGTATCAGCGCGTTCCTGGTCGACGGCGAGACGAAGGGGCTGTCCGCCGCCGCGCCCGAGCACAAGATGGGCATGCGGTCGTCGCCGACGGCGCAGCTGCACCTGGACGGCGTGCGGGTGCCGCACGAGCGGCGGTTGGGCGCGGAGGGGCAGGGCTTTCCGATCGCGCTCGCCGCGCTCGACTGCGGGCGGTTGGGAATCGCCGCGTGTGCCACGGGGGTTGCCCAAGCAGCGCTCGACCTCGCGACCGACTACGCGAAGAACCGCAGCCAGTTCGGCGGCCCGATCGCCGACAAGCAGGGCATTCGCTTCATGCTCGCCGACATGGCCACCGCGATCGAGGCCGGGCGGGCGCTGTACCTGTCCGCCGCCCGACTCCGCGACGCCGGACGGCCGTTCGGCCGCCAGGCCGCGATGGCCAAGCTGTTCTGTACGGACGCGGCGATGCGGGTGACCGTGGACGCGGTACAGATCCTCGGTGGCTACGGGTACACCACCGACTTCCCCGCCGAGCGGTACATGCGCGAGGCGAAGTGCCTCCAGATCGTCGAAGGGACGAACCAGATCCAGCGGATGGTGATCGCCCGGGATCTGTTGACGCACGGATAGCGGTGGCTCATCGAACCACCGAGCCCACCGAGCACCGGGCACCAAGCCCACCAAGCACCAAGCCCACCAAGCACCGAGCCCACCGAAAACACGGAACCGACCCGGCGCACACCGCACGCCGTTCCGCTTTTGCAGGAGACCGGCCGGCCACTTTGGGAGACGGACCGGACACTCTGAGCTACGATCGCTCCTGGAGCGGGTTCGGTGCCGCCGTTGTCGGCGCCGCTCGCCTCACGACCTTCGCGTCCCCGCCGTCCCGGACGCGTCGGCGGCCCGGCCTCGGACCACGTCCGGAGCCGGGCTGTTTTTCGTGCGGGCACCGGCGGCGGCTTGCGTGCCTCGGGCTCAGCGGCCGTGGGAGAAGGGCTGCGCCCGCCAGTCCAGGCCGACCGGCAAGACCGTCACCATCGGCCTCGGTGTCGGCGCCGGGGCGCCGACGATCGGGTCCGCCGCGAGGGTGACCGTCGTGCCGGAGCCGGGGCACGGACGTATCCCGAACGGGTCCTGGGGGCTGGGGCACACCGCGTGATCCGGTACCGCCGCGGTGTCCGCGTCGACGACCAGCACCACACCGCAGTCCGGGCACGCGCGTCGCGGCCCCGCACCGGCGGAAACGTCCGTGTCCGGGCCGGGCCGGAACGCGTCGTCGAAGTCCTCGACGAGATGGCGCGATCCGGCTTCGGCGGACACGTCGACGGCGATACTCATGGGGCTCTCCCTGTCGCCACGGCGCCGTGATGACGGCGCGCTTCGCCGACGATAGTGCGCACGACCGGAACGTTGCAGTACTCATCCAGTGGCAATTCGGCGCGGTGGGGGATTACGTCCCCAATCCTCCCCGTCGCCCGGGCGAGTCGAGGCCGATCCCTCGCTTCACTCGCTCCGCGCCCGAGCGGACCGGCGGCGCCCGGGGACGAGCACCGTACCCCGGCCGACGCCCGACGCCAAGCCCGGACCCGGGGCCGAACTCGAAGCGGCACGGTCGGCCGGCGGCGGGAGTTCCACGGCGCGGCGCAGTTGTTCCAGGCGGTAGGGCAGTGGCTCCCAGCCCGGCCGGCCGATCATGTCGGAGTTCAGTTGGACCACGGTGCGGGTGTAGGCGCGGGAGAGTCCGCGTGGCATCAGCGGCATCCCCGTCGGTCTGCGGCGCGAGCCGCCGGCGGCGTCGAGGACGCCCGCGTGGTTGCCGCGGACCGACACCCACACGGCGGTCGCGGTGCCCTGGACGTGACGGACCAACTCCTCGCGCACGTCCAGCCAGCGGCGCAGCGCCGCGCGCGTGGGCCCTGACAGGGGCAGCACCTCGACCACCGCCGGATTCACCGAGCGGGCCTGGGGCCGGCGAACGATCCGCACCGTCTCGTCGTCCGGGCCCAGATCCGACAGCCGCAGTGCGCACAACTCGCCCGCCCGGGCACCGGTCTCCAACACCACGCCCACCAGGGCGAACAGGCGGATCCGGCCCGCGTCCGCGCCCGGGCGGTCGGCGTTCTCGGCGAGCCAGTGGTGCAGCAGGGAGCGTTGGCGCGCACCGACCGGGGTCTTGAGGTCGGGCATCGCGGGACGCTGGGGAAGTTCGACCGGGACGGATCCGGCGCGGGCCAGGATCTCCAGGCAGTCCATGCGTACGCGCATGCTCGCGGCGGTGGAGGTGCCCGAGCCCGCGACGGCGCGCGAGCGCAGGCGACCGCTTTCGGCGAGCTGGAGGTAGCGCGTGATCGGGGCGGCGGACAGCAGCCGGGCGAGGGACGCGCGGGCCTCGACGGGGAAGTTCTCCTGGGCGAGCGCACGGCGCAACTCGCCCACTACCCAGCGCAGTTGGCGGGCTCTCGCCGGTGACGTGTCGGCTCGGGCGGTGACTCGGAGCAGGGCACGGTCGAGCTGATCGAGCGCCGGGGCACGCTTGTCTACGGCCATGCGGCTCACCCTAGTCACGCCCGGTGACAGCGCTCTGGTGCGTCGGCGCCGTCGGATGCCATAAGTTCGTGGCTGTGGAGGACCTCGACCGACAGATCGTGAAATTGCTCCTGCTCGACGGGCGCATGAGCTACACCGACCTGGGCAAGGCCACCGGCCTGTCCACCTCGGCCGCGCATCAACGGGTGCGCCGGCTCGAACAGCGCGGTGTCATTCGCGGCTACGCCGCGGTGGTCGACGCCGAGTCGATCGGGTTGCCGTTGACCGCGTTCATCTCGGTCAAGCCCATCGACCCCAGCGCGCCGGACGACGCCCCGGAACTACTCGCCGACCTGGAGGAGTTGGAAGCGTGCCACTCCGTGGCGGGAGACGAGAGCTACATCCTCAAGGTGCGTGTTCCCACTCCGGGCGACCTGGAGCGGTTGTTGGCGCGCATTCGGCTCCAGGCGGGCGTGTCGACCCGGACGACGGTGGTGCTGTCGACGCCGTACGAGGCGCGCGCGCCCAGGTTTTGAGCGACGTCGGCTGCGGGTGACGTCGGCTCGCGGCGACCGGTCGCGGCCGGCTCGCGAACGCCCGAAGGGGTGACCTCGGGCCGAAGGGCGCTGCCGGGCGGGCCACACTGGTGCCATGACCACGCTCCTCCTGCGCAACGGCGCCGTGCACAGTCCCGCCGACCCCTTCGCCACCGCCATGGTCGTCGAGAACGACACCATCGCCTGGATCGGCGCCGAGGGGGCCGCGGCGGCGCACGCCGACGGCGTCGACCACGTGATCGACCTCGCCGGGGCACTCGTGGCGCCCGCGTTCGTCGACGCGCATGTGCACACCACCGCCACCGGGCTCGCGCTGTCCGGGCTCGACCTGACCGGGGCGCCGTCGCTGGCGTACGCGTTGTCGGCGCTCGAACACCACGCGAAGACCCGCGGTTTGTTCGGGGCCGGACACGTCGTGCTGGGCCACGGCTGGGACGACACCGGCTGGCCCGAGGGTCGCCCGCCGACGCCGGCCGAGTTGGACCGGGCCACCGGCGGCGCGACCGTGTACCTCTCGCGGACCGACGTGCACTCGGCCGCGTGTTCGCCGGCCCTGCTCGCGCTCGTGCCCGGCGAGCACGG
>NZ_WWJX01001524.1 GCF_009865215.1 Streptomyces sp. SID3343 | reverse complement strand
CTGGCGACCGTGCTCGAACTCGCCCGCAACGGAATCGACACCGTCGCCACCGTGCGCACCGCGGCGAAAGCCGACGCGGTGACCCTCGCCGCGACCGAGGCCGGCGTCCGGGTGCGCACCGTGCGCCTGGACGTCGCCGACCCGGCCGGCTGCCGGGAGGTGGTGGCCCGGATCCGCCCCGACATCCTGGTCAACAACGCCGGCAGCACGTGCTTCGCGCCGGTGTTCGACGTCCTGGAGGAGGAGGCCAGACACCATCTGGAGGTCGCCCTGTTCGGCCCGTTGCGGCTCGCCCGCTTCGCGCTGCCGCACATGCGTGAGCGCGGGTGGGGCCGGATCGTGCAGATCTCGTCGCTCGCCGGGAAGGTCACCTACCCGCTGCTCGGGTGGTATCAGGCCGGCAAACACGCGATGGAGGCCGTCTCCGAGGCGCTGCGCCTGGAGGTCGCCCGCTCGGGCGTGGACGTCGTGGTGATCGCCCCCGGCGGCTTCCGCAGCGGTGTCACCGACGACATGTCGGACGTGGTCGAGCGTTATCGGGGAAGCCCGTACGCGAGGGCCTTCCAACGGATGGACCTGGGCTTTCACCTGATGAAACCGCTGTGGAGCGACCCCGAGACGATCGCGCGGGTGATCACCGACGCGGTCACCGTCGAGTCGCCCCGGGCCAAGTACGTCGTGGGCGCCGACGCGCGCCTGACGATGTTGCTCAACCGGGCCGTCGAACCGTTCTCGGCACTCGGCGCGATCCGGGAGGGAGCGGTGCGGAAGCTGATCGGACTGCCCTGATCGGCCCGCTCGAACCACGTCCCGACCCTGTCGCCCACCCGAACGGGTGCCATGTGGCGAAAGGGTTGCCTGAACGGCGGATTGCGCGTAGGTGAGGGCCGGGTAGAAGTTCGGGAAAAGCCGTGTGGAACAGTGACGAATGCAGCGCTCAGGTGTGCGTTCGGGAAGGGGACAACCCTCCCCCTTCCCGGCCGACCGTGACGGGCGCAGCGGCACACAACTTCCGCACGGTGATCAGGGCGATCAGGGGAGCAATCCAATGGGGCAGCACGTAGGTATCGGCACGGCGGCCGTATCCGACGCCGAGCAGATCCTCAAGCTTCAGTACCTCTGCTACCAGGGCGAAGCCGCCCTGTACAACGACTACGGCATCGAGCCGCTGACCCAGACCCTCGAAAGTCTGCTCGGCGAGTTCGAGACGCACACCGTGCTCGTCGCGCGGCTGGGCGACGAGGTCGTCGGCTCGGTGCGCGGTCGGATCGAGGGCGGTGTCGCCCGAATCGGCAAACTGATCGTGCACCCGCGCCTGCAGCGGCACATGCTGGGGACGCGACTGTTGCGCGCGATCGAGGAGCAGTTGGCCGAGGCGGCCGAGTACGAGCTGTTCACCGGTCACCGCAGCGAGAACAACCTGCGCCTGTACGAACGCCTGGGCTACGTGTCCGGGCGCGTCGAGAAGATCAGCCCGCGCCTGAGCCTGGTGTACCTGCGCAAGACCGCCGTGCTCGCCGCCTGATCGACCTTTCACCGCGAAGCCCCGCCGGCCATGGAATCCATGGCCGGCGGGGCTTCGTCTTGCTCGGTCGCAGGCGCCGGGACCCGATGGCGTTTCCATTGCGGGGTGGCGGTCTGCTTTAATCGGATCATGTTCACGACGGCTCACACATCCGGCACCGCGGCTACCGCCACGGGTTGTCGTCGCATGTGTCGCTCGTGTTCGATGTGCCGAATGTGTGGCTGTTGAGGATTTGAGGGTCTGATCCCTCCCCCGGGTCGAGCGCGCCGCGCCCCCGGTGCCATCCCGGCCACATTCCCCGTGTGATCGATCCGTGCGGCCCCTCCACCGGGCCCGGATTCGTCGCGCACAGCCATCCCGAGGACTTCACGGTGATCCGTACCACTGCCCTGAGCAAGGTCTATCGCAGCCGAGAACGGCAGGTGACCGCGCTCGACAACGTCGACCTGCACGTCCGCGAAGGCGAGATCTTCGGTGTGCTCGGCCGCAGCGGCGCCGGCAAGAGCACGCTGATCCGCTGCGTCAACCTCCTGGAGACGCCCACATCGGGAACCGTCGAGGTGGGCGGCCGCGACCTGACCGCGATGTCGGCCGGGCAGTTGCGGGCCGAGCGGCGCGGCATCGGCATGATCTTCCAACACTTCAACCTGCTCGGCAGCCGGGACGCGGCCGGCAACATCGCGGTGCCGCTGGAGATCGCCGGCATGTCGCGCCAGGACCGGGCCCGCCGGGTCGCGGAACTGCTCGACCTGGTCGGCCTGACCGAGCACGCCAAGGCGTACCCCGCCCAGTTGTCCGGTGGCCAAAAGCAGCGCGTCGGCATCGCCCGCGCCCTCGCCGCCGAACCGCGAGTGCTGCTCTCCGACGAAGCCACGTCGGCGCTGGACCCCGAGACCACCCGCTCGATCCTGGCGCTGCTGCGCGACCTGCGCGACCGGCTCGGGCTGACGATCCTGCTGATCACCCACGAGATGGACGTGGTCAAGGGCATCTGCGACTCGGCCGCGCTGATGGAGTCCGGTCGGATCGTGGAGAGCGGGACGGTCAGCGAACTGCTCGGCCGACCCGGCTCGCGGCTGGCCCAGGAGATGTTCCCGCTCGGACACCCGGGGCTGCTCGACGGTCGCACCATCCTCGACATCACCTTCCGGGGCGAGGAGACCGCGCAACCGTTCATCTCGACGCTCGCGCGCACCTACAACGTGGACGTCAACGTGCTCGGCGCAGCCGTGGAGACGGTGGGCGGCAAGCAGATCGGGCGGATGCGGATCTCGCTGGACGGCGTCTTCGAGCGCAACGTCGTGCCGATCGGCTACCTGCGCGAGCAGGGCCTGCAGGTCGACGTGGTCCAGGACCCCACGGTCGACGGCCCCGGTACCGAAGCCGTCATCGCCGCGCTCGCGGGCAAGGAGATCTGAGATGCCCTGGTCCGAGATGCGCCCCCTGCTGGAGACCGCTTCGCAGGAGACGCTGTACATGGTGGGCGTCGCGACCTTGTTCACCGTGCTGATCGGGCTGCCGATCGGCATGCTGCTCGTGCTCACCGACCGAGGTGGCCCGCTCGCGTTCGCGCCGGCGAACAAGTTGCTCGGCCTGGTCGTCAACATCGGTCGGTCGATCCCGTTCCTGATCCTGCTGGTCGCGCTGATCCCGTTCACCCGCTGGGTGACCGGCAGCACGATCGGCACGGACGCGGCGATCGTGCCGCTCACGGTGGGGGCGATCCCGTTCTTCGCGCGCCTGGTCGAGACCGCCGTGCGCGAAGTGGACCGAGGGCTGATCGAGGCCGCGCAGTCGATGGGCGCGAACACCTTCACGATCGTGCGCAAGGTGCTGGTACGCGAGGCCGTGCCGTCGATCGTCTCCGGACTGACCGTGACCATCGTCGCGATCGTCGGCTACTCCGCGATGGCGGGCGTGGTCGGTGGTGGCGGACTCGGCGACCTGGCGATTCGCTACGGCTACCAGCGCTTCGAGACGAACCTGATGCTCGTCACCATCGCCGTGCTCGTGATCTTCGTGCAAATCGTCCAATTCGTCGGCGACTTGCTCTCCCGCAGACTCGCCCACCGCTAGGCGAACCCGAAACTCGTCACCCGGTTCGTTCACCGCGGGGCGTATTCACCGCTGGGCGCACTCTTCGTGCGCAAGGCTCCACCAGGAAAGGCACTCTTCGTGCGTATCGACAAGATCGTCTCCCTCTCCGCCGTCGCCGCCCTCGCGTTCGGACTCGCCGCGTGCGGCGACGACGACAAGGGCTCGTCCTCCTCCGGCCCGCTCAAGATCGCGGCCTCGCCCGTCCCGCACAGCGAGATCCTCACGTTCGTCAAGGACAACCTCGCCGCGAAGGAGGGCCTGAAGCTGGAGATCAAGGAATTCTCGGACTACACCCAGCAGAACCCGGCCCTGGACGAGGGCGCGGTCGACGCGAACTTCTTCCAACACAAGCCGTACCTGGAGGAGTTCAACAAGGAGAAGAAGACCAGCCTGGTCCCGGTCGTGCCGGTGCACCTGGAGCCGCTGGCGCTGTACTCCAAGAACGTCAAGTCGCTCACCGAGCTCAAGGACGGCGCGACGATCGCCTTCCCCAACGACGCCACCAACGGCGGCCGCGCGCTCAAGCTGCTCGCCGACAACGGCGTGCTCAAGCTCAAGGACGGCGCGGGTACGACAGCGACCGAGAAGGACGTCGTCGACAACCCGAAGAAGCTCAAGTTCAAGGCGATCGAGGCCGCCCAACTGCCGCGTGCGCTGGACGACGTGGACGGCGCGGTGATCAACGGCAACTACGCGCTGGACGCCGGTCTGACCCCGGGCAAGAACGGCATCGCGGTCGAGAAGGCCGAGAACAACCCGTACGCGAACGTGCTCGTGGTCAAGAAGGGCAAGGAGAACGACCCGCGGGTGCAAAAGCTCGCGCGGCTGCTGAACTCGCCCGAGGTCAAGAAGTACATCGAGGACACCTACAAGGGGAACGTGCTCGCCGCGTTCTGATCCGCTCCTCGTCGACTTCCCCCCACGGCCCTCGCCTTTCGGACGCTTTCGTCCTTGCGGCGGGGGCCGTCGGCCGTTTCGGCGCGTGTGAGAGGCTGTCGACCGACAGCAGGGAAGGAATCCGGCGTATCGCGCGGGCTACCTTCGGGCACTGTGTCGGGGTGTGTTCGAGCTTCCGCCGGAAGCTGGGGCCCACCTCGGCAGGGCCGGAGGACGCGGGCGCGATGCGGGAAGAACCGGAGCGGTCCCGCCACTGTGAACACCCGGCCCCGGCACGGGTGTGAGCCAGGAACTTGCCGCTGTCCGGGACCCGTGTCGCGGGTCTCGCCACCTACCAGGGCGTGGACACCCGAGGGAGGCCGACGGCGCATGCCTGCGTGCTTTGTGACATCTGACGGCATATCGAGTGCCGGGCGGCGGTGCGTGTGAGCGCCGCATATCCGTTTTCGGCCATCGTCGGCCTGGCCGACCTGCGCCTGGCCCTCGTGTTGAACGCGGTCTCGCCCGCGGTGGGCGGCGTGCTCGTGCGGGGCGAGAAGGGCACCGCCAAGTCGACCATGGTGCGGGCCCTCGCGGGGCAGTTGCCGGCCGTCTCGGTGGTGTCGGGGTGCCGCTTCTCGTGCGATCCCGCCGCGCCGGACGCGTCCTGCCCGGACGGGCCACACGACGCGGACGCGGCCGGGACCACCCGCGGCGCGCGCCTGGTGGAGTTGCCCGTGGGAGCGAGCGAGGACCGGCTCGCCGGGTCGCTCGACATCGAACGCGCGCTCACCGAGGGCGTCAAGGCGTACGAGCCGGGCCTGTTGGCCGCCGCGCATCGCGGAGTGCTCTACGTCGACGAGGTCAACCTGCTGCACGACCACCTCGTGGACCTGCTCCTGGACGCGGCCGCGATGGGCACGTCGCACGTCGAGCGCGAGGGCGTGTCGGTGCGGCACGCGGCGCGGTTTTTGTTGGTGGGCACGATGAACCCCGAAGAGGGCGAGCTGCGGCCGCAGTTGCTCGACCGGTTCGGACTGACCGTCGAGGTGAAGGCCAGCCGGGAGCCGCGCGAGCGGGCCGAGGTGGTGCGGCGGCGATTGGCGTACGAGGCCGACCCCGAGGCGTTCGCGGCGCGGTGGGCGGCGCAGGACGCGGACCTCGCGCGGGGGATCCTGCGGGCGCGGGCCGTGCTGGCGGATGTGGTGCTGCCCGACGCCGAGTTGGAGCGGATCGCGCGCGTGTGCGCGTCGTTCGAGGTGGACGGGCTGCGCGCCGACCTGGTGACGGCGCGGACGTCGATCGCGTTGGCGGCCTGGAACGGGCGGGTCGAGGTGACGGCCCAGGACGTGCGCCAGGCCGCGTTGTTGGCATTGCCGCATCGACGGCGGCGCAACCCGTTCGACGCGCCGGGGCTGGACGAGGACTTCCTGGACGAGGTGCTGCGGGACCCTCCGCCGGAGGAACCGCCGCCCGGGGACGAATCCCGCGACGAGCCTTCCGGCGAATCCTCGGACGAGTCTTCGCCGCCCGAGCCGGGGACCGAGCCGGACGGGGATCCGGATCCGGACGGGCCCGACGGCGGTGGGTCGCCGCCGCCCGGTACGGACGGGCCCCAGGGGCCGGCGTCCTCGCCCACCACCGAGGCCGCGCCGAGTTCGGCGCCCGGTACCGAGGACG
>NZ_WWJX01001523.1 GCF_009865215.1 Streptomyces sp. SID3343 | reverse complement strand
GCCGCGGTCGCCTCACGCGCGGCGCGCGCGGCGATCTTCTCGACCACGCGCCCGCCGATCTGGAGCACGCCGCGATCCGCGGGCGGCGCGAGCCCCTCCGCCGGAACCGCGCGCATCAGCGCCGCCGGTTGCGCGAGCTGAACAGCTCGCCGAGGTCCAGATCGCCGTCCAGGAAGCGGCCGACCAGGAAGCCGACCACGCCGAGCGCGGCGACCAGGAGGAAGGCCCCGAAGCCGCCGAGGGCGGCGGCGAGGCCGAGAGCCATGCCGACCAGCAAGCCGACCATCGGTGTACTCATTGGAGAACGACTCCTCTGCTGAGCCCGGCCATCACCGGACGCGGCTTGTTACTCGACTGACGTGAACTACTCGACCGACTCGAACCACTCGACCGATCCGGGCCGAGCCACCGAACACACCCCGGCCCACCTATTCGACCCGCGGGTTGTTCCGCCGTCGCTGCCGCTCGGTCAGGTGCCGCCACAGGCGGCCGGGCAATCGGCCGCGGCGGAAGACCGTGGTCTCCGCCGCCTTCCCGGAAAGGTGGGTCGCGGCCGGCGGAGCCGCGTCCATCAACGCCCGGAGACGTTCGAGCCCGGCGACGAATTCATCGGGGTCACCCCCGCGGTCGGGATGATTCGCACGGATGAACTCCCGGTATTCGCGCAGCAGGTGACGCCGCTCGTCGCCGCCGGGCCCTTCGGTCACTGAAGCTGGCGTTCCTTGGAGTTGTCGTCGCCGTCGTACTCGATGTGGATGTCGTCCACCGCGATGTTGACTTCGACCACCTCGAGCGCGGTCATACGCTCGACGGAGTCGATGACATTCTCTCGGACGGCCTGCGCCAACTCCGCGATGGGCACGCCGTAATCGACGACGATGTTGAGGTCTACGGCACACTGCCGCTCGCCGACCTCGACGCTGACGCCCTGGGCGACGTTCGGCTTGCCCCCCGGGATGCGCTGACGCACCGCGCCGAAGGCACGCGCCGCGCCGCCGCCCAACGCGTACACGCCCGGGATCTCGCGGGCCGCAATGCCCGCGATCTTCGCCACCACACCGTCCGCGATGGACGTGCGGCCCTTCTCCGTGGCCAGCTTGACGACCTCGGTCGATCGAGCCCCGCCGCCCACCGACGGGCGCTCCTCGTCCTTCTTGAGCGCCTGCGTGCCGGTCTTGCCCGGGGTCGTTGTGTCCGTCATCGGCGTACTTCCTTCCTCGACTGCCAAAATCTCGCCGCAACCTCGATGTCGGAGCCGAACCACTCGGTCCCGCCTGACATCGGTGCCCTTTGCCAGGGCCACCACACCTGTACGACACACCCGCGACCCGAACGTCACGCGTCGTACGAAGGATGTTTCGTGGAATCCGACGCTATCCCCCGGTGAACCCCGAGGCACGGACCCCGAGGCGCGCCTCGCCGAAGAGGGCCGGTTCTCGTGTTGACGCGCCCGGCGCAGTACGGTCGCCGGGTTGGGGACGAGGAGGAAACCGATGGCCGAAGAGGCCGAGCTCGACGAGGGCACCCTGGTGGTGCGGGCTCAAGAGGGCGACGCCGAGGCGTTCGAGGTGCTGATGCGTCGGCACGGTCGATCCTTGTACACGCTCGCCTTGCGCATCCTCGGCCGACCCACGGACGCGGAGGACGCGGTCCAGGAGGCGTTCATCAGCGCGTGGCGCCGGTTGTCCGCCTTTCGCGCCGATGCGTCGTTCCTGACGTGGATGTACCGCATCGTCACCAACCGCGCGCTGAACATCGCGCGTACGCGGCGGCCCACGGTCGGGCTCGACGAGGTGCCGGATCGGTTCATCGAGGGGATGGCCGACAACCCGGAACGCAGAGCCGAGGGCTCGGCGGCACTCAAGGCGCTCCAGGAGGCGATGACCACGCTCACCGAGGAGCAACGCGCCTGCTGGGTGCTGCGCGAGCTGCACGGGCAGAGCTATGACGAGATCGCGGTGGCCGTGGGAATCGGACCGAGCGCGGTCCGGGGCAGGATCTTCCGAGCACGACAGACCCTGGCGGAGGCGATGCGGCCGTGGACGTGACGAACGAGGCGGACAATCCGCGTGAGCCCGGGCGGCTGCCCTCCGCGGCGGAACTGCTGGCCGGAACCCCCGACGTCCCCGACCCGGCCGTCGAACGGGCGCTGGAGGACCGGGCGCGCCCGGACCCGGACGAGGACCTGCTGCCGTGCGGGCGCGAACCGGAGACCGTCCTCGAACACGCGGGCGCGGGCACCCTCGACGAGCACGAGCGCTCGTGTCCCGAGTGCCAGGCGGTGATTCGCGACCACTCGGTGCTCGACCAGGTCACCCGCGAGTGGGCCGAGTTGCCGGTGCCGATGCCGGACGACCTCGGTACGCGGGTGATGCGCCTGGTGCGGGCCGAGTTGCACACCGGCCGGCTGCTGCCGTTGGGCGAGCCGGACGAGGAGTTGACCCTGACCGAGACCGCCGCGGCCCGCGCGTTGCGCGCCGCGGTGGACGCGGAACCGGGGGTACAGGCGCGCAGTTGCCGGATCCGGCCGCACGAGAACCGGGCCGGCGCGGCGGTGCCGGGCCCGGTCGTGGTGCGGCTGTCGGTCGGCGTACCGTACGGCGAGCCGATCCATCCGTTGACCGATCGGCTGCGCGCACGCGTACGTCGGGCGGCTGCCGAACGACTGGGTCTCGAAGTGGCGAAGGTGGACGTGGACGTGGTGGACCTCGAAGGCAACGATCCGGCCGCGAAGGCGCGCCGGTGACCGCGCCGGCGCAGCGCACGCCGCGCGAACTGTCCATCCTGGCCCGCACCTCCGCGGGCGGCGCGGCGCTGGCCGTGCCCGGCGTGGTGGGCCTGCAACCGGGCCTGCTCGACGCGGTGGCCCAGGTGTCGGGCGGCCTGCTGCCGGGTCGCGTGCCGGGCGTGACCACGCGCGTGGTCGACGGCGTGCTGCACGTGGACGTCCAGTTCCGCGCCGCGGCGGATCGCCGCGTACTCGACACCGCCCGCGAGGTCCGCACCGCGGTCACCGCGGAGGTCGTCAAGCGCACCGGTCAAGGGAAGGTCGTCGTGCACGTCCTGGTGACGGACGCCGGCGTCTGACCCGCGGTCGAGGCGCCCCCGCGGGCGACGCGACCGGGGGTCGACGTGACCCGGCCTCCCGGCGTTCGCCCGCGGTGGACGTCAGGAGGCCGCGGCGGCGCTCGTGGCTCGCGCCGGGACGCCGTAGGTGGCCCGGGTGTTCAGCGACTTCGGGTCGTGCCCGGGCAGGTGTCCGTACGCGCCGATGATGCCGCCGATCTCCTCGGCCGCGCCCAGCGGCCCGGTCGCCTCCGCGGCTCGCGGCACCCGGCCGTGGCCGATCAGTTGGAGCCACTTGTTGAGCGGCAGCCGGGCCCGCTCGTACTCCTCCAACGCCTCGACCGGGTCGTCGTGGCCGGCCAACGCCCGCGCGAGCACCCGCGCGTCGACGATCGACTCGGACGCGCCGCCGAGCACGTACGGGTACAGCGGGTGCGCGGCGTCGCCGAGCAGGGTGACCCGGCCGAACGACCACTGCTCCAGCGGGGCGCGGGTGACCAGCGGGTAGCCGGACGCCTCGGTCGGCGTGCGGACCATCGCGCCGATGTCGGCGCCCGCGATGCTCCAGCCGCGAAAGACCCGGCCGAGTCGGCGCAGGTCGGCGGGGCCGTTCCAGCCGCTGTCGTCGAGTTCGCCGGCCGACTGCCGATCGGGCAGTTCGGCGAGCCAGTTGGTGAGTGTGTAGCCGTCGCGCGGATCGATCGGCTTGATCGGGTGCGCCATGAATCGCGCCTCGCCGTGGGCGCTCATGATCATGGTGTGGCCGTCGGCGAACGGCGGGCAGCGGGTGGTGCCGCGCATCAGGATCCGCGGCTGCGCGAGCGGCGGGTCCTCGTCGGGGAACAGCGTCGCGCGGGTCGCGGAGTTGACGCCGTCGGCCCCGATCAGCACGTCGGCCCGTTCGTGCCACGACCGACCCTCGGCGTCGACGAACCGCGCGTACACGCCCGCGTCGTCCTGCCGGAACCCGGTCAGGCGACCGCCGGTGCGCACCGCCGAGCGGCCGAGCCGCTGATACACCGCGCGCAGCAGCGCGACCTGCAATTCGCCGCGCGGCACGGACAGGTGGGGCCACAGGTAGCCGGCCCGCTGCCCGCGCGGCGCCAGCACCACGCGGGTGGCGGCGGGATTGGGATACGCCACCTGCGACAGCGGCACGCCGAGGTTGGCGATCGGGTGGTAGAGGTCCAACTCGGCGAGTTCTCTCACCGCGTGGGGCAACAGGCTGATTCCGAGCCCGAGGGGCCGGATTCTCAGGGCCGCGTCGACCACCGTGATGTCGGTGATCCCCGCGTCGTACAGGCTCAGTGCCGCAGCCAACCCGCCTATGCCGCCACCGGCGACGAGAACACGCACGTAGAAAGCCCCTCTTGCCCACCATTTGGAATACAACCACACTACCTGCCGACCAGCGCTGCGGTCGGTCTACGACACGTCAACGAACGGTCAACCCGCCAGGACTCCCGGGACCGGCAACTCTTCCTCGAAGTCCTTTGCCGACTGCGTCTTCGCCCCCTCCTCCGACTGCGTCCTCGACCGGTTCTCCGGCTGCTCCCCCGACTCCTTCTCCGAAGGTTCCGCCGACTCGGCCTCCTGATCCCGGAACTGACGGTGGTACAGGTCCGCGTACAGCCCGCGCCGCGCCAGGAGTTCGCGGTGCGTGCCGCGTTCGACGACAGCCCCGGCGTCGACCACGAGAATCTGGTCGGCGTCGCGCACGGTGGACAACCGGTGCGCGATGACGAGCGCCGTACGCCCTTCCAGGGCCGCGCTCAACGCGCGCTGCACGGCGGCCTCCGACTCGGAGTCCAGGTGCGCCGTCGCCTCGTCGAGCACCACCACGCGTGGCGCCTTGAGCAACAGACGCGCGATCGCCAACCGTTGCTTCTCGCCGCCGGAGAGCCGATGTCCGCGCTCGCCGACCACGGTGTCCAGGCCGTCCGGCAACTCGTCCACGAGGTCGCCGATGTTGGCCGCCCGCAAGGCGTCCCACAGCTCGTCGTCGGACGCGCCCGGCTTGGCGTAGACCAGGTTGCCCCGGATCGTGTCGTGGAACATGTGCGAGTCCTGGGTGACCACGCCCACCGTGTCCCGCAGCGACGCCAGGGTGACGTCGCGCACGTCGTGCCCGCCGATGCGCACCGCGCCCTCGGTGGCGTCGTACAGCCGGCCGAGCAGCGCCGTGATCGTGGTCTTGCCGGCTCCCGAGGGGCCCACCAGCGCGACCATCTGTCCGGGCTCGGCTCGAAACGACACGTCGTGCAAGACCGGTTCGGAGCGCCGCCGATCGAGCACCGCGACGCTTTCCAGCGACGCGAGCGAGACCTGATCGGCACTCGGGTAGGCGAACCCGACGCCGTCGAACTCGACCGCCGCCGCGTCCGCGGGCAGCGGCCGGGCGTCGGGCTTGTCGGCGATCATCGCGGACAGGTCGAGGACCTCGAAGACCCGCTCGAAGCTCACCAACGCGGTCATCACGTCCACCCGCACGTTGGCGAGCGCGGTGAGCGGCCCGTAGAGGCGGCCCAACAACACGGTGAGCGCGACGAGCGTGCCGACCGTGAGTTCGCCGTCCACCGCGAGGTGGCCGCCGATCAGGTACACCAGCGCCGTGGCCAACGACGCGACCAAGGTCAGCGCGGTCGCGAACACCCGGTTGACCAACGCGATCCGGATTCCGATGTCACGCACCCGGGCGGCCCGGCCGGAGAACAGTTCGTCCTCCTCCTCGGGCCGGCCGAAGATCTTGGCCAGCATCGCGCCCGAGACGTTGAACCGCTCGGTCATCACCGTCGACATCTCGGCGTCGAGCTGCATCTGCTCGCGCGTCATGGCCTGCAACCGGCGACCGATCCACTTCGCCGGCAGCAGGAACAGCGGCAGCAACAGCAGCGAGATCAGGGTGATCTGCCACGCGAGGTAGAACATCGTGCCCGCGACCAGGATCAGGCTCACGAGGTTGGAGACGACGCCCGCGAGGGTCGAGGTGAACGCGCGTTGCGCGGACAGCACGTCGTTGTTCAGGCGCGAGATCAGCGCGCCGGTCTGGGTCCGGGTGAAGAACGCGATCGGCTGGCGCTGCACGTGCGCGAACACCTTGCTGCGCAGCGTGTAGATCGAACCCTCGCCGATTCGCGCGGAATACCACCGCTCGGCCAGCCCGAACCCGGCGGCGAGCAGCGCGATCACCGCGACCACGATCGCCAGTGTGGTCACCAACCCCGCGTCGCCCTTGAGCACGCCGTCGTCGACGATCCGCTGGGCCAGCAACGGCGGCACGATCGTCAGGACCGCGCCGATCACCACGAGGACCAGATACGCCGTGATCTGCCGGGCGAAGGGCTTGGCGAACTCCCCCACCCGCCGCACCGTCCCGGGCGCCAGTTTTCGCTCGACCACGGACGAGTCCCGCGTATAGGACCGCAGGTTGACCCCCATGGGGCCCCCGCCTCTCATCATGTATGGAACTCCTGTACGTCTGCACGGCTCGGATGATCATCAGAAGAAATCCTGAGTCAACCTCAGCACTTCGGGTACAGGAACACCACGGCGCGCCCGCTTACTCCCGACCGACCCGCGCCGCCGGCGAAACCGTCCGGGAGCGCCGGCCGCGAAACCGTCCGGGAGTCGAGAAGCAGCGGTCACCCACGGCGGGCCGGCTTGCTCAGTCGCCCAAGCCGGCGAGGTCGCGCAGGCGGCGGGCCTGGGCGGCGCGTTCGGCGGCGCGTTGTTCGTCGTAGGTACGCGTCGCCGCGCCCGCGAGCAGTGCCTTGGTCTCGATCACCGCGTCACGCGGCGCGCCGAGCATGGCCGCCACCAGATCACGCGCGGCCGCGCCGAGGTCCTCGCGCGGTACCGCGAGCGTGGCCAGGCCCATCGAGACCGCCTCCGCGGCGCCGACCCATCGGCCGGTCACGCAGATCTCCAGCGCGCGGGCATAGCCCACGAGGTCGGTCAACGGCTTGGTGCCGGCCAGGTCCGGGACCAGGCCGAGCGCCGTCTCGCGCATCGAGAACTGCGCGTCGTCGGCGCACACCCGCAGATCGCACGCGAGCGCCAATTGGAATCCCGCGCCCACCGCGTGCCCCTGCACGGCGGCGACCGTGATCAGGTCCGGGCGGCGCCACCACGTGAACGCCTCCTGGAACGAGGCGATGGCCGCGTCGAGTTCGTCGTCGTCCGCACCGGCGAGGCCGGCAAGGTCCCGCTCGCCCGGGATGCCCCCGCCTCCGGGGAACATCCGACGATCCAGGCCCGCGGAGAAGGACGTACCCTCCGCGCACAGCAGCACGGCCCGGACGTCTCCGGGCAGTTCGCGGCCGACTGCGGCAAGCGCGCGCCAGAGCGCGGGAGTCTGCGCGTTGCGTCGATCGGGATTGGTGAGGGTCACCACCGCGAAGGGACCTTCGATCGCGACCGAAAGGCCCTGCTTTTCCGCCATGTCGTCACTGCTACCGATGCCACTGCTGTCCATCTGATCCGCCACCACGTCCACGGTCCTTCCCGTGTGCGGGTCGCTTCCGGCAAACGACCACGCTCCCGACGTTACCGGTCGGTCACATGGTCGTTCGACGGTTGGTACTGTCGAGCCGTTCCTCGCGAACGCGGCCTCAGGAGGCTGCCGACGCGGAGGACGCCGCGGCCCTCGCCTTGCCCCGTGTCGCCCCACCCCTGCCGCGCAGGGTCACCCCGGATTCGCTGAGCATCCGGTGCACGAAGCCGTAGGAACGGCCCGTCTCCTCCGCGAGAGCGCGGATGCTGGCACCGGAGTCGTACTTCTTCTTGAGGTCAGCCGCGAGCTGCTCGCGCGCGGCACCGGTCACCCGGCTGCCCTTCTTCAGAGTCTCGGCCACACGTGCCTCCTCATAGGAAGTGCGCTCTGGAATCCCATGATCACCCCTGCGCCATGCCATGGCCAGTGATTCCACCAGCCCCGATGGCTTGATCGTCGCGCCGCGTGGGGTCGTGCACACAAAGATCACCCGACCGGAATCCGGCCCTCCCTTGCCGAATGCTTGACCGAATCCTGTGTCCGTCCGCAAAGCCCCTGGTCACGGACACGATTCGGGGCCTTGCTCTGCGTCGCCATGGGATCCCGTGATCGGAATCACGTGATGACCGGAAGGATGGCTTCCGCTTGTGAGGGTTTCGTGGTGAAAACCCGCCGAGGGGACGAATGCGAACACCCCGCCGGGTTGCCACGTGTGGCAACCCGGCGGGGTGTCGACGATCCGTCCTGCTTCGCGTGGTCCGACGAGTGCGCCGGTGCGCGCTCGGCGAGCGCGCGGCGCGCGTCGGCGGGCACGAGGGTGTCGGCTAGGCGAGCGCGACCAGGTCCGCGTAGTCCTCGTTCCACAGGTCTTCGACGCCGTCCGGGAGCAGGATGATCCGCTCCGGCTGGAGCGCCTCGACCGCGCCCTCGTCGTGCGTGACGAGAACGACGGCGCCCTCGTAGGTCCGCAGCGCGTCCAACACCTCGGCGCGGCTCGCCGGGTCGAGGTTGTTCGTCGGCTCGTCCAGGAGCAGCACGTTGGCCTTCGAGACCACCAGCGTCGCGAGCGCGAGCCGGGTCTTCTCGCCGCCGGAGAGCACGCCGGCCGGCTTGTCGACGTCGTCGCCGGAGAACAGGAACGAGCCGAGCACCTTGCGCACTTCGACCAGGTCGAGGTCGGGCGAGGACGAGCGCATGTTCTCCAGGACCGTGCGCTCGGGGTCGAGCGTCTCGTGTTCCTGTGCGTAGTAACCGAGTTGCAGGCCGTGGCCCGGCTCGATGTTGCCGGTGTCGGGGTCCTCGACGCCGCCGAGCAGGCGCAGCAGGGTGGTCTTGCCCGCGCCGTTGAGGCCCAGGATGACCACCCGCGAGCCCTTGTCGATCGCGAGGTCGACGTCGGTGAAGATCTCCAACGAGCCGTAGGACTTGGACAGCCCCGACGCCATCAGCGGGGTCTTGCCGCACGGGGCCGGCTTCGGGAAGCGCAGCTTGGCGACCTTGTCGGACTTGCGCTCGCTCTCCAGGCCGGAGAGCAACTTCTCGGCGCGGCGGGCCATGTTCTGCGCGGCGACGGTCTTGGTGGCCTTCGCGCGCATCTTGTCGGCCTGCGAGAAGAGTTGGTCGGCCTTCTTCTCGGCGTTGGCGCGCTCGCGCTTGCGACGGCGCTCGTCGGTCTCGCGCTGGACCTTGTACGCCTTCCACGGGACGTTGTAGATGTCGATCGTGGTGCGGTTGGCGTCGAGGAAGTAGACCTTGTTGACGCACGCCTCCATCAGGCCGACATCGTGACTGATCACGATGAATCCGCCCTTGTACGTCTTGAGGAAGTCGCGCAGCCAGCCGATCGAGTCGGCGTCGAGGTGGTTGGTCGGCTCGTCGAGCAGGAGCGTGTCGGCGTCCGAGAACAGGATCCGGGCCAGCTCGACGCGGCGGCGCTGGCCGCCGGAGAGGGTGTGCAGCGGTTGGGCCAGGATGCGGTCGGGCAGGCCCAGGCTGGCGGCGATCGTGGCCGCCTCCGCCTCGGCCGCGTAGCCGCCCTTGGTCAGGAATTCGGTCTCCAGGCGCGAATACCTGCGCATCGCCTTGGCGGCGACGTCGCCACTCGCGCTCGCCATCGCGCCCTCGGCCTCGCGCATGCCGGTCAGCGCCGTGTCCAGGCCGCGTGCGGACAGGATGCGGTCGCGGGCCAGCACGTCCAGGTCACCGGTGCGCGGGTCCTGCGGGAGGTAGCCGACCTCACCGGTGCGCGTGATGGTGCCGGACGCGGGCTGCGTTTCGCCGGCGAGGGTCTTGGTGAGCGTGGTCTTGCCGGCGCCGTTGCGGCCGACGAGTCCGATGCGGTCGCCCGCCGCGATCCGGAAGGACGCGGGTTCGAGCAGGATGCGGGCGCCGGCGCGTAGTTCGACGTTGGTTGCGTTGATCATGAAAAACTGGACTTCCGGTCGAGGGACTGGCGAAAACGGACGGTCGCGGGGTTCGCAGCGGAACCGCATCGCACCGGTTCTCGATCAAGCGCTAAGGCCGCTCGCGGGGACTTCCAGAGAAACCGACCATGCGCTCCAGTCTACGGGAGCGCTCCTCCGGTATTTCCGGGCGGCGGTGGTCGGTATGCCGACGGGGAGGTGAAGTCGGGACGACCGGGCCATAAAAACCCGGAAAAGGGATATCCGTCACGCGACGTCTTCTTCGTCACACGGTCGTGTGGCTCGGTCCCGCGGATGCCCCTGCTTCTGCCCTGGCGCCTTCCGGGATTCGCCTCCGGCGTGTTCCCGCTCCACATCTTCTACAGCGTTGTCGTAGATTGCTCCTCGGCGTCTTCGCCTCGGGTCCGTGGTCGAGGCCCCGGCCCACGTTCTTGTACTCCACTTCTCGTACCCCACAGCCCTTGCCCTTCGAGTCCGCAGGCGGTGCCGCGATGCAGTTCGACGACGATGCGGATCTGGACACGTCACAGATCGAGGATCAGCGCGGTTCCTCCGGTGGTGGGATTCGGCGGCCCGGGATGGCGGTCGGCGGTGGTGCGGTGGGGCTGATCGTCGTGGTCGTCGGGCTGATCTTCGGGCTCAGCCCGGACCAGCTCGGCCTGAGCGGCGACGGCGGAGGCGGCGGTGGGGGCGGCGGCGTCCCGGCGGACAACCGCGCGCTCCAGGAATCGTGCAAGAAGGGCACCGACGCCAACGCGCGCGACGACTGCCGGATCGTCGGGGTGGTCAACAGCGTGCAGACCTACTGGACGAGCGCCTACCGGCAGCGCGGACAGACCTACAAGCCCGCGCCGACCAGGTTCTTCACCGGCAGCACCTCGACGGCGTGCGGCGGGGCCACGTCGGCGGTCGGGCCGTTCTACTGCCCGGGCGATCGCAAGGTCTACATCGACCTGGGCTTCTTCGACGAACTGCGGACCAAGTTCGGCGCGAAGGGCGGGCCGTTCGCCGAGGCGTACGTCATCGCGCACGAGTACGGGCATCACATCCAGGACCTCACCGGCCAAATGGCCAAGGTCGGCAACGACCGACAGGGGCCGCAGAGCGGCTCGGTGCGGCTCGAACTCCAGGCGGACTGCTACGCCGGGGTGTGGACCAAGAACGCGACCACCACCCCGCAGTCCAACGGGCGTCCGCTGATCTCGCAGCTGACCGACCAGGACATCGCCGACGGCCTGGACGCCGCGGCGGCGGTGGGCGACGACCGGATCCAGGAGGAGTTCCAGGGCAAGGTCAACCCGGAAAGCTGGACGCACGGTTCGGCGGCGCAGCGGCAGAAGTGGTTCCGGCAGGGGTACTCGACGGGCGACATGAGCAAGTGCGACACGTTCACGGGACGCATCTGACGCCCGGACGGGATTCGGGGCGGGTGGTGCCCCGGGCCGGCGTCCCACCGCCGAGCCGCGCTGTCGTGGCGCGGCGGCGAGGCGGGCTTCCCGGTGGCGGGGCCCGCCTCCTCGTCGGTCAGCCCGCGGCGTGGCCGGCCCGGTCGACCATGTCCTCCGCGTACGGGACCGCGGCCAGGTGCCGATCGAGTCGGGCCCTGATCTCCTTGTCGCTCCCGTCGCCGGGGCTCGACTGCCGCACCCACGCGGCCGACGCCTCCAGGGCTCCGCGCGCACCGGCCGCGGCGGCGGCCAGGTAGGGCAGCACGTCGTCGTCGGCGCCGTCGCGGACCACGCCGGCGAGCCGGATCAGGTCGGCGGCCAACGCGGCGATGCGCAACGGGACTTCGACGTCGTCCTCGGCGGGCGGATGGCCGTGGGCGAACGCCTCGGCGTGGCCGACCCGCATCGCGCGTTCGCGCATTCGGCCGGCCTCGGCGCGGGCCGCGCGCATCGTCTCCTCGGCGTCGGTGGTGTGCAGGGCCAATGCGGCCGAGCGCTCGATGAGCGCGGCGGCCTGGGCGGCTTGGAGTGCGGCGGCCGAGCCGCGGACCCGAATGTCGGGACTGGCCAGACGGTCGAGGTGCTCCCCGATGGTCTGTTCGCGCAACGTACCCTCCTGAGTGGACGGTTGTGGCCGGCCCTTGCCGGATTGCACGGTGTCACCGAATCACGCTCTTCATCCGAGCTGCCCGACTCACTCGGTGTACTCGGTTCACGCGGTGTGCTCGGTTCACTCGGCGTGCTCGGTGCGGTTGAGCCGGTGTACTCGGTTCACCCGGTCTGTTCGGTTGTTCGGCCTGCGTTATTCGGTTGTTCGGCCTGCGTGATTGCGCCGAGGCATCGGGCCGCGGCGCCGGGTCACGCGACCGTTTTGACGTCGCACCACACGACCTTGCCGTCCGGAACGGAATAACTGCCCCATTCCTCGGCCATGGCCTCGACGAGGAGCAGCCCGCGACCGTGTTCGTCGAGCAGATCCACCGCGTCGCCGGGCGCGGGAGGCGTGGCGTCGTGGTCGACCACCGCTATCCGGATGGTGTTCTCGCGCCGCAACACCGCGACCGCGACGG
Source organism: Streptomyces sp. SID3343 (assembly GCF_009865215.1). Taxonomy (GTDB): domain Bacteria; phylum Actinomycetota; class Actinomycetes; order Streptomycetales; family Streptomycetaceae; genus Embleya. The sequence continues at coordinate 2,055 of NZ_WWJX01001523.1, read as the reverse complement.
AACGACCGCTCGCCGAGTGCTGGACCGCGTTGGTCACCAACTCGGACAGGAGAAGTTCGAGCGTGTCCGCCGGCGCCTCGGGGACGTGCTCCGCGAGCACGCGCCGCAGGGCGTGCCGAGCGCGAGGCACCGCCTCGACGGTGGCGGCGAAACGCAGGGACATCAACAACGGGCCGGCCTGGGCTTCCCCGGGTCGCGGCGATGGTGCGGTTTCGCCCACGTCTCCCCCTGTTCTCCCCCTGCTTGCACGACATGAGCCGGCCGGAGGCTTCGGCAACCTTTGTCCAAACTAGCCGTCCTTGTCGCCCGTGTTCGTGAGATCGACTTCTTTACTCCTGGTGAAACGTGGCGTGGGACGTGCGACGGCGCGCGGCAGGCGCACGTCTGTACGAAACGAGCCCCCCGAGCGCCGGAACACGGTTCCCTCGGCCGCGACACGGGTAGCGAACGGCCACGGAAGCAGCTCTTCGGGGCAGGGTGCGAGACGGCGCGAAAAGTACAGGGGGATACATCCCACACGCCTCGCGCCGCCGTACGGGGAACCATCGCTTCCGCCGTTTCGTCCCGCAAGCAGACGGCAACGGCTCCGGACACCCTGGGCCCGCCCGTCGCCCGGCCGCTAACGTCGGGGGTACCGACCGCCTCACGGAGGACCTGCATGCAGCCCCGGCTCCAGGCCACTCTGGCCGATTTCGTCCCAGCTCTGCGCTTCGTCGCGCCCGAACTCGTCGCCGAATACCTGGAGCACGAGAACCTGCCCGCGGCCTGGTGGATGAGCGTGCCCGTCGTGCGCGCCGCGAACACGTTCGGCCGCGACGAACTGCCGGGCCGGCTGGCCGACCTCGCGTACACCGAACTGCGACACCTGCGACTCGGCGACCTGCTGCCGGGGGCGTGGCTCGCGAGCAACGGCTTCCGGCTGTCCCAGTGGCCCGACAGCGCGCGCACCAACGTGATGGTGCGTACTCCCGACTGGGCGGACCTGTTGACCACCACCGTGCGCGAGGTGGGTGACTGGACCCAGATCGGCACGTCGACGGTACGGCCGCTCGTTGCGCGCCTTTTCGAGGAAGTGTTGGGACTGCTGCCGAGCGACGACGAGTCGATGGACGTGGACGCGGTGATGGGCCTGCCACCGGTCGCCGCCCGCGAGCCGGTCGAGGCGGCGGCCGTGGCCGCGCCCACGCCGGAGGCCGAGCCGGAGATCGAACCCCGGCCGGAGGTCGAACCCGAGCCGGTGCCCGAGCCCGTCGCGGAAGACGCCGGCACGGTGGACGATATGGACGCCATGTTGGAGGACTGGCGCGAGCTCGACGAGGACGAGTTGCGACCGGTCGAGGCGCCTGTGCCGTTGACCGACGAACTCGGCGTCGTGGTCCGCTGGTTGGCCCAGCAGGCGCCGGACGTACCGCTGATGGCGCAGCTCGCGCAGGTCACCCTGGAGACCGCCGCGGTGGTCGGCCTGGAAGAGGCGACGCCGCAGGTGCACACGGCGCTCACGGCGCTGCTCTCGCAGGTCCCGTCCGGTCTGCGCTCGTCGCTCGTACTGCCGCCGGCGCCGCGCGCGGACGAGGCGGAGGAGGCCGTCGAGCCGGTTGTGGAGCCCGAGTCCGATTCCGGCCCCGAGTCCGACTCCGACTCCGGCCCCGGCCCCGAGCCGGTCGACGCGTTCGGTGAGACGCCGCCCGTCACCCAGGCGTCGGTGCCCACGGGGCGGGACGCGTACGGCGAGATCCCGCCCACCACGCAGGCCGCCGTCCCGGTGGTGCTGCCGCCCAAGCCGCCCACCGCGCCCGAACCCGCGCGCGACCCGAAGCTGCGGACCGCCGACCACATGTCGGACGCGCCGGCCGGGCGAACCGACTCCCGGGCCGAGCCCGCGCCCGCCGCCAGGGGTGGCCGGGCCAAGCTCTCCCCCGAGCCCCCGACCGAGGCCGACCACGCCGAGGACCCCGGCCTCGACGCCTACGGCGAGGTGCCGCCCGGCACGGTCGCCGACATCCCGCTGCGGACCGTCAAGGGCGGGGCGACCAGGGCCGAGCCGCCCACGCCCGC
>NZ_WWJX01001522.1 GCF_009865215.1 Streptomyces sp. SID3343 | reverse complement strand
GCGGCGCCGAGGCCGAGGACGCGTGTGCGCTCGCGCGCCGGGTCGCCGCCGCCCAACGGGCCCGGCTGATCCGGTGTCAGCTCGCCGGTGGGTTCGCCGATGTCACGGCCGAGGCGTCGGCGCCGGTGGGGTCCGCCGCGGTGTCCTCGCGGGCCGGGCCCGTGAGCAGTACGTCGAGCAGGGCGACCGCTCCCGCCTTGTCCAGAGGCTGGTTGCCGTTGCCGCACTTGGGCGACTGCACGCAACTGGGGCAGCCGTGTTCGCACTCGCAGGACGCGATCGCCTCGCGGGTCGCGGTCAACCACGCCGCCGCGGTGACGTATGCCCGCTCGGCGAATCCGGCGCCGCCCGGATGACCGTCGTAGACGAACACCGTCGGCAGCCTGGTGTCCGGATGCAGCGCGGTGGACACCCCACCGATGTCCCAGCGGTCGCACGTCGCGAACAGCGGCAGCAGGCCGATCGAGGCGTGTTCCGCGGCGTGCGCGGCGCCCGGCAGGTCGGTCTCGGCGATGCCGGCCGACGCGACCTGCTCCGGGGTCACCGTCCACCACACCGCGCGCGTGCGCAGGCTACGTTCGGGCAGGTCGAGCTTGTGTTCGCCGAGCACTTCGCCGGTGATGATCCGCTTGCGTTGGAAGGAGATCACCCGACTGGTCACCTCGACCGAGCCGAAGTGCAGGCGCGCCGGGCCCCATTCCCGGCTGCGCACGGTCTCCAGGATCCGAATCTCGGTGACCTCACGCGCGTTGGTGGTCCAGTCCGGATTCGCCGCGCGCACGAGCGCGACACGTTCGCCGAGATCGAGTTCGCGCACCACGAAGGTGTCGCCCTGGTGCAGGTGCACCGCGCCCGGATGCACCGCGGAGTGCGCCGCGGGGGCGTCCACGGTCCCGAGCAGTCGCCCGGTCCCCTCCTCGACCACACGCACGGCCGGACCGCCCGCGCCGCGGATGTCGGTGAGATCGGTGGCCCGTTCGCGGCTGGTCCAGTACCAGCCGCTCGACCGCCGGCGGAGCAGGCCACGCCGCTCCAGCCCGGGCAGCAACTCGATCGCGACCGGCCCGAACAGGTCCAGTTCCTCTTCCGTGAGCGCGAACTCGGCCGCGGCCGCGCACAGATGCGGGGCCAGAACGTACGGGTTGTCCGGGTCGAGCACGGTCGCCTCGACCGGCAGGTCGAACAGGGCATCCGGGTGGTGCACCAGAAACGTGTCCAGCGGATCGTCTCGCGCGACCAGGATCGCCAGCGCCTCCTGCCCGGCCCGACCCGCCCGCCCAGCCTGCTGCCACAGCGAAGCGCGGGTACCGGGATAACCCGCGATCACCACCGCGTCCAGTCCGGAGATGTCCACGCCCAGTTCGAGCGCCGTGGTCGCGGCCACGCCGAGCAGGTCACCGTCCTGCAACGCGCGCTCGATACCGCGCCGTTCGCCGGGCAGGTACCCGGCGCGATAGGCGGCGACGCGATCGGCCAACGCCTCGTCCACCCGAGCCAGCCGGTCGCGCGCGATCACCCGAACGACCTCCGCGCCGTGCCGCGACCGCACGAACGCGAGGGTGCGCACGCCGTCCAGCACCAGATCGGTCAGCAGTTCGGCCGTCTCGGCGGTCGCGGTGCGCCGTACGGGTGCCCCGTGTTCACCCGTGTGGCCCGTCAGCGGAGGCTCCCACAGCGCGAACACGAGTTCGCCGTGCGGCGAGAAGTCCTCGGTCACCGCGACCACCGTGTCGCCGATCAACCGCCCCGCCGCCACCGCCGGGTCGGAGACGGTCGCCGACGCGAGGATGAACACCGGCTCGGATCCATAGCGGCGACACACCCGACGCAACCGCCGGATCAACTGGGCCACATGGGACCCGAACACGCCCCGATATGTGTGGCATTCGTCGATCACGACATAGCGCAGCGAGCGCAGGAAGGGCCCCCACGAACGGTGCCCAGGCAGCAACGCGCGGTGCAACATGTCGGGATTGGTCAGGACGTACGACGCGTGCGCGCGAATCCATTGCCGGGTTTCCACCGGCGTGTCGCCGTCGTACGTCGCCGCTCGGACACGCCCGAGCGCGGGGGCCGCGGCACGCAATTCCTCGATGGCGCGCGCCTGATCCGCGGCCAAAGCCTTCGTCGGAGAGAGGTAGAGTGCGGTCGCACCGCGCCCGCTGGGCGCGTCCGCGCCCTCGACCAGGGTCGTGAGGACCGGCAACAGATAGGCGAGGGACTTGCCCGAAGCGGTGCCGGTCGCAATCACGACCGAGCGGCCCTGGGCCGCAACAGAGGCGGCGCGGGCCTGATGCTCCCACGGCAGTTCGATACCCGCTGCGCGAAAAGCGTCGCCGACTTCCGGCCGAACCCACTCGGGCCAGGCCGCGGTAACCCCTTCGCGAGCGGGTATGCGCCGGGCGTGCGTCACTCGATCGGGTCGATCCCGACCCGCCAAAAGGCGGCCGAGAAGACCTTCCGGGGGGCGTGTACTGGGCTGCATCGGGCACCAGTGTTACATCTAATGTCGCGGGATTCATCGTCCCCTAGTGCCCATAAGTGGTTGAATGCCTTGGCGGCTGCCGATCCATGGGGGGCGACCGCTCAAGAGCAAGGTGCTGGAGGATCCGTGGACTTGTCCCTGTCGACCCGAACCGAGGGCGGTCGTACGATCGTCGAGGTGGGCGGCGAGATCGATGTATACACCGCACCCAAGCTGCGCGAGCAACTGGTGGAACTCGTCAACGAAGGCCAGTTCCACCTGATCGTCGACATGGAAGCAGTCGACTTCCTGGACTCGACCGGGCTCGGCGTGCTGGTGGGTGGCCTCAAGCGCGTACGCGCCCACGAGGGCTCGTTGCAGCTGGTGTGCACTCAGGAGCGCATCCTGAAGATCTTCCGCATCACCGGCCTTACCAAGGTCTTCCCGATTCACCCGTCGGTGGCGGTAGCCATCGCCTCGTCCGACTGACCCGACGCACATCGCGCCCGCTCCCGGTCCGGGGGCGGGAGCACGCACGGCTGGGGGAACGAACCATGGCCATCGTCGAGCTGCGCTTCAGCGCGCTGCCCGAACACGTCCGCACGGCGCGGCTCGTCGCCGCCGCCGTGGCGCGGCGAGCGGGGGTCGCTGAGACGGTGCTCGACGAGGTGCGCCTCGCCGTCGGCGAGGCGTGTTCCCGCGCAGTCGGGATGCACCACGCCCGGGAGGACGACGACCGCCCGGTCACGGTCACCCTGGACGACGGCAACGGCCGCTTCGCCATCGAGGTCAACGACGGGGTCCCGCAACCGGCGCTGTCCGAGGCGGGACTCGGGGAAGGCGCCGGTCTCGTGCCCGACCTGTCCGCCAACGGCGGGCTCGATCTCATCGAGAACGAGATGGGCCTCGCCGTCATCCTCGGCCTCGTCGACGACCTCGACGTCCGAGCAGGCACCGACGGCGGTGTGATCCGGATGTCGTGGCCCTCGGGCGCGAAGACCGGTGAGTCGGTGGGCTAGACCCACAGCTCCTCGTCCGCCACCCGGTCCCGGCACGCCACCCGGCCCCGGTACGCCGACCGGACCACCTCCGACCGCTCGACCCATCGCCCCCGGCTGCCCGGGGGCGATTTCGGCGTTTTCACGTATCCCCATTTTCGGGTTTTAAAACCTTGCTACCGGTTCATTCGTCAGTATTCGGAATCGCGCCCGGATTTCGTCGGTAATTTGATCTGATCATGGCGATTCCCATGGTCTGATCTTGATCATTTGCATACACTCCATTCGCATTGAGAAGTCCCGATCTGGAAGTGCTCCTAGCCAAGGAGGACGAATGTCCGGGATCCACCCCTCCGAACTCACCATGGCCGCAGACGTCTCCGTCTCCGGCAGCAACCTCACCTACGTCGTCATCGTCGCGGCCATCGGCCTCGGCGCACTCGGTGTCGCCGCCGGGCTCGTTCGTCAAGTGCTCGCCGCGGACGAGGGCACCGACTCCATGAAGCGGATCGCCGGCGCGATCCAAGAGGGCGCGGCCGCGTATCTGGCCCGCCAGTTCCGAACCCTGGCGGTATTCGCCGTAGGGGTCTTCTTCCTGCTCATGCTGCTTCCGGCCGACGACTGGAACGAGCGGCTCGGCCGTTCGATCTTCTTCCTGGTGGGCGCCGTCTTCTCGGCGGTCACCGGGTACGTCGGCATGTGGCTGGCCGTCCGCAGCAACGTGCGGGTCGCCGCGGCCGCGCGCTCGGGCAACGAGGGCCGCAACGTCGCGATGCGGATCGCCTTCCGCACCGGCGGTGTCGCGGGCATGTTCACCGTCGGCCTCGGCCTGTTCGGGGCGGCGCTCGTGGTGGTCCTGTACCGCGAGGACGCCCCCAAGGTGCTCGAGGGCTTCGGGTTCGGCGCCGCGCTGCTCGCAATGTTCATGCGAGTCGGCGGTGGCATCTTCACCAAGGCCGCCGACGTCGGCGCGGACCTCGTGGGCAAGGTCGAACAGGGCATCCCCGAGGACGACCCGCGCAACGCCGCGACGATCGCCGACAACGTCGGGGACAACGTCGGCGACTGCGCGGGCATGGCCGCCGACCTGTTCGAGTCCTACGCGGTCACGCTCGTGGCCGCGCTGATCCTGGGCAAGGCCGCTTTCGGCGACGCGGGGCTCGTCTTCCCGCTGATCGTCCCCGCGATCGGGGTGATCACCGCCGTCGTGGGCATCTACACCGTCGCTCCCCGCGCGGGCGACCGCAGCGGGATGAGCGCGATCAACCGGGGCTTCTTCGTCTCGGCGATCATCTCGCTCGTCCTGGTCGCGGGCGCCGCGTACCTGTACCTGCCGAGCAAGTTCTCGGACCTCGACGGGTTGAACGACCAGGAAATCCTCGCGCACGACGCCGACCCGCGCCTGTTCGCGCTCGTGGCGGTGCTGATCGGGATCGTGCTCGCGGCGGTCATCCAACAGCTGACCGGCTACTTCACCGAGACCAGCAGGCGCCCGGTACGAGACGTCACGGCGACGTCGCTGACCGGCCCGGCGACGGTGATCCTGTCGGGTATCGCCCTGGGACTGGAATCCGCCGTGTACGCGGCGGTGCTCATCTCGGTGGCCGTGCTCGGGGCGTATCTGCTCGGCGGGGGCATCATCATGCTCGCGCTGTTCGCGGTCGCGCTCGCGGGCACGGGGCTGTTGACCACGGTCGGGGTGATCGTGGCCATGGACACGTTCGGTCCGGTCGCCGACAACGCGCAGGGCATCGCCGAGATGTCCGGCGACGTCGAGGGCGAGGGCGCGCAGGTGCTCACCGAACTCGACGCGGTCGGCAACACGACCAAGGCGATCACCAAGGGCATCGCGATCGCCACCGCCGTGCTCGCCGCGACGGCGCTGTACGGGTCCTATCGTGACGCCGTCTCGACGGCGATGAACGAGGCGGGCGGGCTGACCGACGTCTCCAAGCTCACCGCGTTCGCGTTCAGCACCGACATCACCCAACCGAACAACCTGGTCGGCCTGATCCTGGGCGCCGCGGTGGTGTTCCTGTTCAGCGGCCTCGCGATCAACGCGGTCTCGCGCGCGGCGGGCGCCGTCGTGTTCGAGGTGCGCAACCAGTTCAAGACCCGACCCGGGATCATGAACGGCACCGAACTGCCCGAGTACGGCCGAGTGGTGGACATCTGCACGCGCGACTCGCTGCGTGAGCTGGCCACCCCCGGACTGCTCGCCGTGATGGCCCCGATCGCGGTCGGGTTCACCCTGGGGATCGGCCCGCTCGCGGCGTTCCTGGCCGGTGCGATCGGTACCGGCACCCTGATGGCGGTGTTCCTGGCCAACTCCGGCGGCGCGTGGGACAACGCCAAGAAGATGGTCGAGGACGGCAGCTACGGAGGCAAGGGCTCACCCGCCCACGAGGCCACGATCATCGGCGACACCGTCGGCGACCCGTTCAAGGACACCGCGGGCCCGGCGATCAACCCGCTGCTCAAGGTGATGAACCTGGTGTCCCTGCTGATCGCGCCGGCCATCGTCAAGCTGAGCATCGGCGAGGATCAGAACAACGCGCTACGGGCCCTCGCGGCGGCCTTCGCGGTCGTCGTGATCGTCGGCTCGGTCTGGTACAGCAAGCGCAAATCGGTCGTCGTCGGTTCGGAGGACGACGACCACGAGGAACAGGTCACCAAGGCGGCCGCCTGACCCGGCGCGCCGCGGGCACGCACGCCGGATGGTCGGCGTGCGTGCCTTTGTGCCGTCCGGGCACGCCGCCGTTTGGCCGAACACCTTTGCGCTGTGCGAGTCTCGGTCCGGCTCCGAGCGAAGGTGGAAAGCGTGTCGAGGAAGTTCCTGGTGGTCTCCGCGCTGGTCCTGGCATCGGCCTTGACCGCGTGTTCGAGTGGTGACGACGGCAAGAGCGACGAGAAGAAAAAGAAGGCCGAGTTGCAGGTGTGGGCCGCCAAGGTCTGTGCGGCCGACGTCACGACGCGCATCGACGACGCCCGGGTCGCGCTCGCGGACGTCGGCAAGGTCATCGCGGGTGAGCAGCCCGCGACGCTCAAGACGCGGCTCGCGGCCGACATCGCCAAACTCGCGGACGCGGACAACAAGCTTGCCGAGGGCATCGACCGGGCCGGCCCGCCCGCCGTCCCGGACGGGCCCGTGCTGCGCACGACGGTGGTCGCCGAACTGCAGAGCGCGGCCAAGGGGTGGGGTGCGATCCAGGCCAAGATAGAAGGCCTGAGCACGGATCAACAGAACGTGTTCGCCGACGGGTTGCGCTCGCTGGACCCCGAGATCAAGGCGATGCAGGCGTCCTCGCACACCGCGCTCGACAAGCTGCACCGGGGCGAGGCCGGCAAGGCGCTCGCGGCGGTGCCCGGGTGCGCGGCGGCCAAGACCGACCCCGCCGCCCCCGCCGCGACGCCTTCGGCGGGGGCGCCGTCGAGCGGCTCCACGGCCG
>NZ_WWJX01001521.1 GCF_009865215.1 Streptomyces sp. SID3343 | reverse complement strand
CGCCCCCGTCACCTGTCGCCCACCCGATAGCACAAAGCCACCCGCTCCCGACCAAAGCGCAACGCCGGCCGAGAACGCCCGGCCCTCAGCGCAAAGCCACCCGTCCCGCACCAAAGCGCAACACCGGCCGAGAACGCCCTGCCCTCAGTGCAAAGCCACCCGCTCCCGGCCAAAGCGCAACGCCGGCCGAGAACGCCCGGCCCTCAGCGCAAAGCCACCCGCTCCCGACGAAAGCGCAACATCGGCCAGAACGCCCGGCCCTCCAGCGCAAAGCCACTCGTCCCCGACCGAGGCGTGACGTCGGTTGTGAGTGTTCGGGGTGTTCGCTGGGTCAGTGGGTCGGGGGTGCGGGTTGGTGGGGGATCGTGGGGGTGGCTGTGGTGATGACGAGTTTGCCGTGGGTGTGTAGTTCGGCCAGTTCGCGGAACGCGAGGGCGCCGGCGGTCAAGGGGTAGCGGCGGCTGATGGCCTCGGGCAGGGTGCCGTCGAGGGCTCGGGCGGCGAGTTCGTCCAGGTCGCCGGGGCGGGCGGTGCCGTAGACGGTGGTCACGGTGATTCGGCCGGCGAAAGCGGTGGGGTCCGGGGAGGGGTGGGCGACGTTGAGCAGTCGGCCGCCGGGACGGATCACCCGGCTCAGGTCCACCAGGCGGTCGCCCGGTAGGGCCAGGTTGACCACCGCGTCGACGCCGTCGGGGAAGCGGCGGGCGGTTTCGGTGGCGATGTCGGTGCTGCGGTGGTCGATGACTTCGTGGGCGCCCAGGGCGCGTACGTAGTCGTCGTTGGTGGGGCTCGCGGTGGCGATGAGGTACACGTTCGCGGCGGCCAGGAGCGGGACGGCCGCGCTGCCGACGCCGCCGGTGGCGCCGATGACCAGTACGGTTTCGCCGGCCCGGAACCGGCCGGCCCGCAGCAGCGACAACGCGGTCAGGCCGACGATGGGCAGCGTCGCGGCCCGCTCGGCGCTCAGGCCCGGCGGGCGAAACGCGAGGGCCGGGGTGTCGGCCTCGAAGATCGCATACTCGGCCATCGTTCCCGTGGTCAGGGATGGCGGAGTGGACACGAGGGACGCCATTCGCGGCGCGGCGCGGGGCAGGCCGAGGCCGAACACTTCGTCGCCCACCACGAACCGCTCGACCGCCGCGCCGACTTCGGTCACGGTGCCGGCGAAGTCGCTGCCGGGTATGTGCGGGAAGCGCAGCGGCGCGAGGTCTGCCAGGACGCCGCTGAGCGACCTGAGGTCGGCCGGGTTGAGTGCTGCGGCCGTCACCCGTACTTGCATCTGTCCGGGGCCGGGGCGGGGGATCGGTACTTCCTCGACTGCCAGGGCCGACGGTGGGCCGTAGTCGTGAGCGACCACCGCGTACATGGTCTCGGGCGTCGTTGTCGGGCGGTTCCTTGGCGTGCCGTTCGTCGTCGTGCGGTCCATGAATCGTCCTTGCTCATGGGTCTGTTGCCGGTCGGGGAAGTGATCAGGAGGATCACGGAAGTCAACCGGACCGGCCGGTCAGGTTGAGACGGTAGCAGCTAACCTGACCGGGCGGTCCGGTTGACGTATGATCGAGCCGTGGTCGGTAGTCGGTGGTCCGTGGTGGTCAGGGAGGGGGAGGGGGAGACGTGAGTGTGCACGAGGACGAGCCGGGTGAAGAGGTGTTGCCGCCGCCGAATCGGCTGCGCGCCGACGCCGCGCACAACCGGCGGGCCCTTCTGGACGCCGCCGCCGCGATCTTCGCCGAGCAGGGCATGGATGCCTCGATCGCGGAGATCGCCACGCGCGCCGGCATCGGCAAAGGCACGGTCTTTCGCCACTTCGCCACGAAGGAACGCCTGGTGGCCGCGATCTTCACCGACCAACTCGACGAACTCACCCGCACCGCCACCGAGTTGCTGAACGCCGACGACCCCGCCGCAGCCCTCCTGACCTTCATGGCCACCGGCGTCGAGATGCAGACCCGCGACCGTGCCTTCTGCCAGGCGGCTACCGGAATCATCCGCAGTTCACCGGACATCCGGGCCGCACGTGATCGCCTGTCGGCAGCCGCGGAGGCCCTTACCGACCGGGCCCGCCGCGCCGGCACCATTCGGCCCGACATCACGGGCGAGGACGTGGTCCGCCTCCTCGGCGCCGCGTGTGTGGCGGCCACGCCCGCAGTGGAGGACGTACCGGATCTGTGGCGTCGCTACCTGCACCTGATCTTCGACGGGCTGCGGTCCACGGCGGCCACTGTTCTGCCGCTCTCCCGTCTTCCGCACCCCCAGCCCCATCCCCACCCCCATCCCCACCCCCGTCCGCATCCGTCGCCGCCGGGCGGGCAAGGCGGATGCGTCGACGCCTCGTAGGCAAGCCGTGTGGGTTTGCCTACGAGGCGGTCTCGCACACCACGGGTGGCGAAATCAGGGCCGGGCGGCGAGGGCTTCGACCTCGAACAGCACGTCGGGTGCGGCCAGGCTCGCGACGCCGATGAGGGTTTGCGTAGGCGGTGTCGTACCCCAACCCTCCTGCACGGCCGCGGCGATCGGGCCGAGCTTGCCTACGTCGTGGTTCACCACGTACGTCCTGAGCTGGACGACGTGGCTCAGGTCGAGCCCGTGGGCAGCCAGGGCAACGCCGATGTTGCGGAACGTCTGCGTCACCTGCTCGGCGAAGTCGGTCGAGACGACCGCGCCGTCCGGGCCGGATCCGTACTGACCTGCGACAAGCACCAGTTCGGTGCCGGCGGGGACGGCGGCGGTGTGGCTGTAGCCGAACGGGACCGGGTCGTGCAGGCCGTCCGGGTTGACGATGGCGTGCGCCATGGGTGGATCACCTTTCAGGGTGTGCAGTGGGACTTCGTCGTGCCGGATGAGCCTCGCAACCAATCACGACACCCTGTGTCGTGTATTCCCATAGGCTTTTCCGATGCGCGCCGATCGGTTGGTATCGCTGGTGCTGTTGCTGCGGCGGCACGGTCGACTGTCCGCGGCCGTGCTGGCCCGTGAGTTGGAGGTATCCACGCGCACCGTGCTGCGCGATATCGAGGCGCTGTCCGCGGCCGGAGTCCCGGTCTACGCCGAACGCGGTCGGCACGGCGGGTTCGCGTTGCTGCCCGGTTTCCGGACCGAGCTCACCGGGCTGAACCACGACGAGGCACTTGCCCTGCTGGTCGCCGGATCGCGGCGCGGCGCGCAGGCGTTCGGTCTGGGCTCGGCGCTCGCTTCGGCCATGCGCAAGGTGGTCGACGCGCTTCCCGCGAGCTATCAGGCCACCGCGGCCGGCGCGGCTCAGCGCTTGCTCATCGACCCGGAGACCGACCTCCTGGCGCGTCGACAGGCTGCCGAGGAGGTGCCCGACGTCGTCGTGGCCGAGGTCCGGCGCGCGGTGTTCGCCGGGCACAAGCTGCGCATGTACTACGCGGCGGTGGACCAAGCCCCCAAGTGGCGCACGGTGAACCCGATCGGCCTGGTCACCGTGCACGACCAGGGCTATCTGCTGGCCACGAGGTCGGGCGTGGACCGCACCTACCGGCTGTCCCGGGTCCTGGCCGCCGAGGAACTCGACGAACCGGCACAGCGACCGGACCGGGTCGACCTGGACCGGGCCTGGCAGGAACGCAGTACGCGGTTTCGCGCCGGCGGCGACCAAGTCACCGTGTCGGTACGGGTGGACCCGGCGCGGCGGGAGGAACTGGCGGGCACTGCCCTGACCATCCACGCCGAAGAAGCCGACGCGGACGGCCGGTTGCGGCTGGAAGCGACCTTCCAGGACGCGAGACACGCCGAATGGGCACTGTGGCAACTCGCCACGAGCGCGGAGGCATTGGCTCCGGAGTGGTTGCGCATCTCCCTACGCGACCGCGCCGCCGCGGTCGCCGCCTGCTACGAAGTGCCGTCATCCTGAGAGGTTTCGCCACCTTCGGCACCCACGTGTCGGCAGGAACGGCCCCGCCCGAAGCGGCAACGAGCGTGCCGGGTGGGGTTGGTCGGGCTCGGGTTCGGCTGCGTCGGATATGCGTGCGGGGGAGTAGGGCGGGCAAGTGGCGCAGGCGAGTGGCGCGAGGAATCCACCCATGTGAGTGATGGACACCGCAGGGAAGCGGCAAGGACGATTCAGATGTCCGCATTGATATATCAATGTGCCCTACATGGGGAGTTGCCATGTCTTGTCGAAGAATCGCCCTACGCTTCGTGGTGGCGCTTTCACTCGCAGCCGGGATGACCGGCGTGGTGCAGTCCGAAGCCGGTGCCGGTGCCGGTGCCGGCACCGAAACCGGGGCCGAGGCCAGGACGGTCGCCTGTCCGCCGCCCGGTGGAGGGGCGTGCTACTTCTCGTGGATCGACAAGGGCGGAGTCTCGCACCGTGACAACAACCCGGACACCTACTACTGCTACCAGGCGCCCGAGACCGTCGCCGGGTCGAATCACACCAACCGTCGGGTCTACCTCTACGCGGACAGGGACTGCGTGGGCAACGCGGTGAAGTACGTGGACCCGGGCCTGTCCTGGCGGGACAACAGTACGGTCCTGTGGTCGTACGACTTCGTCGGACCGTGAGCCGAGCCACTCCGTTCCGCCCCGGCCACCCCGCCCCGCCCCGGCCACCCTGGAGGATGACGTTCCAGCCCCCGGCCGGGGCCGGTCGGGTCGGTCAGTAGCTCGTGGCCACCGGTTCGCGGTCGCTTGTGGCGTGAGCCGCATCCCCGGTCGGGGTCCCCACGGCGTCCTCGCGGACCCGCAGGGCGAAGAGGACCCGGGTGGCGGTGACCACGGTCAGGGTGGCGCCGAACATGTGGATCAGGACCTGCCATTCCGGCAGGCCGTTGAAGTACTGGATGTAGCCGATCAGGCCCTGGGGCACCAGCACACCGAGGAGCCACCACACGCGGCGCTGGGCCGCCAGGGGAGCGTCCGTGACGCGTAGCGCCAGGGCCAGGGCGACTGCCGCGCCCAGAAGGACGAAGGCCAGGTCGGCGTGCAGCCACGCCATCTGGTCGATGTCCACGTCGAAACGCTTGGACTTGAGGTCGCCCGAGTGCGGGCCGGAGCCGGTGACCACCGTGCCCATCACGATCAGACCCGCCGCGACCACGAGCGTGCCGTAGCCGAACCAGCGGATCTCCGGCCGCACCAACAGCCGCGCGGGCGCGTCGCCTTCGCCGGCTCGTTCGTACAGGACCACCGCCGAGGCGATCAGCAGCATCGACAGGAGCAGGTGGCTCGCCACCGCCATCGGGTGCAGGTCGGTCAGAACTGTGATGCCGCCCAGGACCGCCTGGCCCACCACCGTGCCGATCTGGATCCAGGCCAGGACCACGACGTCCTTGCGGCGCGGCCGGTGCCGATACGCGAACACGACGCACACGACCGCGATGGCGCCCACCACGTAGGTGAGCATGCGGTTGCCGAACTCGATGTACGCGTGGTGGCTGACCGCGTCGTGCGGCGTCCAGTCGGTGTTGTTGCAGCGGGGCCAGGTGTCGCACCCGAGGCCCGAGTCGGTGAGTCGGACGAGACCGCCCGTGATGACGATGCCGATCTGCGCCACCAGGTTCACGAGGAACACGCGGCGCGCGAGCGGGGAGACGGCCTGCAAACTCATGCGGGACACCTTACGTCGTGAATTGATTCACAAGCGCACAGGGGTCCCCGGTACGGGCTGCTCCCGGCCGCCGGGGCGGGCTATTCCCAGCGGAAGAACCTGGCCGCCGCGCCGAGTCCCAAAACCGCCCAGACCGCCAGGATCGCCAGGTCGCCCCACGGCAGGCCCGCACCGTCCCGCAGAACGTCACGCAGCCCGTCCGAGAGCGCCGAGATCGGCAGCAGCGCCAACGCGTGCTCGACGCCCGACGGGAACTTGTCCAGCGGCACGATCACCCCGCCACCGAGCAGCAGCAGGATGAAGACCAGGTTCGCGGCGGCCAGTGTCGCCTCGGCCCGCAGCGTCCCGGCCATCAGCAGGCCGAGCCCCGAGAACGCCGCGGTGCCCAGCACCAACAGCAGCGCCACCCACACCGGATTGCCGTGCGGCGACCATCCCAGCGCGAGCGCGATCACCGCGAGCAGCGCGACCTGAAGCACCTCGACCAGGATCACGCACGCCGTCTTGGCCAGCATCAAGCCCCACCGCGGCAGCGGCGTCGACCCGAGCAGCTTGAGCACCCCGTAGCGCCGCTCGAACCCGGTCGCGATGGCCTGCCCGGTGAACGCCGTCGACATCACCGCGAGGGCGAGCAGCCCGGGCGCCAGGAAGTCCACCCGTTCGCCGTCGCCGGTGTCGACGATGTCCGCCGAGCTGAAGACGACCAGCAGCAGCGTCGGGATGATCACCGTCAACAGCAACTGCTCGCCGTTGCGCAGCAGCATCCGCGTCTCCAGGACGGTCTGCGCCACGATCATCCGCGACAGCGGAGCCGCCCCCGGGGCCGGCTCGAACGTCCCCCGCGCCGAACCGGGCTCGATCCGCGACGCCTTCACAGCACTCGACTCCACGGCGCTCTCCACGACGTTCGACCCCACGGCGCCCGACCCTCCGGCGCCCAACTCCCCAGCGCCCGACTCCGCAGCGCCCGACCCCACAGCGCCCGACCCCACAGCGCCCGACCCCACAGCGCCCGACCCTCCAGCGCCCGACCCCACAACGCCCGGCCCCCCAGCGCCCGTCTCGGTGCTCAACTCCGCAGCTCCCGTCCGGTCAGTTCCATGAACACGTCCTCCAGGCTGCGTCGTTCGACCGTCAACCGCTCCGGCATCACCCCGTGCTGCGCACACCACGCCGTGACCGTCGCGAGCAACTGCGGATTGACATCGCCCTCGATCCGGTACGCCCCGCGCGAGACCTCGAACGCCTTCGTGCCCTCCGGCAGCGCGGTCAGCAGCGCCGTCAGGTTCAGGCCCGGCCGCCCCGAGAAGCGCAGCGAGTTCTCCGCGCCGTCGTGGCACAGCGCCTCGGGTGAGCCGAACGCGATCACCCGGCCGCGGTCGACGATCGCCACGTCGTCGGCGAGCTTCTCCGCCTCGTCCATCAGGTGCGTGGTCAGCACCACGCTCACGCCGTCGGCGCGCAGCTCGCCGATCAGATCCCAGGTCGCGCGGCGCGCGTGCGGGTCGAGCCCGGCGGTCGGTTCGTCCAGGAACACCAGTTCGGGCCGGCCCACCACGGCGAGCGCGAGCGCGAGGCGCTGCTGCTGCCCGCCGGAGAGTCGGCGATACGTCGTGCGTCCGCACGAGCCGAGCCCCAGTCGCTCGATCAGCATCGACACGTCGAGCGGCCGCGCGTGCAGCTTCGCGACGTGCCGCAGCATCTCCTCGGCCCGGGCGCCCGAGTACACCCCGCCCGACTGCAGCATCACGCCGATCCGCGGCCGCAACACGCTCGCGTCGCGTACGGGATCCAGGCCCAGTACCCGCACGTCGCCGGCGTCGGCGCGCCGGTAGCCCTCGCAGATCTCGATCGTGCTGGTCTTCCCGGCGCCGTTGGGTCCGAGTACCGCGGTCACGGTGCCGCGTGCGACGGTGAGCGAGAGCCCGTCCACGGCGGTCTTGGCGCCGTAGCGCTTGACCAGGCCCGTGACGGCGACTGCTGCTGGGGGCGGGGAGTCCATGACGGATCAGTCTAGAAAGCCCACGAGCCCCGACGTGCCGGGGCATCGAACTGACGGGTCGTCAGGTATTTCCGCAGGTCAAACGGTGCCCACCCGAGCATGTGTTGTTAGGCACACCTAAGTGATGGACTCCACGCGCCGACCGTTTGGCCTGGCGAGCTATTAACGCAACAATGGTGTTGTGGAATACATGCGAACGAGCGAAGAGGCACCGAAGCGGACCCCCGCTCCGGTCGTCGGCGCGCCCGAGCATGACGGCCACGAGGGCACCCGGCACCGGGTCACGCGCTCGATCGTCGACCACGGCCCGTCCACCGCGGCGGACCTGGCCGAGCGATTGGAGCTGACTCCCGCGGGAGTGCGTCGACACCTC
Organism: Streptomyces sp. SID3343; assembly: GCF_009865215.1. GTDB lineage: Bacteria > Actinomycetota > Actinomycetes > Streptomycetales > Streptomycetaceae > Embleya. The sequence goes on along the minus strand of NZ_WWJX01001521.1, from coordinate 6,676 downwards.
GACGCGCTCGTCGCCGAAGGCGTCGTCACGGCCACCGAGCAGCGCGTCTACGGACGCCGAGGTCGGGGTCGCCCGGCCAAGGTGTTCGCGTTGACCGACGCGGGGCGCTCGGGTTTCCACCAGGAGTACGACGAGTTGGCGGCCGAGGCTTTGACGTTCGTCTCCGAGCGACTGGGCGAGGAGGCGGTCGCGGCATTCGCCCGCGAGCGACTCGCCGCCCGCGAGGAGAGGTATCGTCCCTCGGTCGAGTCCGCACCCCCCGGGGAGCGGGCTCGGGCGCTGGCCGAGGCGCTGTCCGCCGATGGGTACGCCGCGAGTGCGCGGCCCGCCCCCGGCGGAGAGCAGCTTTGCCAGCACCACTGTCCGGTGGCACACGTCGCCGAGCGGTTCCCGCAGCTCTGCGAGGCCGAGGCCGAGGTGTTCGCGCGCCTTCTCGGCACGCACGTGCAACGGCTGGCGACCATCGCCCACGGCGACGGCGTCTGCACGACGCACGTTCCTGCTGTGCAGGCCGAATCGTCCGTCCCGTCCGCGACAACCCGACCGAGGAACGCGGCGAGGACGGCCGGCCCGAAGAACACCGAAGACAAGCATCCGCCGCGCCGGGGCCCTTCCCGTCCGCGGGAATCGACCGACGCCACCCCGGCTTCCGGGAGGACTACTTCATGACCACCGACGCTCGCCCAGAGCTTGAGGGTCTGGGCACCTACGAGTACGGCTGGGCCGACTCGGACTCCGCTGGCGCCAACGCGCGCCGGGGCATCTCCGAAGAGGTCGTCGCGGACATCTCGGCGAAGAAGTCCGAGCCCGAGTGGATGTTGAAGCAGCGCATGAAGGGCCTTCGGCTCTTCGGCAAGAAGCCCATGCCGACGTGGGGCTCCGACCTCTCGGGCATCGACTTCGACAACATCAAGTACTTCGTGCGCTCGACCGAGAAGCAGGCCGCCACCTGGGACGACCTGCCCGAGGACATCAAGAACACGTACGACCGGCTCGGCATCCCCGAGGCGGAGAAGCAGCGCCTGGTCTCCGGCGTCGCCGCGCAGTACGAGTCCGAGGTCGTCTACCACCAGATCCGTGAGGACCTGGAGCAGCAGGGTGTCATCTTCATGGACACCGACACCGGTCTGCGCGAGCACCCGGAGCTGTTCCAGGAGTACTTCGGCTCGGTGATCCCCACCGGCGACAACAAGTTCTCCGCGCTCAACACCGCGGTGTGGTCGGGCGGCTCGTTCATCTACGTCCCCAAGGGCGTGCACGTCGACATCCCGCTGCAGGCCTACTTCCGGATCAACACGGAGAACATGGGCCAGTTCGAGCGGACCCTGATCATCGCCGACGAGGGCTCCTACGTTCACTACGTCGAGGGCTGCACCGCGCCGATCTACAAGTCGGACTCGCTGCACTCCGCGGTCGTGGAGATCGTGGTCAAGAAGAACGCCCGGGTGCGTTACACGACCATCCAGAACTGGTCGAACAACGTCTACAACCTGGTGACCAAGCGCGCCGTGGCCCACGAGGGCGCGACGATGGAATGGGTCGACGGCAACATCGGCTCCAAGGTCACCATGAAGTACCCGGCCGTGTGGCTGCTCGGCGAGCACGCCAAGGGCGAGACGCTGTCGATCGCCTTCGCGGGCGAGGGCCAGCACCAGGACGCGGGCGCGAAGATGGTGCACTGCGCGCCGAACACGTCGTCCAACATCGTGTCCAAGTCGGTCGCGCGCGGCGGTGGCCGTACGTCGTACCGCGGTCTGGTCCAGATCGAGGACGGCGCGCACGGCTCGACCTCGTCGGTCAAGTGCGACGCGCTGCTCGTGGACACGATCAGCCGCTCCGACACCTACCCGTACGTCGACGTCCGCGAGGACGACGTGTCGATGGGTCACGAGGCGACGGTCTCCAAGATCTCCGACGACCAACTGTTCTACCTCATGAGCCGCGGCATGACCGAGGACGAGGCCATGGCGATGATCGTGCGCGGGTTCGTCGAGCCCATCGCGCGCGAACTCCCCATGGAGTACGCCCTCGAACTGAACCGCCTGATCGAGCTTCAGATGGAAGGGGCTGTGGGCTAGTCCATGGCTGCGAACACCAACACACCCGGCAGCAGCACCACGGCCGGATCGATCGCCGTGCGCGAGGCCGGGGCCGCGAACGAACTCGCCGGCCCCGGCACCGGGCGCTCGGTCGCCCAGCCGGCGGACGCCCGCCAGGCCGCCGCCGTGTCCTACGACGTGAACGACTTCGCCGTGCCCACGGGCCGCGAGGAGAACTGGCGGTTCACCCCGCTGGCGCGCCTGCGCGGCCTGCACGATGGCACCGCGGTCGGCGGTGACCGCGGCGAGGTCACCGTCTCGGTGACCGCGCCCGAGGGCGTCACCGTCGAGACGGTCGACCGCGACGACAAGCGCGTCGGCCGGGCCGGCCCGCCGGTGGACCGCGTCGCGGCCCAGGCGTACAGCTCCTTCGAGAAGGCGACGCTGATCACCGTCGCGAAGGACACCCAGCCGGCCGAGCCCGTCGTGGTCACCCTGAACGGCACCGGCGGCGCCGCCTTCGGGCACGTCGCGATCGAGGTCCAGCGGTTCGCCGAGGCCGTCGTCGTGCTCGACCACAGCGGGTCCACGAGCTACGCGCAAAACGTCGAGTTCATCGTCGGCGACGGCGCCAAGCTCAAGGTCGTCTCGATCCAGGACTGGGACGCCGACGCCGTGCACGTGGGCTCGCACCTGGCCCGGGTCGGTCGCGACGCGTCCTTCACCTCCGTGGTGATCACCCTCGGCGGCGACGTCGTGCGGCTGTTCCCGCGCGTGGTGTACGACGGGCCGGGCGGCGACGCCGAGTTGTACGGCGTCTACTTCGCCGACTCGGGTCAGCACCTGGAGCACCGGCTGTTCGTCGACCACGACGTGCCGCAGTGCCGTAGCCACGTGGTCTACAAGGGCGCGCTCCAAGGCGTGGACGCGCACACGGTGTGGATCGGCGACGTGCTCATCCGCGCCGCGGCCGAGGGCACCGACACCTACGAGCTCAACCGCAATCTCGTGCTCACCGACGGTGCGCGCGCCGACTCGGTCCCCAACCTGGAGATCGAGACCGGCGAGATCGCCGGCGCCGGGCACGCGAGCGCCACCGGTCGCTTCGACGACGAGCAGCTGTTCTACCTCCAGTCGCGCGGTATCCCGGCCGACGAGGCCCGCCGCCTGGTGGTGCGCGGCTTCTTCGCCGACGTGGTGTCGCGCGTGGGCATCGCCGACCTGGAAGAGCGCCTGATGACGCAGATCGAGGCCCGCCTCGAAGGCGGCGTCCGATGAGCTACCTCAGGGCCTGCGCCGAGACCGACCTCCACGAGGACACGCCCCTGCGCGTGGTCCTCGCCGAGATCCCGGTGACCCTCGTGCGCACCGAAGGCGACGTGTACGCGATCAACGACGTGTGTTCGCACGCCAACGTGTCGCTGTCCGAGGGCGAGGTCGAGGACTGCGCGATCGAGTGCTGGCTGCACGGTTCGCGCTTCGACCTGCGCACCGGTCGCCCGTCCGGCCCCCCGGCGAATCTGCCGGTCCCCGTGTACCCCGTGAAGATCGACGGCGGCGCCGTCTATGTCGAAGTGAACCAGGAGTCCTGAGTCCGTTATGGCAACGCTTGAGATCCGCGACCTGCACGTCAGTGTGGACGCCGAGAACGGTCCGCGCGAGATCCTGCGCGGCGTCGACCTGACCGTGAAGCAGGGCGAGACCCACGCCATCATGGGGCCCAACGGCTCCGGCAAGTCGACGCTCGCCTATTCGGTCGCGGGCCACCCGAAGTACAAGGTCACCGGCGGCAGCGTGCTGCTCGACGGCGCCGACGTGTTGTCGATGACCGTCGACGAGCGCGCCCGCGCCGGCCTGTTCCTCGCGATGCAGTACCCCGTCGAGGTCGCCGGCGTCTCGGTGTCCAACTTCCTGCGCACCGCCGCCACCGCCACCCGCGGCGAGGCCCCCAAGCTGCGGCTGTGGATCAAGGAAGTCAAGGAGGCCATGGCGCGCCTCCAGATGGACCCCTCGTTCGCCGAGCGCAACGTCAACGAGGGCTTCTCCGGCGGTGAGAAGAAGCGCCACGAGATCCTTCAGCTCGAATTGCTCCGTCCGAAGATCGCGATCCTCGACGAGACCGACTCGGGCCTGGACGTCGACGCGCTGCGCGTCGTCTCCGAGGGGGTCAACCGCGTGCAGGCCGGCGGCGAGATCGGCACCCTGCTGATCACCCACTACACGCGCATCCTCAAGTACATCAAGCCCGATCACGTGCACGTCTTCAACGGCGGTCGGATCGTCGAGTCCGGCGGCGCCGAACTCGCCGACAAGCTCGAAGACGAGGGCTACGAGGAGTACACGGGCGTCAGCGCGAAGGGTGACTCCGTATGACGATGAACCTGCCGGGGCTGCTCGACACGGACACGATCCGCAAGGATTTCCCGATCCTCGAGCGACTCCTGCACGGCGACAAGCCGCTGGTCTACCTGGACAACGCGGCGACCTCGCAGACCCCACGTCAGGTGATCGACGCCATGACGCACTACTACGGCAACAGCAACGCCAACGTGCACCGCGGCGTGCACGTGCTGGCCGAAGAGGCCACCGCGTTGTACGAGGGCGCCCGGGACAAGGTCGCGCAGTTCATCAACGCGCCCAGCCGGGACGAGGTGATCTTCACCAAGAACTCCTCCGAGGCGATCAACCTCGTCGCGAACATGCTGACCTGGGCCGACGAGCCGTTCAAGGTCGGCGTGGACGCCGACGTGGTGATCACCGAGATGGAACACCACTCGAACATCGTTCCGTGGCAGCTGCTCTGCCAGCGCACGGGCGCCAAGCTCAAGTGGTTCGGCCTCACCGACGACGGCCGGCTCGACCTGTCGAACATCGAGCAGATCATCACCGAGGAGACGAAGATCGTCTCGGTGGTGCACACCTCGAACATCCTCGGCACGGTCAACGACCTGGAGCCGATCGTGCGCCGCGCGCACGACGTCGGCGCCCTGGTCATGGTCGACGCGTCACAGGCCGCGCCGCACGTGGTGCTCGACGTACAGGCCCTCGAAGCCGACTTCGTCGCGTTCACCGGGCACAAGATGTGCGGCCCGACCGGCATCGGCGTCCTGTGGGGCCGGCTCGGCCTCCTGGAGGAACTGCCGCCGTTCCTGGGCGGCGGCGAGATGATCGAGACCGTGACGATGAGCGCGTCCACCTACGCGCCCGCGCCGCACAAGTTCGAGGCCGGCACCCCGCCGATCGCGGAAGCGGTCGGGCTGGGCGCGGCGATCGACTACCTGTCGGCGATCGGCATGGACAAGATCGCGGCGCACGAGCACGCGATCACCGGCTACGCGATCGACGCGCTCTCCCGCGTCGAGGGCCTGAAGATCATCGGCCCGGCGAACAACGACGCGCGCGGTGCGGCGATCTCGTTCACGTTCGGCGACATCCACCCGCACGACGTGGGCCAGGTGCTCGACGAGCAGGGCATCGCGGTTCGCGTCGGACACCACTGCGCGCGCCCGGTGTGCCTGCGCTACGGCGTACCGGCGACCACTCGGGCCTCGTTCTACCTCTACTCCACGCCGGGTGAGGTCGACGCGCTCGTGGCCGGCCTGGAACATGTTCGCCAGTTCTTCGGCTGACCAAGGGGGAGGCGACGATGAAGCTTGACGGGATGTACCAGGAGATCATCCTGGATCACTACCGACACCCCCACAACAAGGGGCTGCGCGACCCGTTCGACACCGAGGTGCACCACGTCAATCCGACGTGCGGCGACGAGGTCACGCTGCGCGTGAAGCTCGACGGCGAGAAGGTTCTCGACGTCAGCTACGAGGGCCAGGGCTGCTCGATCAGCCAGGCCAGCGCGTCGGTGATGACCGACCTCGTGATCGGACACACGATCGAGGACGCGATGCACGCGGGGGACGAGTTCCTCGCGCTGATGCAGTCCAAGGGCCAAGGCGAGCCCGACGAGGACGTCCTTGAGGACGCCGTGGCGTTCGTCGGGGTCAGCAAGTACCCGGCGCGCGTGAAGTGCGCCCTCCTGGGCTGGATGGCCTTCAAGGACGCGACCGCGCAGGCGCTGCAGACGACGGAAGGGCAGAAATGACCGAGACGAAGGCGCAGGCGACGCCCGAGGACGTCACCGAGGCGATGTACGACGTCGTCGACCCCGAACTCGGGATCAACGTCGTCGACCTGGGCCTGGTGTACGGCGTCCACGTGGACGACGCGAACATCGCCACGATCGACATGACGCTCACGAGCGCGGCTTGTCCTTTGACGGATGTCATCGAGGACCAGACCCGCACCGCGACGGAGGGGATTGTCGCGGACATGCGGATCAACTGGGTCTGGATGCCGCCGTGGGGGCCGGACAAGATCACCGACGACGGGCGCGAGCAGTTGCGCGCTTTGGGGTTCAACCTCTGAGGTTCGTGCTTGCGCCGGGTTTGGGCTTTCGCCGGGTTCCGGTCTTCGCTGGGCTTCGGCTTTCGCCGAGTTCGGTTTCGCGAGGTTGCCGTTTGGGGTCGAAAGGCTCGTTCCGGATGTTTTCGGGACGGGCCTTTCGGGCGTTTTCGGGGCGGGTTGCTGTTCCGCCTTTGGTGGGTGGGGTTTTTGTTCCCACCCGCACCACCCGTTGCGTT
>NZ_WWJX01000157.1 GCF_009865215.1 Streptomyces sp. SID3343 | reverse complement strand
CTGGGCCGCCGGTTCGACCGGCGGCGGCAGTACCGAGTCGCGCGGGTCCGCGCGCGGCGGTTCGACCACGACTCCGACGGTGTCGAGGCTGGAGAACCGCACATACGACTTGACCTCGACGGTGCGGGTCAGCTCGCCGGGCGTGTTCTTCATGTCGCCGACCTCGCCCACGGGGACGCCCGGCACGAACGGCCGGCCTCCCTGCGATCCGAACGTCACGAGCCGGTCGCCCTTTTTGACCTGGGCATGTGCGTTGAGCAGCTTGAGGCTCATCGGGCGGTCGCCGCGGCCGGTGGCGATCCCTATCTCCATCGACCCCGTGAGGCGCGAGCCGACCGCGAAGCCGGGGTCGGTGGCCAAGAGGACAGTGGAGGTCATCGGTCCCACCTGGGTGACCCGGCCGACCAGGCCGTCACCGTTGATCACGGTCATGTCGGTCTTGATGCCGTCGCCGTTGCCCGCGTCGATCGTGACGGTCCAGGAGAAGCCCTGGGCCGGTCCGATCGCCACGACCCGCGCCGGCTTGATCTTGTACTGCCCGGCCGCCGAGACCTTGAGCAGTCGGTCCAACTCGGCCGCGCGATTGCGGTCGAACTCGATGTTGTCCACCTGTTGGCGCAGCTTGGCGTTCTCGTCCTGCAGGCGCTTCTTCTCGCCCTCGTGGGACCCGGCGTCCTTGACCGCGTTGGCGGCCCGGCCGACGGGGTCCACGGCGGCGGACACGCCGCGTTCGGCGGGACCGAACACGGCCGAGGCCCAGTCGCGCACGTTCGCGACGGGCGAGTTCCGGCCACCGCGAATGTCCACGGTGATGAGGGCGAAAGAGATTGCCAGCAGCAGCACGAGGACCAGCCGACCCTGTCGGGAGTCCCTCACGATGCGCCCGCCCCTTTCGTACGTTGCGGCGCTATCAGTGCAGATGCGGTGTGCGGTCCCGATGGTCGGCACGTGCCGATCCCGGGCCTGTCACGGGTGTCTCGTCGCGCGCCGACGGGTGTCTTGCCGCGCGCCGATGCGATCGGCGTCAGCGACGCGGTTGCGCGTCGAGCACCTGCTGGAGCTTCTCGTATTCCTCGACGCACTTGCCCGCGCCCAAGGCCACCGAGTCCAGTGGGTTGTCGGCGATGTGGATCGGCATTCCGGTCTCGGTGCGCAGGCGCTCGTCGAGGCCGCGCAACAGGGCGCCGCCACCGGTGAGCACGATGCCGCGGTCCATCACGTCGCCGGCCAGTTCGGGCGGACACTGGTCGAGCGTGCTCTTGACCGCGTCGACGACCGTGTTGACCGGTTCCTCGATCGCCTTGCGCACCTCGGAGGTCGAGATCACGATCGTCTTCGGCAGGCCGCTGACCAGGTCGCGACCGCGGATCTCGCTGTGCTCGTCCTCGCCGAGGTCGAAGGCCGAGCCGATGGACATCTTGATTTCCTCGGCACTGCGCTCGCCCAGGAGCAGCGAGTACTCCTTTTTGACGTAGGCGATGATCGCGTTGTCCAACTCGTCGCCGGCCACCCGGATCGACTGGGCGGTGACGATGCCGCCGAGCGAGATCACCGCGACCTCGGTCGTGCCGCCGCCGATGTCGACGACCATGTTGCCGGTCGCCTCGTGCACGGGCAGGCCGGCACCGATCGCGGCGGCCATGGGTTCCTCGATGATGTGCACGCTGCGCGCGCCGGCCTGGCTGGACGCCTCGACCACCGCGCGGCGCTCGACGCCGGTGATGCCGGAGGGGACGCAGATGACCACGCGCGGGCGGGCGAGGTAGCGGCGGCGGTGCACCTTGAGGATGAAGTAGCGCAGCATCCGCTCGGTGATCTCGAAGTCGGCGATGACGCCGTCCTTGAGGGGGCGGATGGCGACGATGTTGCCGGGCGTGCGCCCGATCATCTTCTTCGCCTCGGCCCCGACCGCGAGGATGCCCCCGGTGGTGGTGTTCTTGGCGACCACCGACGGCTCGTTGAGCACGATGCCGCGGCCTCTGACGTACACCAGCGTGTTGGCCGTACCGAGGTCGACCGCCATGTCACGACCGATGAACGACAAGTTGTTCGCCATAAAAACTAGGGCCTTCCCGAGCTCGTAGCCATGAGGACATGAGCCGGCCGGGGCGTCGTACGAGGGACGCCGGACCGGCCGGCCTCAATCGTAGGCACGGTCGACCGACGGCATGAACCGCGACGTACCGGGGCACGGCTGCACCCTCCAACCACCATGACGTCAAGAGGGCGTGCGGGGTTGCGTGCCACGCGCGTCGAGTGGAGGGATTTCCCTCTAACAGCGCAGGGCGGCGCCGAATCGCCGCGTGGGGCGGTCACGCAAGAACCGGCACGGGCGGCCTTCGACAACTTTTCTTCGGGTGTACCGCTTCGGCGTGTCGCCGGGGAATCCCGCCCTGCGGGGACGGCCGGCGGGGTCGGATCGCCGCGCGCTCACCGCGACCGGGAGCGGGCCTCGCGGACGGTGCGGGTCGTGCCCGATGGCACCGACGGGGCGGGTCGTGCCGGCGGTGTCGACGGTGCCGGTTGTCGGGCACGGAAGGCATCGGTTCTCGGGTGCCGAGGGGGTCGTTGTCGGGTACCGAGGGGGTCGGTTGTCGGGT
>NZ_WWJX01001520.1 GCF_009865215.1 Streptomyces sp. SID3343 | reverse complement strand
CCATCTCGTCGGCGAGCCGGGCGACGACGTCGGCGGCGGGTTCCTCGCGGGCGAGGCGCCGGCCCTGGCCTGCCCACAGGGCCAGTCCGTCGGGCTCGCCGGCGAGGGCGGCGGCCTTGCGGATGGGCGTGGTCAGGTAGTGCACGTGCGGGTAGACCGCGGGTGCCTCGCTCTGGTGCCGGGCGACGAACCCGTTGCGCAGGCCGCGGGCCCAACGGCCGGAGAACGCGCGGGTGAGCACGCTGCGGTCGAAGCGCGGGTCGACAAGGGCGGCCTTGTGGGCGGGCGGCGCCAGGCTTTCCGGGCAGCGCAGGAAGGCCGTGCCCAGTTGTACCGCGCTCGCGCCGGCCGTTCGCAGGGCCACGATCTGGCGGCCGGTCATGATGCCGCCGGCGGCGATCAGCGGCAGTTCGGTCTCGGCCGCGACCAGGGCGAGGAGGGTGAACAGGCCGTAGGGGGCGGTTTCGACCGGGTTGGTGAAGGTGCCCTGGTGGCCGCCGGCCTCGCCGCCCTGCACGCACAGCGCGTCCACGCCGCGGTCGGCCGCCGCGCGGGCGTCCTCGGGGGTGGTGACGGTGGCGATCGTGCGGGTGCCGGCGGCGCGAAGCGCGGTGACCACGGCGGTCTCGGGCAGGCCGAACATGAAGCTCACCACCGGGACGGGGTGCGCGAGCAGGAGTTCGAGCTTGGCGTCCCAGTCGTCGTGCTCGACGCCGGGTGCGGGCGTGCCGACCTCGCCGCCGTAGCGGCCGGCGGCCTTGGCCAGGGATCGGGCGTAGCGCGCGAGGAGTTCGGTCTCGGCCCGGGTGGGCGTGGGGTGCGGCATGAACAGGTTGACGCCGAACGGCGCGTCGCCGATCCGCGTGCGCAGGTCGGCGATGTCGCCGGCGAGGGCGGCCGCGGCGCGGTTGCCGGCGGGCAGGAAGCCCAGGCCGCCGGCGTGCGTGACGGCTGCGGTCAGGGCGGGGCCGGACGAGCCGGCCATCGGCGCCTGAACGATCGGCAGGCGGGTCAGACGGGTGGGGTCGGTGCTGCTCATCCGGCTCTCCGTGTCCTGGTTCGGCGCGCCTGGTCGGTCGGGATCGTCCGACTCGGGCCGTGGGGCCGGATCAGCCCGTGGGTCCGGCTCGCACCGTTCGTACAGATCGGGCCATTCATACGGCTCGTACGGCGCGGGCCGTTCGTCCGGCTCGGGCGACACATACCGATCACGCGGTGCGTACCCGTCACGCGGTTCGTACCGATCAGGCGGCCGGCCCGGATCACGCGGCTCGTACCGTTTCGCCGTGTCCCGCGAGCGGGTGAGCGCGCGTAGAAACGACGCGCGGATCGGGTTCGATCCGCGCGTCGCGTCGTGGCGTGGTGCTCAGCGTCCGTTGAACGCGTCCTTCAGACGCGAGAACAGACCCTGCTGGCCCGGCGTGAACTGGCCCGAGGGCCGCTCCTCGCCGCGCAGCTTGGCGAGCCGCTTGATCAGCTCTTCCTGTTCGGGGTCGAGCTTGTTCGGTGTCTGTACCTCGACGTGTACGACGAGGTCGCCGCGTCCACCGCCGCGCAGGTGCGTGATGCCGCGCCCGTGCAGCGGGATCGACTGGCCCGACTGGGTGCCGGGACGAATGTCGATCTCCTCGATGCCGTCGAGGGTCTGCAACGGCACCTTGGTGCCCAGCGACGCCGCCGTCATCGGGATGGTGACCGTGCAGTGCAGGTCGTCGCCACGCCGTTGGAACGTGTTGTGCGGGACCTCGACGATTTCCACGTACAGGTCGCCGGCGGGTCCGCCACCCGGGCCCACCTCACCCTCGCCCGCGAGCTGGATGCGGGTGCCGCTGTCCACGCCCGCCGGGATCTTGACGGTGAGCGTGCGCCGCGCGCGGATCCGGCCGTCGCCCGCGCACTCCGCGCAGGGATGCGGAACCACGGTGCCGAAGCCCTGACACTGCGGACACGGCCGCGACGTCATGACCTGGCCCAGGAAGGACTTGGTGACCTGGCTGACCTCGCCGCGCCCGCGACACATGTCGCAGGTCTGCGCCGTGGTGCCCGGGGCCGCGCCCTCGCCGTTGCACGTGTTGCAGGTGACCGCGGTGTCCACCTGGATGTCCCGGGTGGTACCGAAGGCCGCCTCCTCCAGCGCGACTTCGATCCGGATCATCGCGTCCTGGCCCCGGCGCGTGCGCGAGCGTGGCCCGCGCTGGCTGGCCTGGCCGAAGAACGCGTCCATGATGTCGCTGAACCCGAACCCGGCCTGTCCGAAGCCGCCGCCACCGCCGCCCCCGGAGGACAGCGGGTCGCCCCCGAGGTCGTACATCTGACGCTTCTGCGGGTCGGAAAGGACCTCGTAGGCGTTGTTTATCTCCTTGAACCGGTCCTGCGTCTTCGGGTCCGGATTGACATCCGGGTGCAGCTCCCGAGCAAGCCGGCGGAAAGCCTTCTTGATCTCCTCCGGGGTGGCGTCCCGCCGCACCCCGAGGGTCTCGTAGTAATCGGTAGCCAACTCTACGACTCCGCGAGGATCTGTCCGACGTACCGTGCCACGGCGCGCACCGCTCCCATCGTTCCGGGGTAGTCCATCCGGGTCGGCCCGAGTACTCCGAGCTTCGCCAGCGTTTCCTGCCCACTGCCGTATCCGACGGCGACCACCGAGGTCGCGGCCAGTCCTTCGTGCATGTTCTCGTGTCCGATCCGCACGACCATGCCCGGGTCGGTCGCTTCGCCCAACAAGCGAAGCAGTACGACGTGTTCCTCCAGTGCTTCGAGGACCGGGCGGATCGTGTTCGGGAAGTCCATGCCGAATCGGGTCAGGTTGGCCGTCCCGGCGAGGACGACCTTTTCTTCCTTGTGCTCGACCAGGGTGTCGAGGAGCGTGGCGAGGATGCCCGCCACGATCGGCCGTTCCTCGGCGGTGAACGGCTCGGTGAGGTCCTGGACGAGCAGCGGGACCTCGGCGAACCGCTTGCCGGTGATCCTGCTGTTCAGTCGCGCCCGGACGTCGGCCAGGAGGTTCTCGCCGACCGGTCCCGGAGTGTCCATCACGCGCTGTTCGACCCGCCCGGTGCTGGTGATCAGCACGAGCATGACCCGGGTCGGCGCGAGCGTGAGCAGCTCGACGTGCCGGATCGTGGAGCGGGTGAGCGAGGGGTACTGCACGACGGCGACCTGGTGGGTCAGCTGTGCGAGCAGTCGCACGGTGCGGCCCACGACGTCGTCGAGGTCGACCGCGCCGGCGAGGAAGGTCTGGATCGCGCGGCGCTCGGCGCCCGACAGCGGCTTGACGCCCGCGAGTCGGTCGACGAACAGCCGGTAGCCCTTGTCGGTGGGCACGCGGCCCGCACTGGTGTGGGGCTGCGTGATGTAGCCCTCTTCTTCGAGCGCGGCCATGTCGTTGCGGATGGTGGCCGGTGAGACGCCGAGGTTGTGCCGGTCCGCGAGCGCCTTGGAACCCACCGGCTCCTGGGTCGCCACGTAGTCCTGCACGATGGCGCGCAGCACATCCTGCTTGCGATCGTCGAGCATGGTGCGCACCTCCCTGACCCGTGGTTCTCTTCCGTTTCCGGCGGTTTGTCCCGCCGGTTGGCACTCCGTCCCGCCGAGTGCCAGTGTACGGGTCACCCGATCAGGACCGTACCCCTGCGTCCGTGCCAAGGTTGACGCATGGTACGCGCCGAACTGCCCGAACACGCCACGTGGGAGCCGATCGCGCCCGGCGTATTGCGCCGCCGCCTGCCCGGGCTCGAACTCAATGTGGCGGTCGTCACGGGCCGGGACGGGATCCTGCTCGTGGACACCGGTTCGCACGAACGCGAGGCCGCGGAACTGCTGTCCTCGCTCGCGCGCGAACTGCCCACCCACGACCTCCCCGATCGGGTGGTCGCGGTGGTGAACACGCACGGTCACTTCGACCACTGCTTCGGCAACGCCCACGTGCTGGACGCCTTCCCCGACGCGCAGGTGTGGGGACATGCGGGGCTACCCGCCTATCTTGCCGAACGGGCCGACGAGGGCCGCGCGGCCGGGATCGGGTACGGCTTCGACGCCGACCTGATGAACGCCGCGCGGATCGTGCCGCCCCGGCACGTCGTGGGCACCGGCGAGCCGGTCACGCTGGACCTGGGCGGGCGTGACGTGGTGCTGTACGCGCCGGGGCGCGGGCACACCGATCACGACCTGGTCGTGCACGTGCCCGACTGCGGCGTGTTGATCGCGGGCGACATCGTCGAGGAGAGCGGTCCGCCGCAGTTCGGCTCCGACGCGTACGCGGCCGAGTGGAGCGATTCGCTGGGCCGCGTACGCGAGTTGGGCGCACACGTGTGGCTGCCGGGGCACGGCGCGGTGGTCGACGAGGAGTTCGTGGCGCGCCAGACCCGGTGGCTCGCCGACGTCGCGGCCGGGCGCGTCGTACCGGACTGACACCCCGTCACCCGGCTAGCGTCTGGGCATGCGCAGCTACGGACCCGAGTCGTTGATCCCGCCGTGGAAGAAGGACAAGCCCGTCCCGGAGGTCGCGGCCGAACGCGATCTGGTCGTGGAGGAGGCGTCCACGGGCTTTTGTGGCGCCGTCGTGCGAGTGGAGAAGACCCCGGAGGGCTTCACGGTCACGCTGGAGGACCGGCACGGCAGGCTTCGGGTCTTCCCGATGGACCCGCGCGGCTTCCTGATCGACGGCGCGGTGGTCACCCTCGTTCGCCCCGCCCCCGCGAGCGCTCCCGCGCGACCTGCGCGGACCGCGTCGGGGTCGGTGGCGGTACCGGGGGCGCGGGCCCGGGTCGCGCGCGGCGGTCGGATCTACGTCGAGGGCCGACACGACGCCGAACTGGTCGAGCGGGTCTGGGGCGACGACCTGCGGATCGAGGGCGTGGTCGTGGAGTACCTGGAGGGCATCGACGATCTCCCCGCCGTGGTACGCGAGTTCGCGCCGGATGCCGAACGCCGACTGGGCGTCCTGGTCGACCACCTGGTGCCGGGTTCGAAGGAGAGCCGAATCGCCGCGCAGGTCACCGGCACCGAGGTACTGGTCGTGGGCCACCCCTACATCGACGTGTGGCAAGCCGTTCGCCCCGCGTCGGTGGGCATCGCCGGGTGGCCCGACGTACCGCGCGGCGTGCCGTGGAAGGAAGGCGTATGCACTGCCCTGGGCTGGCCGGTGGACCCGCCGCTGGCATGGCGACGCATCCTCGCATCGGTGAATTCCTACCGCGACCTGGAACCGACCCTGCTCGGCAAGGTGGAACAACTCATCGACTTCGTGACGGCCCCGCCCGAGACGTGAGGGGCGCCGGAATTGCTCGTTGTCACACAGTGCCGAGCACCCGGCCCGAAAGTATCCCAGGGCGTCGCCCCGACCTCGCGTCGCCGGTCATGGGCTGCGCGCTCGCGGCTCGCAGCACGTCGGGGGTCGATGCCACGCCGAGCAACCCAGGCCGCTCGCGGTGACCGACCGGATCGAGACGGCTTGCCGGGCGCCGCCCGCGTGGCAAGTCGATACCGGCTCGGACGAGCGTGGAGAGCCGTCAGGAGACGTGTGCTCCGTACTCCGGCCATTGACCGGGCGTTGATTTAGCCATGGCGTAGATCTTCATTCCGGCTTTTCTGAATTCGTAGTCGGCATCCCCTGTTTCGGGATTTATTTCTCGCGTCTCTTTGTCGATCACCAACGTTCTCGATTCTTCGGAACCATCGAACCCGAAGCTGTAGCGCACCACGTTTTGATCTTCGGAGATTTTGGTGAAATTTACGATTGAGGCCACGATCGTCACCATTCGGAATCAAGGTCTTCTCTTTGACTCGGCGGCACCTGGGAACCCCAGTCGTGCCGCTCGTTGGCCGCATCATGGGCCTCGTTGTACGTGCAACCGGGATGTTCCCTCATATACGTCAGTTCCGCCAGTTCATGTTCCAGCAACACTACATCCTCTGGGAGGTGTCGCCCTGCCCGCAGCCTGATCCAGGCTTCTGCGATGTCGGGATCCACATCGAACCGCTTCAACTCGACCTCCCCCGTATAGCGGTCCTGAATGAGATGCTCGGTATTCATCAGATGCTGTTTTATCGCGTTTATCTCGTCCGGCGTGAATCCGACCCTTCCGTCCACGCGTTCAATTTCCGCAGTGTGGGCCGATATTGCTGCCGAATCGCCTTCTTCCCGAAGGATGGCGTCATAGGCAGAACTCGCCCAGGCGTCCTGAGCTTCCATGTCGAGCAGACTCCTCGGGCGACGGCGGGCGCCGCTGTTGAGGTCGGCCGGACCGTTCAGGACATCCGTGACATTCCCCGGTCGTCGAGCACTCTGCGCCGCTTTCCCGCCCGCAGCACCACCGGCGACGCCTGACAAGACGTCGAGAATATTGAAACCCTTACCCGAGGCGGCGTCGATGATGGCAGCGGTGCCACCGCCGGCCAATGCCTGGCCGGTGACGCTGTTCAGGGCCGTGGGGGCCTTTGCGGCGAGGCCGGCTATCGAGTTCAGCTTGGTGAGGGACGCCAGCTTGGGGAGTTGTTGGGCGCCTGCGGACATGGTGCCGCCTACCGCACCTCCGGCCGCGCCGTAGGCAGCGGTCTCCAGGAGGTGGTCGGTCTTCATGCCGTCCTGGGCGCCCATGGCGATCTTGATCGGCTGGGCCACCGCGAGGTCCAGGAGAACCGAGGTCACCGCGCCGATGACGGCGCTGCCCACGATGGTGCCGATGATTTCGAGCACCGCGGCGCTGATCGCCACACCGCACGCCGTCGCCGCGGTCTCGGCGGCGGTGGTCGCAGCGGCCATTGCCGCCCCCGAGATGATGTTGACACCCGGGACGACCAACAGGCCGGCGCCGACCAGGATGGTCGCGGCCACGGCCAGGACTTCGGCCTTGAGGATGGTCTTCTGGGTCTGCACGGCATCGGCGAGCTTGCGTGCCGCCGTCGCCTGTTCGCGGCACGAAGAAGCTGTTGCGGGAAGCCAGTTCTGGGCTCCGCCTTCGTACTGGTTCCAAAACGCGGCGAAGTTGTCGATCGGCAGGCCGGTGTTGTTGGCGATCACGGCACGCGCCGGAGCGGACGCCCCACTGGTGACCTGATCGAGGGTCGTGGCCATCCGATCGTACGTCCCGGCCATCCGACGGAGCTTGTCCTCGTCCGCCTTGGGCCACGGCAAACCAAGGAACTGGACGACTTGCTCGACCGCCTCGTCGCCCAGGCTGACCAAGCCCTTCAGAACGTCCATGCACTCGTCGAGGCCCGCCTCCGCCAGGTCTACGACGACATCGAGCGCATGCCCGGCCTTGTCCAAACCGGCATCGACAACGTCACCGGCCTTGTCCAGGCCGTCTTCCACCGCATCGAGAGCGTCCCCGAACATCCCCATGGTTCGGCCGTCAACGCCACATCTTGGCGTTGGCTTCGTCCCGGTCGACCGTGTTGCTCACCATGGCCTCCAGGGTGGGCGGGATACTCGCCAGCCCTTGGGCCAGCACGCCGGCCCCGTCCACGATCACCGTCTGGTTCTGGGCGAAAGTCGTCCCGAACTCACGGCCGTTCTCGTCGTCGCCCCACGGCGCGCCCAACGCGGCCAACTCGGATCGAAAGGCGTCTGCGGCCACTCTGAGACGCTCCGCCTCCGCTACGAACTTGGGTATCGCCGCCCGGATATCCTCCGGAACGATTTTGATGTCACTGCCCGTCATGGGCCACCCCGTGGCATTCGCTTTAATGACAGTAAGTAGTCATTCAATCGCACTGGCGAACACAGTAACGAGGCTACGGCGGGCGCTCAAACCGATACCCTCTGCGCATCAGGGCCGGCCATCACCCGCACGCGGATCACATGCCCACGCGGTGATGACCGCGTCCGATCGTCGGGTGTGGCGGCGTGGGGCATGTCAGCCCGGGACCCTGGATCGGTTCGTTGCGAGGCAAGTGGCGGTGCGTGGCTGGGCATCGGCGCCGACGGCCACCCGCGCGGGAAGTGGTGCCTACGGCGTTTTCGTCGTCGCCGTCAACGCCGCGATCGAGTCGTCCGTGCAGGTCGCCCAGAAGGTGCCGACGAGGTCTTCCAGGTGGGTCATGGAGTCGGCCGCGTACAGGATGTCCTGGTAGTGGGTGATGTCGTATTGCATCGTGCCCATCGCGAGCAGGTCGAGCCTGCGGATGTCGACCGTGCGGAATTCGCGGATTTCGCCGTATGAGGACAGGATTCCGGCGCCGTAGGCCTTGAGGGCGCCGTCCTCGCGCATGACGCCGAATTCGAGGGTGAACCAGAAGACCTTGGAGACGAATTCGAGGGCGTCGCGCGTCTCGACCCGGCGCGCGGCTTCGCCCGCGACGCGGTACAGGTCGGCGAAGCGGTCGGCGGCGAGCATGTTGGCGTGGCCGATGACCTCGTGTACGACGTCGGGCTCGGGGGTGTACAGCGGGACGCTGTGGTGGCGGATGTACTGCGTCGCGTGGAAGTAGGAGTCGGCCAGTGAGCCGTAGAAGTCGCGCAGCGGGACCAGCCCGGCGGCGGGCAGGTAGCGGAAGCTCGTCAGCGGCCGCAGGGCCGAACCGACCTCTTCCAACTGCGGGATCCGGTCGGTGGGCAGTCCCAGGCGGGCGGTGCCCTCCAGGTAGTCCGCGACCGCGTACTGCGCGTGCGAGACGGTCAGCTCGCGCGAGACCCGGCGCCAGACCTCGTGCTCCTCGTCGGTGTACTCGACCTCGGGGATCGGGTCGCCGCGCGTGTGGTTCAGGGCCAGCTCCGCGATGTGATTGCGGCGCTCGCGATACTCGTCGTCCGCGAATCCGGGGTGGCTGCGGGACAGCTCGACCTCGACTCCGCCGTCGGCCCTGCGGGTGACCGGGGCCAGATACTGGGCCTCCTCGAACATCGCCATCTCCTGATCGCGTCGGATTCGGCTTGGCCGGACGGGCCGAAGCACCCATATATACCAGTATGCGTCGCTTATACCCCGTTTCGACCGATCGGGTGGCGACGGGAGCGACGCGCCGAGCGAGGGTGAGGGGCCGCCTCGGCATCTGCGTCGCGGCCGGGCGGGCCGTTCGCCCGAGGGGCGGTCCCGGGCGGTCGGGACACGGTCGGGGGCGCGCCCCCGGGTCGCCCGTCGGTCTCGGGCCCAAGACGCGTCCCGGGCCGCCGTGACAGGATCGCCCGTACATACGGGAGGGCACCGTCGAGAGGGGGCGCGGTGGTGGATGCGCACGGCGTGACAGCAGGACGCGCGCAGCGGCGCGACGTGGTCGAGGCACTCACCGAGACGTCCGATCACCTCGATTTCGCGCTCGCGATGGTGCGCCGCACCGTCGGCGACCAACACCGGCTCGCGGAACTGACCGCCCGCATCCGCGAGATCGAGACCCGGCTCCGGGACGACCGTTACTACCTCGCGGTGATCGGCGAGTTCTCGGCCGGCAAGAGCACCTTCGTCAACGCGCTTTTGGCCGACGACCTGCTGCCCACCTCGGCGCTGCCCACCACCGCCGCCGCGACCAGGATCACGCACGGCGAGACGCTCTCGGTCGAGGTGCGCTTCACCGGCGACGGGATCCGCTACGTGTACCCGTCGGGCCGGTACACCGGGGCCGCGAGCCCGCTCGGGCGGATGCTGCTGCACCTCGCCCCGCACGCGGACATCCCCGAGGACACCGCCGGCATCGTGCGCCTGCTCACCGCCGACGAGGCGATCGCGCCGCACGTACTGAGCCTGGAGGTCCGCCACCCCGCCGCCGCGTTGCGCGACGGCCTGGTCGTCATCGACACCCCGGGCACCAACGCCCGCGCCGGCCACACCGACATCACCCGCACGGTGATGCGCGACATCGCCGACGTCGCCGCCGTGCTCACCGCCTCCACGTCGCCGTCCCCGGTGTCCCTCACGGAGTTCTTGACCGACGCGCTCGACCCGGGGCAGATCCGCCGCTGCGTCATCCTGGTGACCAAGATGGACCACATCGACGAGGACGAGCGCGAGGACCTGCTCTCCCACGTCAGGCAGCGCTTCGCCCGCATGCTGCACGTCACCGATCCCGTGGTCGAGCCGGTCGCCGCCGAGCCCATCGTGCGCATCGCCACGGGCAAACCGCTGCGCGGCCCCGAACAGGACTACTGGGCCCAGGAGTTCCCGCGCACCCTGGCCCGGCTGCGCGACGCGATGCAGCGGCAGCGCATCGTGGCGGTGTCCGACCACCTGCTGCGCCTGTTGGAGGACCTGCTCGACGAACTCGGCCGTGAGGTGACGCTGGCCCAACAGCGCCTGGATACCGAGGAAACCGAGCTGGGCGGGGCTCGGATCGCCGACATGGCGGCGTTCGTCCAGGGCCGGCACGGCGAGAGCGCGCGACTGATCGAGCAGGGCGCGCGGCGCGCGGAGCAGTCGGTCGGCGGCATGGCGCCGCAGTGGGGGCGCTACACCCAGGCCGAGATCGACCGGGCGCTGGAACGCGCGTGCACACCCGACGAACTGCGCGCGGTGATCGGCACCCAGGCCCCCGAGTTGATCCGCCGCGGCCTGCCCCGGATCGGCGAGATCGTCCAACAGGCCGTCACCGGCGCGCTGTCCGCCGCGGCGGAGGCCGCCAAGAGCGAGGTGGACCGACAGTTCGAGGCGGCCTACGAAAAACTCGGCACCGTCGCCGAACTGCCGCGCCAGGGACGGGTCACGGTGCTCACGGGCCATCAACTGGCGGACGCCGCAATGCTGGCGTACCAGAATTCGGTCACAGGTGTGACCCAACAGATTCGAGCGGTGCGGCTGGACCCGGCGGCCCCCAAGACTCCCGGCGCGCGCATCGGCGGAGCGCTCGACCAATGGTTCGGCGGCGGTCGAAATGTCGAGGGTGGTCCGCATGCGCACCGGGGCGCGTTCGGCGGATTCATGGCCAAAGTGGCGGATTCGTTGTCTTCCACCGACATCACCGCACTGCGGAACCACGCACGCGCCGAAATGCAGCAGACCCTGCGAACGGTCGCCGCCGGTTTGTCACAGCAGATCGACGAGGCCGTTCGCACGGCAACCGCGCACTACACGCTCGACGTTTCGCAGCACATGGACCTGTATCGGGCCACGTACGAGGCGACGGTCGCCGAATTGGTGGCCGAGCATCACCGCCGTGAGGATATTCTCGCGGCGCGCAGAAGCCTGTTGCGGGATGCGGACAGGCAGACGGAACGGCGACGCGCGACGGTCAACAGCCAACGCGAGCGCCTCACACGCCGGGGGGAATTCGGCACATGAACGACTTCACGCACGACGACGATCTGTTCTCGGTGGTCTCGGACGACACCATCGACACACTGGACACCGCCGACGGGGGCACGGACGCGGCGGCACCACTGTGGGACACCGATTCGGGCGGCACCGTCGTGGGCGACGCGTATCCCAATCCGGACGGTACGTTCGGCGACCCGAACTACAACCCGTACGTCTACGACACCGACGGCGACGGAGTGGCCGACGTCGACGACGCGTCGCCGTTCGACCCGTACGGCCCGGGCTCCGACCCGGACACCGCCCCGCAGCGCAGCGAGGACTGGCGCAACGACCAACTGGAGAACGCCGAGCAGCAGGGCTACGACCCCCAGGACCCGTACGCCGATCCCTACGGCGACCCGTCGGGCTACGACCCGTACGCGGACCCGTCGGGTTACGACCCCTACGCGGATCCGGCCGGCTACGACCCGTCGCAGTACGACCCGGCGGGCTACGACCCGGGCGGCTACGGCGACTACGAACACTCGGCGTACGCGCCGTGGGGCGCCGACATCGACGAGAACGGCAACATGGCGTACACCCCGCCGAACTGGACCCCGGACCAGTTCGACGGCGCCGGCGACCCGGTCGGCGACGCGCAGTACTGGCAACAGCAGACCAGCCCGACCAGCTGCGCGGTGGTGACCCAGGGGATGATCCTGGAGAAGCTCACCGGCATGCCGCTGGACGAGAACGCGCTGATGACGCAGGCCGAGCAGGCGGGCATCTACGACCCGCAGACCGGCACCCAGCTGGAGGACATCGGCAAGCTTCTGGAGATGAACGGCGTCGACGCCGACCAGGTCCAGAACGCGGACATGTTCCAGTTGCTCGACTCGCTGGAGCGCGGTGACCAGGTCATCGTCGGTCTCGACGCCAACGAGATCTGGCAGCCGATGCACGACACCGTCACCGACGCGCCGCTGGAGCAGAACCCGCCCGCCGGGCACGCCGTGTGGGTCACCGGCATCGACACCCAGCCCGACGGCTCGGTCTACGTCCTGCTCAACGACCCGGGCGCGCCGTTCGGTTCGGTCGAACCGATCCCGCTCCAGGACTTCGTCAACGCGTGGCAGGACTTCGGCTCCGACATGACCGTCGCCCACCCCGTGGGCGCTTGAGCGTCCGACACCACACCGGATTCGACGAATCGGATGAATCCCGCGAATCCCACGAATCCGATGGGTTCGCTGGGGTCGATGGATTCGACGGGAGCAGGGAAAACACATGTCGTTCGATCGTGAACACGTACTGCGCCAAGCCGCGCAGGTCACGCCGCGTCGGCGGCCCGGCGTCGCCGGCCTGCTGAGCGGAATCCACAGCAGCGACGCGCTGCGCGGGTGGGTCACCATGGAATCGGTGGCGCTGCCGCCGATCCCCGAGCGCACCGCCGACGGGTGGACGCTGTGGAGCCTGATCGGCGTGGGCCGGCCCGCTCCGGGGCGACGCGATCTGCCGATCGGCCCCGTGTGGGGTGCGGTGCAGTGGGCGTGGCCGTCCGAGGACGTGCTGCGCAAGGTCAGGCTGACCGAGCTGCCCGAGGTGGCGAAGTCGGTCGAGAGCACGTCCGAGGACCCGGCCGCGTGGTCGCTGTCCATGCAGGCCGAGGCGTTGGCCGAACGGGCCCGCTTCTTCCAGTCGTTGAGCCGGTTCCTCGCGGACCCGGAGGCGGAGGCGAAGGGCGGCCCGCGGATCCTCGCCGGGCTGTACGCGCGGGTGATGCCCCCGGGGGCGGTCGCCGCGTACCACCGGCTCGTTCCGTCCACGGCCGGGTGGCTGCGGGCGGGTGCGCCGCGTGAGGCGGGGCCGCGGCGCGAGTCCGG
>NZ_WWJX01001519.1 GCF_009865215.1 Streptomyces sp. SID3343 | reverse complement strand
CCCAACCCGCTCCGCTACACGAGCACCTACCTCGACCCCACCGGCCTGTACAAGACCGGAGCCCGCTACTACGACCCGTCGGTGGGCCGCTTCACCCAGACCGACCCCGCAGGCAAGGAAGCCAACGGGTACGCCTACGCGGCCGGCGACCCGATCAACCGGGCCGACCCGACGGGGACATGGTCGCTCAAGAGCGCGGCGTCGAAGGCCACCAAGCGCCTGGGCAGGCTCAATCAGGTCGCCACGGCCTGGCAGTTCGGCGAGAAGGTGGCCGCCGGCGATTGGAAGGGCGCTGCGGGAGTGGGCGCCGACTTCGTCGCCGGTGGGCTGGTCGAAACCGGGTGCACGTACATCACCGGCGGCACGGGAGCAGTCCCCTGTGCCGTCCTGGGAACCTACGTCGGCAAGCAGGTCGGCGACGCAGTCGAGAACGCCTGACCCGGAACCGAGCGTGTCGGGAACCATCGACCACGACGACAGGAAGTGACATGACCACGTCTCTGAGCGAGAACGCCGCACGCATCACCGGAGCGCCACTGACCGGCTGGGTCGGCGCCGCAATAGTAGTCGTCGTGTTCCTCATCTGGGGCCTGTCACGGCGCAGGAAGCGCTGACACTTCCGCCACACGACGACACCGGGTGTCCCCCGCCGACGGCGGGGGACACCCGGTGTCGTCGTGCCAGCCCGGGTCGACCCGAACCGGTGAACCGAACGCTCAGGGTCGGGGGAGTCGGCGGTAGTCCTGGCCGGGGATCTTGATCAACGCGTGGGTGGGGGCGATCTGCCATCCCTGGGCGGCGTCGATCTCGTGGCCGCCGGGTACCCCGTATCCGGCCCACATCGGCAGGTCGACCCGCAGTGCCCAGGCTCCCGAGGCGGTCCGTTCCCAGCATCAGATACATCCGACGTCCGATCGTGCTCATGGCGATGCAGGCGGCGCTGTGCAGCCGGTCGAAGTCCGACCTCGACTCCGCTTTGGTGCCCGTGTCCCGAAGTGTCAGCGCCGTGTCGCCGGCCCGCCCGGACAAGCGTCCGACAGCACACGAACCGGGCGAAATCCTTTTCATGCCCCGATCGACGGTCCGGTCCACAACAAACGGTGGTGCGAGGTTTGAACCCGGGAGGTTGTCGACGCGGTTCTTGACGGACCTTCGGCCCCTTCCACACGCTTCGCCGCGAACCTCAGAAAACCCCGGCTTCTTGACGGCAGGAGGCTGGTCTAGGCTGCCGCAGTCGTTGGCACCGAGGCCGGCGCCTCGAGGAGAGGTGGACGATGCCGCAAGCGGAACACGCGACCAGCCCGGCGGGCAAGCCGGGGCGGCAGACGCTCAGTGCCGTGGAAGAAGCGGCCCGGATGGACGCCGTGCGCCGCTACGACATCCTCGACACCCCACCCGACGGCGCGTTCGACCGCGTCGCCGCGATGGCCGCCCGGCTGTTCAAGGTGCCGGTGGCGAGCGTGACGATCGTGGACGAGGACCGGATCTGGTTCAAGGCAGCCCACGGTCTGGAAGGCGTCAGCGAGATCGGCCGGGAGCCGGGCCTGTGCGGCTCGGCGATCCTCGCCGACGAAACCCTGGTGATTCCCGACACTCTTACCGACCCCGTCGCCGCCAACAACGGCCTGGTCACCGGGCCGATGGCGGTCCGCTTCTACGCCGCCGCGCCGATCATCACCGGCGACGGGCACCGGCTGGGCACCGTCAACATCCTCGACACCAAGCCGCGCCTGATCACCGAGGACGACACCGCCACCCTCGCCGACCTGGCCGCGATCGTGCTCGACGAACTGGAGATGCGCCTGGCGGCCCTGAACGCCCTGCGCACCGAGCAGGAGCGGCGCATCGAACAGGAGCAGGCCCGCGAGCGCGCGGAGCGCGACACGGCCGCCATCCAGGCGTTCGCCTCCACCCTCCAGCGCACCCTGCTGCCGCCGGCACTGCCGGTGATCCCGGGGCTGGAGCTGGCCTGCCACTACGCCACCGCCTCCCCGCAGGACGTGGGCGGCGACTTCTACGACGTCTTCCCCCTCGACGGCACGAGATGGGCGTTCTTCCTCGGAGACGTGTGCGGCAAGGGCCCCGAAGCCGCCGCCGTCACCTCCCTGACCCGCTACACCCTGCGCGCCGCCGCCCAGATCGACCCCGACCCCGACAAAGTCCTCACCTCCCTGAACACGGCGCTGCTCCTCGACCCCGCTGTCGGTACCCGCTTCTGCACCGCCGTCTTCGGCACCCTGGAACCCCACGAGAAGGACGGGTTCACCGTCACGGTGGCCACCGGCGGGCACCCCCCGGCCTACCACCTGCGCGGAAAGGGGACGGCGGAAGAGGTGCGCCCCCGGGGCGGCATGCTCATCGGCGCCTTCGCCGAGGCGCACTTCGCCTCCCACACCTTCCACCTCGCCCCGGGCGAAGGACTGCTCCTCTACACCGACGGACTGACCGAGGCCCGCACCCTGGGCGGAAAAATGATCGGAGAAGAGGGCCTGACCCGCTTCCTCTCCGCACGCACCGGGCCCGTCGGCGCGGCCGCGGTCATCAAGGACACCGTCGACCTCCTCGACACCACACCCCACGGCGCCGGAGACGACGTCGCCCTGCTGGCCCTGGCCGTCCCCCTCGCACGCGACGCGGACGGCCTCACCGCAACCGCCCACACCATCGCCCCCGCCGGCGAGACGTCGGAGAGCCGCCCGTGACCGACTTCCGCCTCACCACACAGCACACCGACGGCGACCTCGCCCTGGCCCACATCGTCGGGGAACTCGACATAGCCACCGCCCCCCGCTTGCGCGCCCAGGCACTGGCCCTGATCGAACAAGGCCACCGGCACCTGATCCTGGACCTCGGGGGCGTCACCTTCTGCGACTCCTCGGGCTTCAACGCCCTGGTCGGCATCTTCCGCTGCGCCAAGACCGCCGACGGCACCCTGGTCCTCGCCGCCGTCCCCGACCGCCTTGAACGGCTGCTGGACCTCACCGGCCTCAGCACCCTGTTGCCCGCCCACCCCACAGCCGCCCACGCCCTCGTCGCGCACACCCCCAGCCCAGGCACGGCCTCCGCGTAACCCCCTGTGGTGGCCGCCCGGGCAAAGGCGGCCGGATCGACCCCCGGGGCGCCACCGGCCTCGTTCACGCCCACCCCGTAGCCCATGAACCCGCCGGCCCCAGGATGACGAGCAACGAGGGCGACTCGAGATCCATCACCCGCACCGAACGTGAAACCGGTCGGGCGTGGCGACCGGCTCGAGGAAAGCTGCTCCGTCGTTCCACACCCACGTCGTCGACGGGGACGTTCGGTCCACCCCCGCGTAGAGCAGGGCGTCGTGGCGGAACTCCGTGACCGCGCTCATCCGGTCGTCACGTGGTCTAAACCAGTAAGAGGCGCTGACCTGGGCTTTCGCCTAGGTCAGCGCCTCTTCGACACCGTCGGGACGACAGGATTTGAACCTGCGACCCCTTGACCCCCAGTCAAGTGCGCTACCAAGCTGCGCCACGTCCCGGTGTCCGGCTGGCCGAACACGGAAACCATATCGCACTTTGGGGGGTGGTCTGCCACGGGGTTGTTCGGTGGTGTCGGGGCGTGAGCACGGGGGTTGGTCCGGGAAGATCTTCGGGTGGCTTACCCGGTGAATGTTGATGTCGTGCCCCTTGAGACCTATCCCGATCTGGACGCGCTCCAGCGGTTCGGGGTCGGGGCCGTGTTGAGTGATGGGCTCGATTCCGTGGAGGGGTTCGAGGAGGCCGATGGGGTCGGGGTGGATCTGGTGGACTTTCGGGTCAGCACTCGGTCGGATGGGGCCGCGGTGCTGTTGTCCGTGGACGCGCCCACCCTGGAGTCGGCCGAGCGGACGGCGCGGCAGATGGTGATGGGGGTGTTGGAGGCCAGTGGGATCCTGGCCGATTGGCGGGTCGTGCGCAGTGAGGTGCAATTGCACGACGATCTTGTGTACGAGAGTTTGATGGCGGCCGACGGGCCGGATGCGCCGTCGGAGGACCCGATGCTGCGGGCGCGAGGGCCGTTGCCCGAGGAGCGGGCGCGGATCGAGCGGCAGGCCGCGGGGGTGCGGGCGTTCGGACTCGACGCCTTCGGATGTGACGCCGATACCGCGCAGCCCGATGTGCCCGAGGAGAAGGCACGGCTCGCGGCCGGGGCGGTGGCGGCTTCGGTGGGTGTGCTGGTGGATCTGCTGTTCACGGATCTGGTGAATCTTCGGGCCGAGGACGGGGCCTCGTTTTTTGTGTTGGACGAGTTGCCCGTACAAGAGGAAGGGTTCGTTCGACGATTCGTGGTGGCGGCGGTGGAGATCCTGGGGCGGTTGAGTGGGACGGGGTGGGCGCCTCCGGCGTGTTTCGCCGAGGAGATGGCCTTGCGGTTGTTGGTGGACCAGGGCGCCTCGATGCTGGAGCGGCTCGGGTTGTACGACGACGACGTCGAGGCCGCGTTCGTGACGTTCAGCGACGCAGCCCTCGAGGACCCGGACTCGGTCGAGTTGCGGCTGTCGGACCCCGGACCCGAAGCGTGGTTCGAGCCCATCGTGCCCGGACGGCCCGTGCACGCTTACCTGCGGGCGCACAGACATGAATGGTGACACCGCCGACGGCGAGTCGGCGGTGTGGACTCGCGTGCACGGGGTCCACGACGCCCCGCTGGACTTGATGACCGCCCGGTTCCGGCGGCACCGCTACGCGCCGCACGCGCACGAGGAGTTCGCCATCGGCGTGTGCGTGGAGGGGATCGAGCAGATCGCGTATCGCGGGGCCGTACACCGCTCCGGCCCCGGCGCGGTCGTGGTCGCCGAGCCGGGGGAGACGCACACCGGCGGCGCCGGCATACCCGAGGGCTACGCCTACCGCGTGCTGTACCCCACGCCGGAACTCGTCGGCGAAGACGTGATCGGGCCGCTCCCGCACTTCCCGTCGCTGATCGTCGACGACACGGCGCTCGCCGCCGAGATCGTCGCGCTGCACGAGCACCTCACCGTCGGCGGCGACGCGTTCGAGGGCGAATCGCGTGTCGTGGAGGTGCTGCGCGCCCTGGTGCGGCGGCACGCCGTCCGGGTACGAGCCGCCGACCGCTTCTCGCCCGACGCCGCCCGGGTCGCCCGCGCGGTCCGAGAGCGGCTCGCCGACGAACTCGTACAACCGCCGTCGCTGACCGACCTGGCCGCCGGCATCGGCCTCTCCCGCTACCAGACCCTGCGCGCCTTCCGCGACGCCGTGGGCCTGCCCCCGTACGCCTGGCTCGCCCAGCACCGCGTCACCCGCGCGAAGGGCCTGCTCGCGCGCGGAATGACCCCGGCCGAGGTCGCCCACGCGGTCGGCTTCGCCGATCAGGCCCACCTCGGACGCTGGTTCCGGCGCGTCCTGGGCGTCACGCCCGGCGCGTACCGCAACAGCGTCGTCGTCCCGCAACAGCGCCTCGCCACGACGTTGTCACCACGACCCGACCACATCGCCCCGGGACGCTGACCGCGCCACGACCGTGTGGTCTCGGCGGGACCGACCCGGCCGCGACGGGGGAGGCGGACGCCGACCGGACTGCGACGTTTCGTGCCCGAGACCCAGGAGCGCGCGAGAGCGAGGGCTTGAGGGCCGCTCGGGCCGTGACCACCCGTTGCCGCGCGCCGCGCGCCGCGCGGGAGGCGGTGGGTACGAGGGCGCCGTACGAGCCACGGCCTTGTCGTTCGAGAGGCCGACCCGGGCCGCGCGACGTGGTGCATCCACCGGTAGCACGAGGTGCGCCCCGACCGGCCGGCCGAGGCCCGTTGTCGGCCCGACCCGACACGCGTTCCGGTTCGGCGCCGGCTTCGCCGTCGGGGTTCGAGAGGCCGGCCCGCCACATGACGCGGCGCGGGCACAGGTTCACCCGGCAGGCCGGCGCGGTTGGTGCGCACGCGCGCAACACCATCTTCGCCGCAAGCCGGCCCAGGCAGGCTGCGACCCGCCGCCCGCGCACGTATGCGGCCCCTGCCCGTACCCGTACCCGCACCCGCTGCTCCGGCCGGGGCTTCGCGGGCCTCGGCCGTGTCGCCGTGAGTGGGTGAGTCGCCGTGCGTCCGCAACAACGTTCTAGACCGGCCCGCCGCCGGTGGCTGATCATCGTCGCGGAATCGAGAAGACGGAGGGGACGCGGCCGTGAGTCGTCGTGGGGCGTTGTTGTTCGCGTGCATGTGCGTTATCTGGGGGATCCCCTACCTGCTGATCAAGGTCGCGGTCGAGGACGTGTCGCCCGCGGTGCTGGTGTTCGCGCGTACCGGGGTCGCGGCATTGGTCCTGCTGCCGTTCGCGCTGCGCGGGGGCGGGATGCGTGGGCTCACGCCCTACACGTGGCCGCTGCTCGTGTTCGCGGTGACCGAGTTCGTCGGGCCGTGGTGGATGCTCTCCGACGCCGAACGCCGGTTGTCCAGCTCGACCACCGGGCTGCTGATCGCCTCCGTGCCGATCTTCGGGGCGGTGCTCGTGTACCTGACCGGCGGCACCGAGCGAATGGGCCCGGTGCGCTGGGCCGGACTGGCGATCGGGTTCGGCGGTGTCGCGGTCCTCGCGGGACCCACCCTCGGCGGCGGCGACCCATGGGCGGCGGTCGAGGTGCTCGCGACCGCCCTGTGTTACGCAGGCGCGGCGTTGGTGGCCGAACGCAAACTCAAGGACGTGCCGAGCCTGCCGATGACCACCGTATGCCTGGGCTTCACCGCGCTCGTGTACGTGCCGCTCGCGGCGTACCAGTGGCCCGACCACGTGCCCACCGGCAAGGCGTTCGGCGCGATGGGCGTGCTGGCGCTGCTGTGCACCGCGGTCGCGATGGTGATCTTCTTCGAACTGGTCCGCGAGGTCGGCGCGGCCCGCGCGACCGTGATCACGTATGTCAACCCGGCCGTCGCGGTTGCCGCCGGCGTACTGATCCTGGACGAGAAGTTCACCCTTGCCATCGGCCTGTCGTTCCTGCTCATCCTCGGTGGAGCGGTCCTGGCCACGCGCAGGAACGCGGCAGCGGTCGTACCGGCGACCGAGGAGCCGCTGCCCGGCGCGGTGGACGCGCCCGGACAGCGGCTGTGACGCGACGAATCCCCTCCCCGGCAGACCGCGACGACGTTCGCGGGCGCGGCGGCGCGGCTCGGCTCGGCTCGGCTCGCTCCGGTCCGGTCCCGTCCGATCCCGTCCGGTCCGATCCCGTCCCGTCCCGTCCCGTCCGCGGCACGTGTGCCCCGTCGGGACTACGTCGAACTGCGCGCTGTCGCCGCCTTGACCCGGTGCCCGGACGCGGGAGAGGCAACGGCCGTCTACAGTCGGGGCGCTCGGATGGGAGGCGGTGGTGAACCCGCTCTGGGAACGGCCGAGTTGATCGCCTCCCGGGCCACCGATGCCGGGCGGTTCGAGCCCGACCCGCTACAGGGCCGCCCACCCCCGGCCCGGTTCGGCTGCCCTACGCCGGCAGGGCCGGCGCCGGGTGTGTGCGCCGGCCGCGCGCGGGATGCGCACGCGGCGTCGATCCGTGGGCCGGAGGGAGAGTTCGGTGCACGTTGGGGTTCCCGGCGCCGTTAGCGCGCTCTGGTCTCCGGCCGAGCCGGGTGGTCTTCGGTGGGCGCGTTCGAGGTATGGGTGCGTTCGACGCGTGGATGCGGGCAGTTGCTCCGGTCGTTCGTGGCGGCGCGGCCCCGGGCGGGACGAGGGGCACGTTTTCCGTTGCCGGTCTCCCCGTCCTGTGTGGCGCCGTGGCAGGGTGTGCGCATGACCAGCCTCGGACGTACCGACGAGCCCCCGCCGGGAGGTGACCGCGGCAACGCAAATCGACGGTCCCGCCGCCCGACCGAGGCCGAACTGCGCGCCGTCATCGAGCCGTTGGCAGCGATCGAGCGCCTGCCCACCTCCGCCGGGGAGCGGGAGGCCGCGCACCGGATCGCCGATCTGCTCCGTGAACTCGGCGCGGACGACGCGGTCGTGGAGGAGGAGCCCGCCTACTCCTCGTATGCCCGACCGATAGGCACACTCAGCGCGATCACCGTCGCCGCCGGGCTGCTCGCCAAACGCTCACGCGTCGCCGCGACGCTGGCCGCGACCGCCGCCACGATCGGTGTCGTCGACGACATCTCCTACCGCAACCAGTACGCCCGCCGCGCCCTCGCCGGCCGGCGCCGCAGCGCCTACAACGTCGTCGCGTCCGTCGGCGATCCCACAGCCACGCGCACGCTCGTGATCACGGCCCATCACGACGCGGCCCCCACCGGCGCGGTGTTCGACGAGCGAGCCGCACGCCGGCTCGCCACGCGCTACCCACACCTGCTCGACAAGGTGAACGAGAACCCGCCGCTGTGGTGGCCCGTGGTCGCCGCCCCCGCACTGGTCGCACTCGGCTGCGCCACCGGGTCAACGACCCTACGCCGTACCGGAATCGGCCTCGCCGCACTGTGCACCGCGGCCTTCACCCAGATCGGCCGCAGCCGGGCGGTCCCCGGTGCCAACGACAACCTGTCCGGCGTCGCGGTCCTGATCGCCATGGCGAAGACACTCCGCGACGACCCGATCCACGGAGTGCGCGTCCTGCTCGTGTCCGCCGGCGCGGAAGAGGCCCTCCAAGAGGGCATACGCGGCTTCGCACGCCGCCACTTCCCGCAGCTGCCGCTCGACAGCACGTGGTTCCTCAACGTCGACACCGTGGGATCGGGCAATCTCGTGCTGCTCGAAGCCGAGGGCCCGCTCCACATGGAGCCCTACGACGTCCCCTTCAACAACCTGCTCTCCGAATGCGCGACCCGCGACAACATCAACGTCCTCACCGGCCTGCGCTCCCGTAGTTCCACGGACGGCGTGGTCCCCAACCGGCACGGCTACCCCACGGCCACCCTGGTCTCGATCGACGACCAAAAGCTCATCCCGCACTACCACTTGCACACCGACCTGCCCGAACACGTCGACTACGCCTGCGTATCCGACGCCTGCGCGCTCGCGGAAGCGGCCGCCCGCGCCCTGGCCGCAGGCGCCTGACCGGCGCCGTTTCCGGTCGGCCGCAGACGTCGGAACAGCAACAGAGCGTGCGCAGCGCCGTATCGCCGATCACGTGGCCGACGACGCCGTTCATCGCCGCACCAACCACCGTCGTTCCCCGCACTCGGTGCACAACCGCCGCCACCACGGCAGTTCGGCCGGCGTCGACGGTACCTGATGGCTTCGCGCCACCAGCACGTCGTCCAATCGCTCGACCACGACGCGCAAGCGGGACGCGGTGCCCGCAGGCAGTGCCGCCATCGCCTCCTCCAGGGTGTCGCGTGCCCACTCCTCGCCGCAGCACGCGCACGTGAACTCCGCCTCCCACGGCCGCCATCGGCGATCGGTGCGGTATACGTGCGCCGACCACACGCTCACGGCGACGGCAACTCGGCCCGGCGTGCCTCGACGCGATTCCCACTGTCGAATCGCCGCGTTCGCCGACCCCGGCAGCCCGGGCACGTGCCGATAGCGCAGCCGACCGCTCGACCACATGGGGCGGATCGGACGAAGTGATCCGGGAGACCTACGCGGCACGGCCCCTTCGGGCCCGAACGAGGCAGCGGGAAGCATTCATGCGCGACATCCTGACACGCGAACGCACCGCCCGCCTCACCGGCATCGACACCCCAGCCCCCCAACGCACGACCGCGCCCGGAGCCGAACCCTCCGACTCCGAGCGCGGCCTGACCGACCATCAGCCCGGGGACCAAACGCAGGTCCGGCCTCGAACTCCGACCCGACCCAAACCCCGGCTCGCCTCCGGTCGGTCTGGGACCGACGCCGACCTCAGCCCCGATCCACCCACTCCTCGAAGAGCTGTTCCACGTAGTCCAGGAAGTCGCTCCCCGTGCTCGGCCGCACCCGCAGGATCTGCGGGTCGTGGTCGCTCGCCTGGTCCGCGAAGGCCGCGTTCACGTGCACGATGTCGTACTCGAAGCGGGTGATCCGCGAACTGGTCAGAATCTGGTCGAGCATCTGGCTGTTGCCGTTGAACACGTAGCCCCAACGCTCGTTCGCCGGCAGCGTGTCGACCAATGTGCGCAACGCGCCGCCCTGGGTGAGCGTGCCGAGCGTGGGGGAGAAGGCGAAGTCGTTCAGGTCGCCGAGCACCACCAGGTTGGCGCGCGGGTCGGATGCGAGCAGTTGGTCGACGAACGTGCGCAGCACCTTCGCCTGCGCGACGCGCTGCACCTCGGAGCTGCGCGACGGCGGCTGGAATCGGCTGTCCAGGGCCTGGTCACCGCCCTTGGACGCGAAGTGGTTCGCGATCACGAACACCGACTTGCCACGGAAGCGGAACTCCGCCGCGAGCGGCTTACGGCTGCTGTCCCACGCCGGGTCCGCCGGCGAGATGCGCCCCGGCGACTGGGTCAATTGGGTGCGCCCCAACCAGTCCTTGCGCACCCCCACCGCGGCCGTGGGACCGCCACCGGGACGGTCCACGAACTCGACGCGCGTAGCGTCGAACAGGAACGCGTTGCGGATATTGCCGCCGGGTTGGCCGCCGTCCTTGCCGTCGACCGGCTCGATCGAGCGCCACTGATACGTGGGCCCACCCGCCGCCTTGATCGCCGCGACCAGCTTGTCCAACGTCTGATCGGCGGCCACCACACCGTCGTTCGTCGGCCCGCTGTTGTCCTGGATCTCCTCCAAGGCCACCACGTCGGGGGTCGCCAGGTTGACGACGATCCCCTTCGCCAGCCGATCGAACTTGGCCTGCGCGTCCTTCGGCGACAGGTTCTCCACGTTGTACGTGGCCACCGCCAGTTCGGTCTTCTTCTGATCGCGCGTCGACTCGGGCTTCAACGACCCCTTGGCCACCTTGCCCAGCGTGGTCGCGGCCAGCGTGTAACCGCCGAAGTTGTCGTACGTCAGCGGACCCGTCGTGACACCCGTGAGCGTGTCGCCCACGTTCGCCTGCGGGAACGGCTCCTGCGCGAACGGCACCAGCGACGAGACCTTCACCCGCCCGCCGTTTTGCGCATCGTATCCGGCGTACAACGTGCCGCCCTGCGCCGTCGCGTTCTGCGTCGGCTCAACGGTGACCCACATCTCGCCGAACGACGTACTCGCGCCCACCACTCGCGCATCGGCTACGCGCGTCAACTGGCCTTCCAGCGACTCGTACAGGTCGAGCGCGTACTTCGTCGGCTCCAGCGGCAACGCCTCGATCGACGGCGAACCGGCGGGCCCGTTGGCCGTGTACACGTCCGGGACCTTCGCCGCGTCCACCACCACCGGAGCCGGCAGCGCCTGACCCGACGCGTCGATCACCCAAGTCGCCCCGACGAGTTGGGTCAGCGACTGGCCGCCGACGTTGACGCCGCCGGGATAGAACTCGTCGACCTTCGCGCTCACCTTGACCGCGTCGCCGACCGCCACCTGCGGCGTGACACCACCGGTCAGCACGAACACGCCCTCGGACGTGCGGGGATCGTCGTCCGCCTGGGTGTCCTGGAACCAGAAGCCGCGCGAATTCCCGAAGCTGCGAATCCCCGTGACGACACCCGGGACACTCGCCACCCGCGCGCCGTTCTTCGGCGACACCCGCGTCGTGCCCTGAATATCGTGGATCCGTGCGTTCGTCGGCTCCGGCTCACCCGGACCAGGACCCGTGGGGCCCTCCCCACGCGCATTGAGCGGAGTCGGGGCGCCCACCACGAAGTCGGCCGCGTTGTCGTCGGTATCCGCCAGGGAAGCCGCCCGGGCCAGTGCCGTCGCGTTCGCGGAAGCACCGGCCGGCGCACCCTCGCGGACCACGGCGTCGCCGTAGCCCAACACGTCCACCACACGCGCGTCCGCGACACAGTCGGCGGCGGTCAAACACGTCAGCGCCGTCGTACCGCGCACCAACGCGACCGTACCGGCCGTGCCGGACAGGTTGATCGACCCCGAAACGTCGGGCGTCGGAAGCGCCACGGTGCCACCGGCGCCCTTGCCCTCGCCGACCAGGAACCGGCCACCGGGCGCCACCGTGCCGGTCAGCGCGGTGACTTGCCACTGCGACGTCGGCTTGGGCGCCGCCGGCAGATACTGCACGCTCCACCCGTCGACCGCCACCGCGGCCGAAGCCTTGTTCGCCAGTTCCACGAAGTCGTTCGTGAGCGTCGCACCGTTGTTGCCGCCACCGCCGTACACCTCGGCGAGCAACACGTCCACGGCCGGAGCCGCGTTCGCAGACGTAGGAGCGAGCACCAACGCGGTACCGGCGAGAGCGCCGGCCACGGTCGCGGCCACCACACCGATCGGTCGCCGCCGCGATCCGGATCCGGATCGTCGACGGGACACTTGCTGACGGAATGTCACCCAGGGCCTCCGGTAAGAGAAAAGGGACAGGTGCGGGCCATTCTCGGGACTGCGGATGAACGGCGTCCATCGTTTGGGAAACCCCAAAGCAGCCGACACCCACCCTCGACCCGAACCTTTCCCCTCACGCCCCGCACCACCGCGCCCACCCACCGACCGGAACAGGCCATCCCCAACACCCGACACCCGCTACCCGACGCCCACTACCCGACGCCCAACTCCCAGCCCCGCAGAGCCGCCCACTCGATCCCGGCGACCCGATCAGGCCGACAAGGCCCGATCGTGCGGCTGCGTCCACTGCCCCGCCGAGAGCGAACTCGCGTGCACGGACAGGTCCGTGGTCTCACGAAACTCCGGCCGCGTATACAGATCCCGCGCGTAGCCCCACAGATTCGGATAGTCCACAAGCGTGCGCCCGTCCTGCGCAACCGCCGCGTGATACGTCCTCGTGAAGCGCACCAACTTCACCCAGAACCGGATGTCCGACACCGTGAACCGATCCCCGAACAGGTAACGCTTGTCCGCGAGATGCGCGTCCGAGCGCTCCAGCGTGTTGATCACCACGCCCTCCTCCGACGTCCACAGACCGCCCCGACGCGCCGCCGTCGCGAAGTCCTCGTCGGTCGTGTCGATCGCCTCGCGCAAATCCTCCGGATACAGGTCGACAGCGCCCGCGCCCGCATCGACCACCCCGTCGAACGCCGTGATCAAGTTGTTCGCCAGTGTGTCGTAGTCGTTCGACACGATCCGACGCGTCACCGTGTCCCACAGCGTCGGCACCGAGATGTGGCCCGGATAACCCGGTTCGGTGGCCTCGTACGCCTCCCGCAGCAACGCGAACCCGTTCGCCCGATCAGGACCGAACCGCTCGCGGAACGCCCAACCGCGGCCGTCGCGTTCCTCGTCCACGTACGAGACACCGATCACGTCGCGCAACCCGCGCGCATGTCGCACGATCGCCGCGATGTGCGCCCACGGGCAACCGTGCGACAAGTACAGGTGGTATCGCCCCGCCACCGCCGGATATACCCGATCACCGATGAGCCCGACGAACGGATAGTCGGGATCGCGCACCGTGTACGGGCCGTACGCGTCGACGTCCACAGGGCTCGCATAGCCGATTTCGAGGGTCACTGAGTCGCTCCTGTCACAAGTTCCAGCCGGTCCGAAGACGCCGGACCGACGTCCCGTAGATGATTCAGTACGCCCCGAGCCAACGCGTCGTTGACCCGAAACGACGGCGCGTCGAAACGGGGCCGGGAGAACCCCGCGCTCCCGGCACCACCCGCCACACCGTGTCCCACCGCGAACCGACTCGGATGCGCGTCACCACGCGCGTCCACCAACCGCCGGTCGCCCGCCCGCGCGGACACCCGCCCCGCCGGATCGGCGGTGACACCGCCCCGCGCGGCCAACCGCCGCAACAAGGCGTCACGCGTGCGCCGGAGCGCCGGCTCCGGCAACCGCGCCTCCACCAGCGCCCGCGCGCTCACGTCGAGCCCCGGCACGGTCGGGCTCGACGCCCGCCACCCACCCGCCGCGTCGTCGGCCGTGATGACCGCGTCCTCGCCCAGAAAGCGCACCACACCCGCCCGGGCCAGCGCGAGCAACTCCTCCAGACGCGGGCCCGGCGGCCCGCTCGCGAGATAGCTGAAGAACGCCAACAGCCGCGGCACATCCACCGGATGCCCGGCATCCTGAAGCCGCAGGACGACCCCGTACACGCTCAACAGCGCGTGTATCGCGGCCAGGTCCTGGCTGTACCCGCGATCGTGCCGACGCGCGAGATCGGCCGCGATGTGCTCGTGCATCCACTCCTGCAGCGCCCCCGCATTCGCGAACCGCCGCCCCCCGACCGGCCGATCCAACAACGCCACATCGAATCGATCCGCCGGATCCGGCACCGCCCGCCCGACCAACTCGGCCACCGCCGCATCCGACCCGGCCGCCTCGAACGCCGCCGAGAACTCGGACCACCCCATCGCCGTGCGCTCCCCATGCGCGGTGAACAGCCGGTGATAGTGCGCACCGGCCAACTCCTTCGTGATCAACGGCCACATGTCCACCGCATCCCGCGCAGCCTCGAACGTGAAAAACCGCGGGAGCGGCGGCCGTTCGCCCGACCACTCGTAGCCCGTCTTGGACCGGTACGGCACGCCGCGCCGCGACGCCGCGAACAACACCGGCTCACGCCCCGACGGGCGGTAGCGCAACACGCCGTCCGCGTCTCGCGCGAACGAGCCGCCCCGGCCGTGGCTCAGCCGCACCATCAAGTCCACGAACGCCAACCCGATCCCGCGCACCAACACCGGCTCGCCCGAGCGCAGCCCTGCCAGGTCCAAGTCGGCGGTGTAGCCGGTGGGTATGTACACCAGGCCGTGCCGGCGCGCGAACCTGATTTGCTCGCGCTCGGCCGAAGTGGGCTCGGCGTCGAGGTGACCCTGCGCCAGGATCACCGCGTCCACCCGCAACGGCGGCCGGCGACCGCTCAGATGCACGAACTGCCGCCGGGCCCCGTCGGTGACGTCCACCACCGCGGCCTGATGCACGAGCACCCGGACATTGGCCGGCGCACCCGCGACGGTCGCCCGGAAGAACCACGCGAGATAGGCACTGAGCAGTGGCCGAGTCGGAAAGGACGTCGGGCCACACGCGCGCAACTCGGCGGCAAACGACGCCAGTTCGGGTGAGCTTTCACCTTCGAGGAGCTCGGTCGACCGGTCGTGCGCCCACTCGGCCAACGAGGGCCCCGGGCGGATCGGCCCCTCGATCGTGGACAGTTCATCGGTGAACAAGGTGATGTCGGACGCCAGCGAGTTCGCCCACAGCAGCGGCGACTGGGCCCGCCGCCAGACCCGGCCCGCGCCCGGCGGATACGGATCGACAACATGCACGTGCAACGGCCGATCACCGAGCACCTCGGGCACGTTGGCGAGCAGGCGTTCGAGCACGGAGGATCCGCCCGGCCCGGCGCCGACGATGCAGACTGCGACCGGTCGCAACCGCTCGGACCGACGCCCGACCGGATCGAGAACGTCGGGCGACCCACCCGCATCCCCGCCGGTCGGCAAGCCACCGGCAGCGCCGGAATCGAGCAAGGCGGACGAACCGAACACGCCAAAGGAGCCGGAAGGATCCGATGGCACCGGCGAACCTGACGGAGTGGACGAAGTGGACGGAGTGGACAGGACGGACGGATCGGCGGAATGGTCGGGCATGGCTCTCCCCTCAAGGGGACACGGCAGGAAGACGAGACCGGGAATCCGAGGGATCAGCCACGGGAGTCACCGAAGGGCATCAAAAGACGCCGAAGGCTCCGAAGGCTCCGAGGACGCCGAAGATGTCAAGAACGCCGAAGACGCCGAAGACGCCGAAGGTGTCGCGGACATCGAAGGAGCCACAGGCGCCAAGCGCACAAACGCCTGACTTCCGACGCCCCGAAGTGACGTCGGGCCCGGTCTGCGTGATGGAAAAGCCTTACGCCACAAGGCAAATGCGCAACTCGATCAGCGGCAGGGGAAGATCCGGAGCAGATCCGGAACAGGCGAGAGATCCCAGGCAGAAGATCCGAGAACCCGGCGGCTGGGCCGGGGGAGCGCGGCGAAGAGTCAGCCGCGCGGACAGAGCCCGCCGGCCACACGACACAGGTCGATGTGGCGGCACGACACGAGAAGCAGGTCGGGACTCACGACGCCGACGCTACGGAGCAGCCTGACGAGTTGTCAACGTCAAGCACGGCAGCGCACCACCTCCCACCCGGCCACACCCTCGCCCCGCCCGGCCACCCCCCGCACGTTCGCGAGCGACACATCAGCCCGTCACACACGGCCTTCCACGACGCCCGCTCGCGACACACCACGACATCCCACCAGGCACGCCGCACCGGCCGTCCGCCGGTCGACCGGCCCGCACACCACCCCGTCGAGCAATTGACCGAGTGCCGCCCAGCGGGTTAAATTCCGGAACATCCAGCCGTGGCGCACCGCCACGACCCAGCGAGGGGAACCCGGTGGCGCACTTTGCGCGACGCAGCGACGGGGCGGCCATGTCCGCCGCCGGTTGGCTGCTGTCGGCACGCCTCCACATCGACCTCGGGCGCCTCAGCAGCGCCGCGTGTTGTTCCTGACCCCTGAGTCGGCGGGACACCACCTCGGAGTCTGATCGGGCCCTGCCCGGCTCCCTGTTCGACGCCTCGCACCCGAAACCGCGCCCGCACCCGGAACGCGTCGGCCCACACCGCCGCCGCCCACCACCCCAGGCGCACCCCGAGCGCCGAAGCCCCCGCACCAGCCCGCACCGGTCGGCCCGAACCCGGACCCCGCGCCCGAACTCGACTCCACGCCCGAACTCGACCCCGCCCCCGAACTCGACCTCAAGCCCGAGCCGAACCGCACCGACCCGAGCCGAACCGCACCGGCCCCAGCCGGAGTCCGGCTCCACGTCAGCCCGCACCAAGCCGGGCGTCGGCCGACCGCACCTCGCTCCACCGCGCCGACTCCCAG
>NZ_WWJX01001518.1 GCF_009865215.1 Streptomyces sp. SID3343 | reverse complement strand
CACCGCCGCCGACGGCGGCCGAGACCACCTCGCGTCCGTCGACGCGGCCCGTCCCGGCGCCGACCGCGCGGTGGCCTCCCGAAGCTGTCTCGTCTTCCACGCCGCCCGCGGCACGGGCGTGTGCCTCCAACCGGCCAAGGTCGCGATCGGCACCTACGACGCGGTGATCCTGGACGCGAACCTGCGCGAGAAGAGCCGTCACGCGCTCGCCGGGACCCCGTCCCGCGCCCGGGTCTCGCCCAGTGGTCGGTTGGCCGCGTGGACGTCGTTCGTCAACGGCGAGTCCTACGCGGGTCTGAACTTCTCCACCCGTACCGCGATCCTCGACACCGTGACGGGCCGGCTCGACGACAACCTGGAGGAGTACACCCTCCGCCGCGGCGACGACGTGATCCGCGCGCCCGACATCAACGTGTGGGGCGTGACCTTCGCCGCCGACGACACCACCTTCTACGCGACCGTCGCCACCGGCGGCCACACCTACCTCGCCCGCGGCGACCGTGCCTCCCGCACCCTGCGCACCGTGCGCGAGAACGCCGAATGCCCGTCCCTGTCCCCCGACGGCACCCGGGTCGCCTACAAGAAGCGCGTCCCGGGCCTCGACGCCGACCGCCCCTGGCACCTGTACGTACTGAACCTGGCCGACCTGACCGAGACCCCGCTCGCCGAGACCCGCACCCTCGACGACCAGGCCGAATGGCTCGACGACTCGCGCGTCGCGTACAGCCTCCCGGGCGACCTGCGCGGCGACGTCTGGGCCACGCCCGCCGACGGCAGCGGCCGCCCCACTTTGCTGATCCCGCACGCACTGTCGCCGGCGGTTCTGCGCGATTGACCGTTTGCCGGCCCTCTCGACGGGCTACGTCACCGACGTCGGCATCGGTCGATCACCGACGACCCAGGAGGAAGCGTGTCCATACTCGAGGGCAAGTCCGCTGTCGTGACCGGAGGTTCGCGTGGAATCGGGCGGGCCGTGGTGGAGCGGCTCGCCCGCGACGGAGCGGCCGTGGTCTTCGGTTACGCCCGGGACGACAAGGCCGCCGAGGACGTGGTGCGCACCGTCGAGGCGGCCGGCGGCGCCGCGTCGGCGGTGCGGTGCGAGCTGAGCGAGCCGGGGGCCGCCGAGGCGTTGATGGCCCAGGCACACGCGCGACTCGGCGGCCTGGACATCCTCGTCAACAACGCCGGGACGTCGGGCGAGAAGGCGCTGATCGCCGACTTGGACGAGGTGGCGTTCGACCATGTCATGGCGATCAACACCAAGGCCCCGTTCCTGACGATCCGATACGCCGCCCGGCACATGCGCGACGGCGGTCGCATCGTCAACGTCTCGACGCTCAACACCATCCGCCCGGCCGCGACGATCGCGGCCTACGCGGCGAGCAAGGGCGCGCTGGAGCAACTGACCGCCGTGGCCGCGCACGAGTTGGGCGCCCGCGGGATCACCGTCAACACCGTGTCCCCCGGCGCCACCGACACCGACCTCCTGCGCTCGGCCAATCCCGCCGAGGCGTTGGCCGCGGTGCCCGCGAGGACGCCGCTGGGCCGGCTCGGCGAACCGTCGGACGTCGCCGACGTGATCGCCTTCCTGGCCGGTCCCGACGGTCGCTGGATCACCGCCCAGAACATCCAGGCGAACGGCGGCCTCGGCTGACCCGCCGGCGCGCCCGGCTGCCTACTGTGTGCGGTGCACGACCCTGGCCGACGTCTGGTCGCGCGCGAACACGAGCATGGAATCGATGTTGACGTGTGCCGGGCGGGTGGCCACCCAGCCCACGCATTCGGCGATGTCCTGCCCGGTGAGCGGGGTCATGCCCGCGTAGACCTTCGACGCGCCCTCGGCGTCGCCGCCGAGTCGGTTCAGGGTGAACTCGGTTTCGACCATGCCCGGGTCGATCTGGCAGACCCGTACCGGTTGTCCGCGCAGTTCGAGCCGCAGAACGCGGGTCATCGCGGTCACCGCGTGCTTGGCGGCGTTGTAGCCGGCGCCGCCCTCGTACGGCTCGCGCCCGGCCACCGAGCCGATCGTGATCACCTGGCCGTCGCCGGACGCGATCAGCAACGGCAGGAACGCCTTGGTCACGCGCAGCGTCCCGAGCACGTTGGTCTCGTACATCGACGTCCACGCAGCCTCGTCGGCCTCGGCGACGGATTCGGTGCCCACCGCGATGCCTGCGTTGTTGACCAGTACGTCGCAGTGGTCGATCGCGGCGGCGAACGCGGTGATCGACGCGGGATCGGCCACGTCCAGGGGCAGCGCGCGGGCGCGTCCGGCGCACCGCTCGACCACCTCGGCCAGCCGGTCGGCGCGCCGCGCGCCGAGCACGACGTCGTAGCCGAGGCTCGCGAGCTGTACGGCGGTCGCGGCACCGATGCCGCTGCTGGCCCCGGTGACGACGGCGACGCCGCGCGTGGGGGTGGCGGTGGCGGTGCCGGGGGTGGTGCTCTCGCCCTGGGTCATGGCGGGGTTCCTCTCGTGCGTGGCGGTGGCCGACCGCCCGTGCGGGTGTCCGCGACCACACTGCCGGCGCCGGTGCACCGTACGCGTGACCGGGGCGGGCCCGGACCCGGGGGCGGCCACCCACGTCGACGGCGACACCACCCCCGCCCCCGTGCCGAGGCGCGCCCGCCGGTCAGGCCGAGGGCACCCTCGCCAGGCACTGTTCGCGGGCCGTGCGGATGTCCTCGTCGTCGGGGACCAGGCGCGCGGCGACGTCGAGGTCGGCCAGGGCGTCGTCCCAGCGGCCGACGTGGCTCAGCACGAACGCGCGGTTGTAGCGCACGGCCGGGTCGTCCGGGACCAGGTCGACCGCGTGCTCCAGGTCGGCCATCGCGATGTCCACGTCACCGTTTCGATACGCCACCGTGGCCCGTCCGCACAGCGCCGCCACCAGGTCCGGGTCGGCGACCAGGGCCCGATCGAACGCCGCGCGCGCCGCCGCGTCCTCGTCGCGCTCGGCGTGCACGCTTCCGCGTACCGCCAGCAGGTGCGCGTTGTCCGGGTGCAGGGCCAGGCCGGCCGCCGCGTCCCGCTCCGCGCGATCCGGGTCGCCCAGGTCCAGGAAGAGGCCGGCCCGGTTGATGTAGGCGTCGAGGAAGTCCGGGTCCAGTTCCAGGACGTAGTCGAAGTCGGCAAGGGCCCCTTCGACGTCCCCGGCCTCGTTCTTGATGTCGCCCCGGTTGTAGTACACCTCGGGAATCGGCGGGCCCAGGCGCAGTGCGGTCTCGTACTCGGCGAGCGCCTCGTCCTCGCGGCCCATCAGCCGCAGCAGATTGCCCAGGTCGAGGTGGTACTCGGGGTAGTACGGGTCGACGGCGACCACGGCGCGGTAGTCCTCCAGCGCCTCGTCCAGTCGGCCGAGGCCGGTCAGCACGGTCGCCCGGTTGTGGCGCAACACGGAGCGGTGCAGGTGGTGTTCGTCGCTGCCGAGGTCGCGGTCCAGTTCCGCGATGCCGGCGGTGACGAGTTCGAGCGCGGTCTCCGCCCGGCCCATGTGCCCCTCGATGAGCGCGAGGCCGTTGTTGTGGAAGACCGTGTTGAAGGCGCGCTGTTTGGGGTCGGTCAGCAGCGAGGCCAGCGCGATCGCCTCGTTGATCCAGCCCAGGGCGCGTTCGTGGTCGCGCCGGCTCGGGTTGCGGTGGCGCGTGTAGAGCATCGACGTCGAGTAGGCGCACTGGATGTGTACCGCCGGGTTGCGCGACCTGGCCCGGGCCTCGTTGCAGATCTCCTCCGCCTCGTCGGCGCGGCCGAGCGCGGAGAGCGAGGTGGGCATCTTTCCGGTGAACAGCCACCACATCTCGGGCTGTCGGCGCCAGTCGGTGAGGGCGCGACCGCGTCGACAGAAGTCGAGGGTGGCGTCGTAGAAACCGATCAGCATGCAGGTGTCCATGGCCTGGGCCAGGGCCACGACGCCGGCGCGGCGCGGATCGCTGCCGTGCTCGCGGTGGTAGGGGATCGCGCCGAGGGCGAGCGTGGGTTCGCCGGCGGCCACGAGTTCGGCGGCTCGGCGGTCGTGCAGCGCGTGGCGTTCGGCGACCGGGACGCGCTCGTAGGCCGCGAGTACGAACGGGTCGTCGTCGGTCCCGTCGTCGGCGACGTAGCGGGCGGCCAGGGTCCGCGCGGTCACCTCGTCGATCGCGTCCGGCCCCGACGAGCCGTTCGACCCGCTCGCCCCGTTCGGCTCGCCGGCACCGTCGGGAGCGACCGCCGGCGCGTCGATCCGGCGGCACCACCGGCGCAGCACGGCCGGCAGGTCCTCGCCGACGGGGGTGCCCTCCTCCACCCGCTCGTCGATCACCGTCGGGGTGAGCACGTCGGGGGTGCCCTCGACCACCACGGTCAGCAGCGCGGGGTCCATCCGGCGCAGCAGAACGGCGACGAACTCGCGGTCGGTGGCGTCCGCGTGGTCCAGGTCCTCGATCACGATCGAGCGGGTGCCGGTCGCGTCGGCGGCGAGCAGGTCCCGCAGGAACTCCATCAGCCCGTGCGCGATGCGCCACGTGCGCAGCCGCGAGTAGAAGCGGGTGCGTTCCTCGGGCACCGCCAGCGAGGTCAACGTCTCCAAAGTGACCGGCACTCGATCCCGCAACTCCGGTGCCACGGTGAGAATTTCCACTTCGTGCGCGGCGACCAGCTCCGGCCGGCGGGCCAGCGCGTCCGGTACCACCGCACGCATCAGCGTGCCCGCGAACGTGTACGGTCCGCGCCGCCTGCGGTGCGCCGAGATCGCGGGCAACAGCGCGTTCGGCAGGGCCAGTTCGGCTCGCCGTGCCGCGCGGTCGCGGCGCAGGTCGCCGATCAGGGCGAGGTGGCGGTCGGTGCCGGCGGGCACGGGCTGGTCAGCGGACACGGTGTACTCCAGGAGTCAGGACGTGGGCGAAGCGGTGGCGGGGGCAGTGGCGGTGGCGGTGGGGGAAGCGGCCCGCCGACTCCGCCGCTCGCGCACGAACAGCACGCACGCGATGCCGACTTCGCCGACGCTCATCAGCAGGAACAGCACACTGTCCGCGAGTCCGCCGCCGGATCCGCCGCCCGTCAATCGCGGCCCCAGGTTGTCGATCACCCGGGCCGTGATGGGGGGCAGCGTGAAGGCCAGCGTGGCCAGGGCGAAGACGTAGCCGGCGAGCATCACGTTCGAGTACCAACGGGCGACGGCCCGGTCGCGGGGATGCCAGCTCTGCGGGTCGTGGCGGGCCGGGCGCCCGCGCAACCGGCTCCACCGGTTGGCCAGCAGCTGCTTGGAAGTGGCCTGGAGGTTGAAGCAGCCCAGCACGGTGACGGCCAGGTAGTAGACATCGG
The DNA here is from genome assembly GCF_009865215.1 of Streptomyces sp. SID3343. GTDB lineage: Bacteria > Actinomycetota > Actinomycetes > Streptomycetales > Streptomycetaceae > Embleya. The sequence continues at coordinate 15,801 of NZ_WWJX01001518.1, read as the reverse complement.
TCTGGAGGAAGAACCAGCACTGCCAGATCAGGCGCAGCAGGACCGGGTACGCCACGCCGAGGGCGACCAGGCCCACCGTCGAGAAGTCGCCGTCGTCGCGGCGGGTGGCGTCGGCGATCAGGGCGAGCACGGCCAGCACGGCGACGTCGGTGAGCATGCCGGCGAGGATCGGTAGGAACCGCTTGCGTCGGGGCACCGCGACCAGACCGTCCATGGTCGTCTGGAACACCACGAAGTACAGCCGCCGACCGATGGACAACCGCGAACGCAGGCCGAGCCGACGACCCGCGAGAGCGTGCGACGCCTCGTGTACCAGGATCAGCGGGATCTGGGCGACGAACAGCGTCACCGCGATCACCGACAGATAGTGGGTGAAGAACAGGTGGTCGTAGCTGGGGACCAGGTCGGGCGAGCGCACCATGGCCACCGTCCAAGCGGCGATCAGGGCGACGAACGCGGCGGCGCCGAACGGGGAGTAGACCGCCCGGCCCAGGCGCATCCAGCGTACGGGCGCCGGTTGCGCGGGAGCCGTCCCGTCCTGCGGTAGCAGGAAACCGAGTTCGCCGAGGTCGGCGACGAAGTCGGCGATGTCGACGGACTCGCCGTAGGTCGCCAGATACCACTCGGCGGCCTGGGCGCAGGTCTGTCCGTCGTAGAGCCGGCGCAGCAGCGCGGCGCCGTCCTGCGGCAGCACCACGAACGATCCCTCGTCGAGCCGACCGACGGTCACCTCGTCGCCCTCGGGCAAAAAGCTGAGCACGTGGAAGGCGAGCGGGACTTCGGCGGTCTGCGGCGTTCGATCCTGGCCGGGTTCGGCGGTTGCCGACCTGTCTGGCATGGCTCCTCCGGGCTCGTCCGGGCTCGTACGGGCACATCGCGGCACATCGCGGCACATCGGGGTTCGTCCACGCCCACCCCACCTGTGCGTACCCGTCCACGCTCGTCCAGGTGAACGGCGTTCGGCGGGACCGCTGTCGGGGGCTCGGGTACCGGCGGCGGATCCGCGGGTGCGGATCCGCCGCCGGACGGTTTCACCCAGGCGTGGCCTACAGCGGCCAGGGCAGGTCCGGAATCGGGAAGCAGGGGGCACCTCCGTAGAACGCCGCAGCGCTCGTCAGACGGACCGAGCCCGCCTTGCGGATCGCGATCTTCTTCATCCTGATCACCTCCTTCGGCTGGTGATTTCCCGTGGGCTTCGTTCGGCTCGCGGCGTCGATCACGCGGCAACACCGGATGTCGGCTGGGATTGCCATATCTCTAGCAGCGGACGAACGGCCCGCACGACGCCTCGGACCAGGTCCCGAACGGGCTGGGTACAGGAGCGATACACGCCCGGTACAGGGCCTGGACGGCAGCCCGGAGCCCGGGCGCACCGCGCCGCGCCCGACCCGCGAACCCGATCCCGCGCCGCCGGCGCCGATGGGGTCGGGCCGGGGTCACCGTCGACCTCGCGGGGGCACAGGTCGACGGCGGCCGACTCACTTCCTCGTCGTCGGGTATGTCGCGCGGCGGCGGCCCAGCAAGATGGCCACGGCCGCGCCCAAGGCGGCCAGGCCACCGGCCGCCTTCGGTCTGCGACGCGTGCCCGCGCGGATTCTCGGCGTCGGGGCGAACTCGGCCTGATCGACCCGGGTTCTCGGGTGGACGCGCGTAACGTCGGCGTCCGGACGCTCGCCGGAAGCGGTCGGCAACGGCCTGGACGGTTGCTCGACGGCGAACATCGGCGTCGGCATCCCGGCGGCAGGCGTATCGAGGGCCGTGCCGCCGCGGATCGCGGTCAACCAGGCCGCGCGCTCCGCCAGGGCCTGCGACCGCAGGGCCACCAGTGGGCCGTGCGGCAGTTCGAAGAGTCGCTCGTAGGCGATCATCAGCGACTCGCCGGGCATTCGTCGTGCCTTCTCGAAATCGGCGAAGGCACTGTGCGAGCTGTATCCCAGACATCGGGCAAGCGCCCGCAGGGAGAGCCCGCGTTCCAGGCGCAGACGGTAGAGCGTCAGACCCAACTCCCGGTGGCACGAGCCGACCGGTCGCAGGGCGGTGGTGCCGATATGCCCGCGGGCGGCATCCGTCGCCGCCGACGAGCCGTCGCGGTGCTCGTCGGCGGGCGAACCGAGAGTGATCCCGGGGTATTCGCCGCTTTTCGCCTCATCCGGATGAGGCGAGGGCGTCATCTCGCCGTTCCTTCGGAACGGGGTAACTGCGTCATCGAGCGGTTCCTCCTTGGGGGAAGGTGGTGCCTCCGGTGCGCTGACGACCCTGTCCCCGTCGAACCTGTCCCGCCGAAACGGCCGTCCCCGTGCGTGGAACTCCGAGCGGTCGCACCGCGATTGTCCCCGTGGCGCGGTGCGACCGATCGCGCGAGCCGACCGTACCCGGGTGCCGTTTGCGTGGTGCCGGGACGTGGTGCCGGAAGTGGGGATCGGGTCGATCCTGAGCATATCCAGCGTGGATGGTAGGCATTCCGGCTTGCGCCAATGTCGCTCGCGTGACCGAGCGGCGGCGGACCGTACGCTCCGCCCGTCCGCGCAGCCCGCGCGGCACCGGGGCACGAAGGGCCGAAAGGCCGAGGTCCGAGCCCCGTTCGTGGCGTTTTACACCTGTACCGAACCTGTACTCGACCTGTACCCAATCTGTACGCACGCGGTGCGCCGAGGCGAGAGCCGGCTGCCGGACGGCATTCGAGAACTCCCGCCTGCGCCACGCCACGCCGTGCCGTCGCCGTCGCCGTCGCCGTCGAGGCCGCCGTCAGTCGGCGGCAAGGTGCCTTCGCGCGCCGGGATCCGTCGCCTCGGCTTCCGGCCCGGTGACCGGAATCCGGCTGTGGATGTCGTTGAGCATGTTCGACATCGACATGCGGAAGATCTCGGCCTGGTGGTCGCCCATCGCGACGGTGTGCCCGAACACCTCCAGGATGACGAGACCGTGCATGTGTCCCCAGGCGCTCATCAGCAGAGAGGTCGCGGGGGGCGGCAGGCGCCCCAGACCGTCCACCGGCAGCTTCTCCAGATGCTCCCGGAACGACGGCGAGAGCGCCGGGATTTGCGCCGCGGCGAGTTGGGCGTACGTGAACGCTCCGAACAACTCGTGCTCGAAGATCGCGCTCATCCGGCGCATCGCCTGGGTGGTCGGTCCGTCGACCGGTGCCGCGTAGTGCCGCAGCGGTGTCCCGTAGATGAGTTGGAATCGCTCGGGATGGGCGGTGGCCCATCGGCGGTAGCCCTCGGCCGCCACCACCAGGCGCGGCACCGTCGGGTCGTCCGCCGCGGAGTCGACGGCGGCCTGCACGGCGTCGGTCAGATCGTTGTAGGCCTTGGCGATGAGCACCGTGACGAGCGCGTCTCGGCTCGGAAAGTAGTGGTAGAGCGCCTGCACGGTCATGCCCAGGCTTCGGGCGACCGCTCGCAGGGACAGGGCCGCGGGGCCGTGTCGGGTGAGCTGGACCTCGGCGGCGTCCAGGATTTCCCGAGTGGCGACCGCTCGCCGCCGTCCGCGCAGGGAGAGCGGGGCGGCCGTTACGTCTTCGTCTTCGGACATGCGACGACCGTACGACGGCGGCCCCGCCGAGTCAGCAAAAACAGGCGCCTGTGAAGAAAATCTGACACTGCCCAATTTTCCTTCGCCTCGCTAGCGTCGTGCGCGGCGACGGCGAGTGCGACACCGCACCTGCACTGCCGAGGCGAAGAGCCTCGGCGATCGGTCACGAGGATCCGGCCCGAGCCGACTTCCTGCTGCCTGCCCGGCTGCTTCACGTCGTTTCACGGATGAAAGACATAAGGAGAGCGTGCGTGTTTGAACGCATAGCCGAACTGGCGATTCGCCGGTCCCGGCTGATACTGATCGTCGCCGTGGTGGCTGTGGCCCTCATGGGCGCCGCGGGCGCCGGGGCGTTCGGCAAGCTGCTCGGGGGCGGTTACGACGACCCGTCCTCCCAGTCCGCCCAGGCCGGCGAGGTCATCGACAAGAAGTTCGGCGGTGAAACGAACCTGATCCTGCTGGTGCGCGCCCCGCAGGGCGACATCGACGCCCCGGCCGCCAAGCAGAACGGTCAGGCCCTGGTGGCCGACCTCAGGAGAGAGCAGAGCCTGGACAACGTGATCTCGTACTGGGACACGGACAGCCCCGCGCTGCGCTCCAAGGACGGCCGCGACGCCATGGTGCTCGTCCACGTCAAGGGCGGCGACACCAAGCAGGACGAGAACACCAAGAGCATCCTCGACACCTATACGGGCACCTACAAGGACGCCCTCACGGTCCAGGCCGGAGGCGGCGCCGCCGTCAAGAACGACATGGGCGAACAATCGGGCAAGGACCTCGTCCTGGCCGAGGCCATCGCCGTGCCGCTGACCCTCCTCCTGCTCCTGGTCGTGTTCGGCAGCGTGGTCGCGGCCCTGCTGCCGCTGGCCATCGGACTCATCGCGATCGCGGGCACGTTCGCCGAGCTCTTCGTCCTCGGCAGCATCACCGACGTCTCCATCTTCGCGACCAACCTGACCACGGCCCTGGGCCTGGGCCTGGGCATCGACTACGCCCTGTTGATGGTCAGCCGCTTCCGGGAGCAACTCGCGGCGGGCGCGAGCGTGGACGACGCCGTCCGGCAGACGGTGAACACCGCGGGCCGCACCGTCGCGTTCTCCGCCGCGACGGTGGCCGCCGCCCTCGCCGCGCTCATGGTGTTCCCGCAATACTTCCTCCGCTCGTTCGGCTACGCCGGAGTCGGGGTCGTCGCCATCGCGGCCATCAGCACGCTGTTCGTGATGCCGGCCCTGCTCATGGTCCTGGGGCACCGGGTCAACAAGGGCCGACTGCCGTGGGCGAAGAAGGAACGCTCCGCCACCAAGGCGCCCCTGTGGGGACGGCTCGCGCGCACCGTCATGCGCCGGCCCGCACTCACCGCGTTGCCCGTTCTCGCGGTACTGGTGGTGGCGGCGAGCCCGCTGCTGGGCATCACCCTGGGCACGCCGGACGAACGTGTACTGCCCGAGGACGCGAAGAGCCGCCAGGTCTCCGCGGAGTTGCGCGAGAACTTCGACGGCAACGACGACGCGGCCCTGCACATCATCATCGACAAGGCCGTGGCCGAAGCCCCGTTGGGCGCGTACGCGACCGAACTGTCCAAACTCAAGGGCGTCGTGCGGGTCGAGGCCAGTACGGGAACCTACGTCGACGGGCGCTCCGCAGCCACCACCGGACCCGCCGACGCCGCCCTCGGCCGCCCCGACGCGCAGCGGATCAACGTGGTGAGCTCCGTCGCGCCGAAATCGGGCGAGGGCCAGGACTTGGCGAAGGCGGCCAGGAAGGTCACGCCGCCCGCCGGAGTACACCCCCTGGTGGGCGGAATCGGCGCCGAACTGGTCGACTCCAAGCACTCCATCAGCAGCCGGATCCCGCTCGCCGGGGGCCTGGTCGTCGTCACCACGTTCATCCTCCTCTTCCTGTTCACCGGCAGCATCGTCCAACCGCTGCGGGCGCTGCTCCTGAACATGATCAGCCTGGGAGCGACGCTCGGTGTGATGACCTGGATCTTCCAGGACGGCCACTTCTCGTCCCTGCTGGGCTTCAGTCCGCAGCCGATGGAGGTGTCGATGACCATGCTGACGTTCTGCATCGCCTTCGGCCTCTCGATGGACTACGAAGTGTTCGTCACCAGCCGGATCAAGGAACTCCACGATCAGGGCCAGGACACCGAATCGGCCGTGGCCGACGGCCTGGGGCACACGGGACGTATCGTCAGCGCGGCGGCGTGCCTGCTCGCGGTGAGCTTCTTCGCGTTCGGAACGGCCGAGCTCAGCTTCATGCAGATGTTCGGCCTGGGCAGCGGACTGGCCATCCTCATCGACGCCGTCTTCGTACGCGGCGTACTCGTCCCCGCCGCGATGCGCCTGCTCGGCCGCTCGGCCTGGTACGCACCCGGCCCGCTGCGCAGGTTCCACGACCGCTTCGGCCTCAGCGAAGGCGGCCCCCGGCCCGCCGCCGCACCGGAGCCGGCAACCGGCGGCTCGGACGAAAAGAGCCCGGTGGGAGTCTGACCACCCGAGACCAGCCGAGACACCTGAAACCCATCCGAGACCACCCGAGACCACCCGAGACCACCCCTGCTGCCGTGCCCGCCTCCATCCCCCGGGAGGCGGGCACGGCCACGCGTGGTCCGGCCCCCGGCCGCTGCGGGTGGCGAACCCGCCCCGGCGCGCCCTCCATCAGGTGAATCCGCTCCTCCGGGGTCGGGAGGCGGCCCAATGGAACCCGGCCGGTCCTGTCGCCGGCCGATCCGACCCACCCGAAGGAGACCCCTCCATGCGTCGCTCCCTTGCCGCCGTCGCCCTGGCGGTCGCGACCGTCGTCCTCACCCTCGGGTCCGCGGGCCTCGCCCACGCGGACGAAGAGGAGTTCATCAGCCCGGTGACGTGCACGAAGGGAGGCGGCACGGTGGAGCTGTCGACGGCGGATGCGGAGACCGACGCCTTGTGCGCGGGCGGGACCCTCGACGGCAGCACCGTCGAAATCGAGGCGTAGCCGGCCGCTCGGTCTCGCCGCACGACACCGAGCGGCGAGACCGAGCTCACCACCGATCGCACCACCGATCGCACCACCGATCGCACCACCGATCGCACCACGATCGCCCACCGCGAGGTTGCGGTCACTCGGATGGCAGCGCGGTGGTCACGGGCTTGAGCGCGTGCGGGTTCGCTGCGACCGATCTCCGTTCCAATTCGCCCGGGTGACGCTTGGGGCGCCCGTGACAGGGCAGATGTGCGCCCAGGACCGGCCTCGGCTCCGGTGTCGGCGTCCGGAGAGCACCATCGGCGCTCCCGCACCGATGCCGAGCCGAGGCAGCGCCCAACGTCCGCCCCTAGGCCCATGAGGAAGGTCATGTCTCGACTTCGCGGTCCCCTCGTCCGGTGGCGCGTGCCACGACAGACCGGTGCCTCGCGGCAGGCACGCGACGCGGTGCGGACCACTCTCGCCGGCTGGGGCTGGGACAAGGACCGCGTCGCGGCGGTCGTCCTGGTCGTCTCGGAACTGCTGACCAACGCGCACCTGCACACCGACGGAGACGTGCGCCTGGCCCTGCGCCGAACCCGACGCGGCATCCGGTTGTCCGTCACCGACACCGACCGCCGAATGCCCACGCGCCGCGACACCGGCCCCGAACACGAGGGCGGCTTCGGCCTGCACATCCTCGACACGATCACCACCGGCTGGGGCGTCAGGACGCACCGGAACGGCAAAACCGTCTGGGCCGACATCGACACCCCCCGCTCCGGCCCGAGCCGCCGCCCGTGGCCGGCGCGCGTGCGATCGAGGGTCGCCTCGGCCCGAGCGGCCCTCGGCCCGGTACGCCGGCCGGGCCTTGCGGTACCCCGTCGAAAGATCCGGCCTGCCCGACCCGCCCGATCGGGTCGAGCCGGAGTGTGGTCGGGGGCGTACCGGCGGATCGGCGCGATCGGCTCGTCGGTCCACGTGGGCGCGCCCCCGATGCTGCGGCGGCTGCGTCGGAGAAGTTCGAGCCTGACCCTCGTGGACGTCTTCGCCGCCTCCTGACCCACTTCCCGACCCGCCGCCCGACCCCCCGCCCGAACGCTCGACGGACCGCGAGCCGGATGTCGCCTTCCTGCGATCACCGCACATCGAGAACGTCGGCGGGGCCGTGGCCGGCCGGGCCGACCAATCGGGCACCTTTCCCTGGGGGTTGGTCGCGCTGCTGATCGCGGGGGCGCTGCCCGGCGGCGGGTGGAGCGCAGCGCATGGTCCTCGATGGGTGGGCTATAGCCACGGACTCCGGGGTCGCGCAGCGGGCCGGCGCACGTGGACCGCAGTCGGCGTCACGGGGATCACGCGGGTCACGCGGGTCACGGACGGCGTCACCGGGGTCGCGGTCGGCGTCACCCGGATCGCGGCGGCGTCACCCGGGTGACGAGCGGCGGGAGCAACGTCGAGACGCCGACGGCCGGGTACTCAGGGGTAGATCGCGTGTCGATCCGCATCCGCGGCGGCGGCGGCGGCGGCGGCGGCGGCGGCGGCGGAGCGGTCCTCCGCGCTGCCGGTCGGGTTGAAACCTTCCAGCTTGGCGAGAAGCTGCCCGGGGAAGCCTTCGGCGACGCGTAAAAGCTGTACCACGGCGGTGTCGCCGATCGTGTCCAAAATCCCTGTGCTGAGCCCCATGGGAGTTGTCACCTCTTCCTCTGCGGTGGCCGTCCGCGGTTCGCGCGTGATCCCGGCCGTGTTCTATTCGCGGAGGCCCGCGGCTTCGATCGCCCGCCGGCTGGTCGCCCGTCCGGTCGCCACGGACGCGGTGACGACGGTGACGACGGTGCACAGTGCGACGGTCCCCAGAAGCTGCGTCCACGGGATCACCGTCGGCGCGCCGGTCATGAGCTTGCTCAGCGACAGGTGCTGGGTCACCGCGGCGAGCCCGGTCGCGACGGCGGCCAGCAAGGTGCCGACGACCACCGCCACTGCGGCCTCGGCCGCGGCGACCTTCACGATCTGAGCGCGCACCGCGCCGGCCAGCCCGAGCAGGGCGAACTCCCGCCGCCGCCCGGCCATCGCCATGATCTGGGTGTTGGCGACCGCGATCAGCGCGTAGGCCAGTGCGATCCCCAGGATGACCACGGCGGCGTTGTTCGTCTGCTCGGCGGCGTGTGCGCGCTGGGCCTCCAGGTAGGCGTCGTAGGTCAGGACGTGCGCGCCGGAACCGGCCAGCGCCCGGTCGACCGCGGCCGTCTGCTGCTCGTCGAGCGGCCGGCCCACGCCCGCCGTCGAGTCGAGGTAGACCTGACTCGGCATCACCGCACCGGTCAATGACGCGGACACGTAGGTGGCGTCGCCGTTCAGGCCGCGCGCGATCACCGCCGCGATGACGGTTCGAATCTTTTCGCCGGTCGGCAGCAGCGTGACCACCTCGTCCCCGGCCGACAGGCCGTCGGACTGGGCCGCGTGCTCGTCGACGACCAGGAAGTTTTCCGGTGGCGAGGCAAGCGAGCCGAAGAGCACGGGCGGCGTGATGTTGGTGCCCAGCGCTGCCGCGGGCACCGCCTTGGTGCTCAGCGAGTCGATCTGTTCGCTCTGCGCGGTGCCGATCCGGATGTTCATCGAGGTGACCGGGGTGACCCGGATCCCGGGCACGGCCGTCAGCCGCTCCAGTGTGCGGGCGTCGATCCCGGAACCACCGGGCACGACGACGTCCGCTGCCCGAATCTCGTGCTGTTGACGGGCGAGGACCGCGGCGTCACCGGACTTCTGCATCGTCAGCAGGGCGCCGACGAGCCCGACGGCCACCACGATGGGCGCCACCGTGGCGGCCGTACGCCGCCGGGAGGTGAGGATGTTCTGGCGCACCAACAGCGGGCCCGCCTTGGCCGATCCGCGCAGCGGGCGGGTCAGCAAACGGGTGACCGGTCGCAGCAGGATCGGGGCCAGCATGGTGACCGCGCCGACGTAAAGGAGCGGCACCGCCTGGTACTTGCGGACACTGGCCGCCAGATACGGATCGGTCCGGGAGATCACGATCCCCGCGACGATCGCGCCGACCAGCATCGCGAACCCGAGCAGCCGGCGGATCGGCGTCATCCCCCGACGCTCCACCACGCTCTCGCGCAGCACCTCGATCGGCCGGATGAGCGAGACCCGCACGAGGGTGGCGGCCGAACCGGCGAGCGCCGCGACCACGCCGATGACGAAGGAGATCAGCAGCGGCACCGGGTTGAAGGCGATGGTGAACCAGGACGGGGCGACGTTGTGGTCGAGCATCCACGAGCGCAGCGGCATGGTGCACAGCGGGGCCAGGACACAGCCGGTGGCCGCGGCCGCCAGTCCGATCAGCATCGCCTCGCCGAGCACCATGCGCCGTACCTGCCGCGGCGCGGCGCCCACCAGCCGCAGCAGCGCCAGTTCGCGGCGGCGCTGCTCGGTGGCGAAGGCGAACGTCGCGATGACGACGAACACCGCGACGCACACCGCGAGTCCGGTCGTACTGCCTGCCATCGCCTGGGCGTTGGCCAGCGCCTGGGCACCGCCGGTGGAGTCGGGGTCGATCCGGGTCAGGGCGTCGCCGCCCAGGACCACGGCCCGGTCGCCCACGAGGGTGGACAGTCGACTCACTTCCTGATCGGTGACCAGTGCGTTGACGCCGGGCGACAGGCGCTCCGCCTCGGCGCCGTCGAAGAAGACCGCGTTCTCGAACCAGAGCGCGTCGGTGACCCCCACCACCCGGTAGGCGCCGGCGCCGCCGGCGGTGACGACCTCGGTTTGCCGCCCGATCAGCGACTTGGCACCGCCGGTGACGACGATCTCGTCCGCCGCCTTCGGCGCGCGTCCCGCCACGAGGCGGTAGCCCGCGAAGGCGGCCGAGGTCCAGGGGTGGCCGGTCGTCTTCCCGGAACCGGGGCTCAACCGGACCGGGAAGCTGCGGTCGGCCGTGGCCTTCCCGGCCGCGGTCATCGTGCTCACGACGTCGGCGGGCAACACCGCGGGGGCCTTCATCGGGCGCCCCTCGAAGCCCTGCGGCGCGATGACGGTCGAGGCTTCCTTGAACCGCTGCGGCCCCGGATACGGCGTGCCGAAGGTGGCTGCCAGGGTCAGCGTCATCATGCCGATCATCGTCGTGCCGAGGGCGAGGGCGAGGAAGGCGCCCACGAAGCCCATCAGACGGTGCCGGAGGGTGGCTGCGGCGATGCTCAGCACAGCTCGGACTCGCTCTCGCCGGGCTCCAGCGCGGCCATCCGCAGGGCCACGGACTCGGCCGTCGGCTCGAACAGTTCACCGGTCACCCTGCCGTCGGCGAGGAAGACCACCTGTTGGGAGTACGAGGCGGCCACCGGGTCGTGCGTCACCATGATCACCGTCTGGCCGTGCTGCTCGACGACACCGCGCAGCAGCGTCAGCACCTCGCGCGCGGTACGCGAATCGAGCGCGCCGGTCGGCTCGTCCGCGAAGATCACCTTGGGCCTGCTCACCAGCGCCCGCGCGATCGCGACGCGCTGTTGCTGACCACCCGACAGCTCGGCGGGCCGGTGCTCGCCGCGCTCGGCGAGACCGACCTCGGCCAGGTTCTTGTCGATCACCGCCGAATCGATGACCCGCCCGGCCAGCCGGAGCGGCAACTCGACGTTCTGTCGGGCCGTCAGCGCCGGGATGAGGTTGAAGGACTGGAAGACGAAGCCCATGTGCTCGCGGCGTAACTCGGTCAGCGCCCGCTCGGAAAGCCGGTGCAACGGCGCGCCGTCCAGCAGGACGGTGCCCTCGTCGACCCGGTCCAGGCCGGCCGCGCACTGCAACAGCGTCGACTTGCCCGAGCCCGAAGGGCCCATGATGGCGGTGAAGGTGCCCGCGGCGAAATCGACGTCCACGCCGTCGAGCGCCCGCACCCGGTTGTCGCCGCGGCCGTACGTCTTGTGCACGCCCACGAGCCGCGCCAGCACGCCAGAGCCGTCACCCGCCGCCAACACCCCGGTGTGCGCGTCGCGACCCTGTTCGCCGCGGATACGATCTCTGATTCTGTTGAGCAAGGACTTGAACCTCTCGGAGCTCTCAGGTGGGTCGGCGTGCGGACGCGTGCGCTGTGGGCGCCGCGAAGCGCGAATCCCGCTTACTTCCTAGGAGATCGCTCTATAGTCCCCCGATACACGGGCTCCGGACCAAGTTTGAGGCGATCTTGGCCAAGCCTCGCCGACATCTGCTCCTGCCCGCCGCGGACTGTTAGCCGGTCCCCCCGCGCGCGCCCGGGCCGGCCGGCCCGGGGTCCCGGCAGGACCCCTGGCGCCGGCCGATACCACCTGTTGGGCCGTCAGGCCGGTTGCTCGGCACCGAAGCGTGCGTTCAGCAGCACCGACGCCACCGGCCTCGTTGGGGCAGGGACCCGGATGACGTTGATGACGTCCCCGGTGAGTCTTTCCTGATAGGTGTCGGTAAGGATCCAGCTGGGGTCGACGCCCAACTCGTCCACCAGCAACCGCCGTCCCTCGTTGAACAAGCGCACCGCCCCGGCCTGGCGGGCCGATCGGGCAAGCGCGATCATCAGCTGCGCGCGAAATCGTTCCTGGAGCGGGAACTCCGCCACCAAGCCGATGAGTTCCGCGATCAGGGCGCGGTTCCTGCCGAGCGCCAGGTCGACCTCGATCCGGGACTCGTGGACGGCGAGCCGCCGCTCCTCCCAGGCAAGCCCCTCGGTCTCGGCCGGCCGCTTGGTGCCGTCGGCCAAGGCCTCGCCGGCCCACAAGTCCAGTGCCCGACGCAGCAGTTCCGCCGCCCGAGCCCACTGACCGCTGTCCGGCGTGGCCTGGCTGGTCCGGGCCGGCTCCTCGAACTCCACCCGGTCGCACCAGACTTGGCTTATGTCGATGCGATAGCCCGAGCGCAGGCGGGTGATCGGAACGGTCACCCCGAGGCGCTTGCGGAGCCTGGACGCATAGGTGTGGATCTGCGCCCCGGCGGTGCTCGGTGGGTCCCCGTCCCACAGCAAGCGGCTGATCCGGGTGTCCGACAGTGGCCTTTCGCTGGCCGGCAGGAGCGCGGCCGGCATCGTCCGCTGCTTGGTGCCTGTTGGGCCGGTGACGAGTGGTAGGCGGCGTCCTCGGCCGGTTGCGGTGCCGCCCATGGCGGCGGCGAGTTCGTCGGGCCGCCCTTCGGTGTCGAAGTGGTTGCCGGCGAAGGAGTGGTACTCGAAACCACCGAGGGTCAGGAACTGCGCTCCGCACAAAGAAAGTTGCGCAACCCGGGAAGACCGGGCCGCCCCGGATCCTCGTCGGGCGGCCGGCCTTCGACGAACGCGCGGACTGCGGCCTCCTTCACGTTCCGGCTGTGTCGGACGCCGCTCGCAACGGCCTCGCGGCTGCGCGGCCGGCGCCTCCAGCCAGTGCACGTCGAGACGGGTCGTAACTCATCTCGTCGAACATCGGGGTGGTGTACTCGTTCGAGGCGCAGGCATTCTTGCCAACGGCGACGCGGGGCGAGTCGCCGTGCACACAGGTAAGCCGGTGAGACGGCGGCCGGTCCGGCACCTCGTCGGGCCGGTCCGGGCCGAATCGACGCCGAAGCGCCGAGTCACCGGCGCCTGCTCACGGACGAGCAACTCCTCGAGTCCGTCCGGTCGCCGCCGACGGTCGACCAGTCTCCCTGCGATCGCCGCTGCTCCGACGCCCCCCGGGGCCGACCTCCAGCGGCCGCGGGCTCGAGTCCGCGCTCACGTCTCAACGCCTCCGCTTGTTGCCGATGGTGTCACTGTGACGGCGAGGGCTATTCATTTCCGGTACGGGCTCCATAGCCCGAGGCGCCGGCGGTCCTTACGAGTTCCTCGCATGACTCCCCCGACGGATCGGTGGCTGTCGTGCTCGCCCGCGTTCACGATCGCCACGGCGCTACACCCGCAGGATCCACTCGGCCCCCGCGCATCGATCCTGCGCATGTCGAAGACGGCGTGGACACCCGGCCCACAACGCCACGCCCGCGCGCCTGAAGACCCGCGAATCGCGGTACGTACCGCGACTCGCGGCCAACAATGTCGTTGTACCTGGCGTGACTGCCTCTCCTGCCCGCCCCTTCGTCGTCGCGGCCGTCTGCGGTCTGTGCGACAGTCCCACCGACGACGGGCTGTCGGTGACCTTTCGACCCGCCCGAGGACCACGCCGCCGAGTCCACCTGTGCGCGCACTGCCGGACCAACCGGCCCGGCCGCGACCGCGACGAGCTCCTGGCCGACGACCACACCTGGGCCCTTCTCGAACGCGAGACCACCATCCTCGCCGACGCCTACCGAACCGGCGTGTGGCTCCCCTGCCGTGACGAGTACCACTGGGCGCAAACCCTGGCCCGCACGACCTGGACGCAGAGTTCCGTGGAACAGACCCTGCGCAACGCCGGAGAGCACGTGCGGGCCGGTTGCCTGATGCGCGTCATGGAACTGCTCCCCCATCTGCTCGCACTCGTCGACGACCAGGACCGCGCGCTGCGCCCGGCCCGCGAACTCCTGGCAACCCTTACGGACGACCCGTCCTAGTCACGCGGGTACAGGTATTGCTGCATAGTGCCCCACGCCGAACGGGACTTGCCACACCACGTGTCACCGCCACGCGGTCGACGCTCCAAGCCGCGCGGACCGCGGTGGCACACCGCACCCGGCCCGGCATCGGACGCCGTTCGGCGGGGTCGGGGGGTCGGGGGGTCGGGGGCGAGTTCGAGCTGCGCTGCGTGCTGCGGGTCCCGTCACGGTGTTCACAACCAACCGGAGCGCCTGAAGCGGGTATAGAGCACGACACCCAGTGCCGCAGTGCCGCCCACCACCCGTGGACAACCCCAGGCCCAGCCCGGTTCCGGCATGTGCTCGAAGTTCATGCCGTAGTTGCCCACCACCATCGTCGGGATCGCGATCAGCGCCGCGACCGCGCTGATCCTTCGGACATCGTTGTTCTGATCGACCTCAAGTTCGGCGGGGCGCGCCTCGTGCACGCTGTGCAACACCTCGCCCATCCGCTCGCATTCGTCCACGACGTGTTCGGGCAGCGTCGCGGCCTCCGGCAAGTGCAGTCGACGGTTCCCCGACGTCATCGGAAAGTCCTGCGCCCGCGCGGCTCCGAACGACAACGCAGCGGGAGCTGCGGCCCGGCCGAGCCGGAAACACTGCCTGCGCATGCGGTGGACCGCCCGCATCCCACGCTCGCGCTCGCGTCGCCACGAACGCCGGCGACGACCCGACTCGAAGGTGCCGACGTCGTCGGCGAACACGTCGCCGTCGCGGTCGCCGTGCGCCACAGGCTCCGCATCGCGGTCGAGGTCGTCCATGTCCTCCATCGTGTCGGCCGAACTTCCCGCGGCCTCCAGGCAGTCGTCGACCACCGGATCGGTCAGAAGATTGCACGAGGCTGTCCGAGCCCTGCCGCATCCGGTCCTCATGCTCGGCCACCACCCGCGCCGACCGCTCCGGGACCGTCGTCGAGCCGAACCGCACGGTCAACGCGAAATGCGCCCCCACGACGAGCGGCACCGACCCGGTGTCCGGGATCCGCGTACCGGCACCCTCCCCGTCGACGGCGCAGGTACGTAGGAGCAGGCGCAGGTGCACGACGTCACGCACGCGGCGCAGCCCCGGCCGGTGCGCACTGCGGCCGAGGTCGCGCAGGGTCGCCTCGTGCAAATGGAACACATCGGCCACCCGCACGAGTTCGGTACCGAACGACTCGCCGGCGCCCACCCGCATCCAGACGAACCCACCCTCCTCGCGAGCCCGTTCCGCGGTTTCGCGCACGTCGAGGTACCGGGTGATTCGGCGGCCTTTCAGGTGCAGCTCAACGCTGTCCCGTGCCTGGCTGTGCCATGGGTCACGGTTCTCTCTCCTGGGGTGGCGCGATCCGCCCCGTTCGAAGAGGCGACTCGACCCGCGTGTATCCGGCCGCGCGGCGGGCACGCCACCCCGCGGGCCCGGTGTGACCGCGCGGGGAAACACGGCAAAACGTCCGGGGCCGATGCGCGGTGTGTCTCGGGACGGTGTGGGGTCATCCTCGCCCACCCGATCGAGGGCAATCTCGGGAGCCCTCCGCCAGGGCGACGCCCTGCCTGGCCCCCAAAGAACTCACACTCGCACTCGCACTCACACTCGCCGCAACCGCTCCCATCCCCTAGGGGCCTCGCTTCCACACAGAGCCAGCCGTCCGGCCCGCGAACAACTGGCCGACGCGAGACGGACAACGTCGGAGGCAAGGTCCTGTCCAGCTTTCCGCAACGGCTTGCCTGGCACCGACGACCATCGGGTGCGGTACCGGTACCGGTACCGGGTACCGGGTACCGGGCACCGGGCACCGGGCACCGGGCACCG
>NZ_WWJX01001517.1 GCF_009865215.1 Streptomyces sp. SID3343 | reverse complement strand
GGTGGGGGTCGGGGCGGGTGCCGGGGTGTTCAAGGGGATTCTCCCGAGTGCTGATCGAGGGTGGGGGCGGAGGCGAGGGCGGGGGGAAGGCCGGGAGCGGGCACGCGTTCGCTTTCGGGCACGGGCACGGGCACGGGTTCGGTCGTCGGTCGGCTTTCGTCGCCGCGGCTTTCCAGGGGTACGACGTCCTTGGTCGTCAGGACGCCTCGGGTGAAGCACAGCCGGAACACACGGGTCGGGAAGATGTCGCCGTTCGTGTAGTACTCGCACGTCGCGCCGGCGGGGATCGGGGGTTCTCGCTCGGGCCGTCGGTCGTGCTGGTCGTCGGGCAGGGGCAGTTCGGCACGCTCCTGGCCGATCCGCATCCGGCGGTAGTCGTCCGGGGACACCGCCGCACCCTGCGTGGTGAACGCGTACGCCGACGCGGCCACGATCACCGCGCCGCAGGTCCAGGCGAGAGCCTTGGCAAAGCCGATGCGCAGCCGGCGGCCCTGTTCGAGGTGGCTCGGCGCGGGGACCGGGCACGCGGGGCCGGCGTGGTGCGGCAGGCGCGCGACGACGCGGAAGCCGCCGCGTTCCGGGGCGGCTTCGAGGGTGCCGCCCAGGACGCGGGCCCGTTCACGCATGCCGATCAGCCCTACGCCGCTGCCGGGGGGCGATGCGCCGGAGTCGTTCCCGTTCTCGGGCGCGGTGGGACGTACCGGCGCGTCGTTGCCGACCTCGACGGTGGTGAGGTCGCCCACGTGGGTGACAGCGACCCGGACCACGGCACCCGGCGCGTGCTTGGCCGCGTTCGTCAACGACTCGCGGACGACGCGATGCACCGCGAGATCGACCATCGGCGGAGGCGTCGGCTTCGGTACGGCCGGCTCCGCCGTGTAGACGATCACCATGCCGGAGGCCCGGCTGCGCTCCACGAGCGCCTCGACGCCCTCGTGGGCCGGGTCGACCGGCGCGGGCTCGCCGGCCTCGCGCAGCACGCCGACGATCTCGTGCAGTCGCTCGGTCGCGGTGCCTGCCCCCGCCCGTAGCTCGCCGGCCCGGGCGCGCTGGACCGGGCCGAGGGTCGCGTCGAGTTCGAGCGCGGCGGCGCGTAGCGCGAGCAGGCTCAGGTCGTGGCCCAGGGAGTCGTGCATGTCCTGTGCGATCCGGGCCCGTTCGCGCAGCCGGGCCTGCTCCGCGATCAGGTCCTGCTCGCGTTCCAGCCGCGCGGCCCGGGCCCACCCGCGTTCGTGCAGAGACACCCACTGCCTCCGGTAGCCGCCGACGAGCCAGGGCAACACGGCGAGCGCGATCAACTGGGCCGGTACGACCACGAGTTCACCGGGAAGCGGATCCGCGTACCAGGTGCCGACGATGGCCGGCACGACCAGCGCGCCGACCCAGCCGAGCGGCCCGGGGCCGTCGGCCTCGCGCCGGCCGACCAGAAACCCCGCGAGGGCGACGGCCGCGTAGAACCGGGGATCACCCTGCGCGAGCAGGACCGCGAGCGCGAGGGCGCCGAGCGGGTACAACCGGCCGAGCACGGCCGTGGCGGGAAGCCCGATCGCGAGCGTCAGGGCCGACCCCAAGGGCAGCGGCAGCGGCGAGTTGATCGTCAACATGCCGATCGCTGTCAGGGCCCACAAGGCCAGGTCACCGGCCCAGGCCGAGGGGGTCGCTCGCATTCCCGACACGCTAGCAACGACGCGTATCGCGACACCTCCGTCGAAAGTCGTGGGCGACCACTGCTGGTGGGGCGTCGAGACGCCTAACGTGGCGGTATGTCCGAGAACCGACGATCCCCGCAGCGCGAGACCGTGCAGGCGCTCGTGGGGGTGTCCGTGATCGCGATCGGCCTGGTGGTGACGGCCGTACTGCACTTCACCCACGACGCGAGCCGGTCGCATCGTGGGCCGAGCCCGGCGCCGATGCCGCCCCCGGCGACCGCGCCGATGGCGACGGGAGCAGCACCGAGCGCGCCGGGGCTGCCCACGGGTACGCCGTGCTGCGAGGCGAGCGGGCCGGCCGCGCTGGGGCTCGCCCCTTGGCCCGAGTGATCCGTCGGCGCTCGGAAGGGCTATGCGCGGAGACTCCTTTGAAAGATTCCCCTGCGAGAATCCTTTGCAGAGGATTCTTTGCAGAGACTACCTTGCAGAGACTTCTCTGCAATGTAGTCTCTGCACATGACGGATTCTTCCCGGCGCCTCGACGCCCGCAGCCTGCGCGGCATCGCGCACCCGCTGCGCATGCGCATCATCGAACTCCTTCGGTTCGACGGCCCCGCGACCTCGACCGGCCTCGCGGCGCGGCTGGGCGAGAGCACCGGCACGGTCAGCTGGCACCTGCGTCACCTCGCGGAGCACGGCTTCATCGAGGAGGAGGTCGGGCGTGGCACCAAACGCGAGCGTTGGTGGCGCAGGTCCGCCGAGAAGCTGGTGCTCAACACCGCCGAACTCCGCGACGACCCCGAGGCGCACGGCGCCGTTTCGGTGTGGATGGACGAGTTCGTCCGGCAGCAGTTCGCCCGCGTGGAGACCTCGTACCGCGACGCCGACGAGCTGGGTCCGGAGTGGATGCACGCGCGAACCCTCAACGACTGGTCCGGGCTGCGGTTGACGGCCGATCAGCTCGTCGCGCTCAACGCCGAGATCACCGAACTCGTGGAGCGCTACCTCGCCCTGCCCAGGGAGACGGGCGCGGAGTCGATCGTGCTCCAGTACCAGGCGTTCCCGCGCCGATCCCCCGCGCACCCGGCCGAGGCCGCGACGGGCGATCGGGCCGAGCGCACGGACGAGGACACCACCGACGAGGCCCCTCCCGGGACGTCGGACGGGACCTCGGACGGAAAGCCGGATGGGAAGCCGGACGGGACCTCGGATGGGAAGCCGGACGAGCCGTCGGACCGGACGCCGGGAGCTTCGGGATGAGCGGCCTGCTTCGGCGGCACCGTGACTTTCGGCTCCTGTGGCTCGGGGAGACCTCCGGGAAGTTCGGCGCCTCGGTCACCAGCGTCGCGATGCCGCTGATCGCGGTGTCGACGCTGCACGCGAACACGTTCGAGGTGGCCCTGCTCGGCGCCGCGGCCTGGTTGCCGTGGCTGCTGATAGGACTGCCCGCGGGTGTCTGGGTGGACCGAACGGCGCGGCGCCCGATCATGCTCGCGTCGGCCGCCGTGTCGTGCGCGCTGTTCGTGGCGGTACCGCTCGCGTCGTGGACGGGCGTGCTGAGCGTCGCTCTGCTGCTCGCGATCACGCTAGCGAGCGGCGTGGCGGCGGTGTTCTTCCAAACCGCCTACACCGCCTATCTGCCCACCATTTTGACCCCGGCCGACCAGAGCGAGGGCAACAGCAAGCTGCACGGCAGCGCGTCCGCCGCGCAGATCGCCGGCAGCGGCGCGGGCGGCCTGATATCGCAGGCCGCAGGGGCGGTCAACGGCATGTTCGTCAACGCCGGCACGTTCCTGGCCTCGCTTGTGTGCCTGCTCGGCATCCGCCACCGTGAACCGGCCCAGACGACCGACCGCGACCCCGATCGCTCGCTCGTGCGCGAGGTCGGCGAGGGGCTGCGCCTGGTCGCGGGCGACCGTTGGCTGCGCACGTTCGCGATGAACGGCGGCCTGTCCAACCTCGGTCTGATCGGCCTTCAGTCGATCCAAGTCGTTTTCCTGGTAAGGACGTTGGGGGTAAGCGCCGGTGTGGTCGGCGTGTTGCTCGCGGCGGCCGCGCTCGGCGGGGTGCTGGGTGCCTTCGTCGCCCCTGGGTTGGCGACGCGGCTGGGCACCTCGCGCGCGGTCCTGGTGCTCGAACTGGGCCTGCCACTGTCCATCCTGGTCGTCCCGATCGCCCAGGACGGGCCGGCCCTCGCGCTGTTCGTGGTGGGCAAGTTCGTCACGGCGGCCGGTGTGGTGGCGGCCAACGTGATCCGGTCCGGCTTCCAACAGCGCTACTGCCCACCGCAGTTGCTCGGCCGAGTCAGCGCGAGCATGCAGTTCGTCAACTACGGCACGATCCCGATCGGCGCGGTCCTGGCCGGCGCTCTCGGCTCCACGATCGGCGTCCGCCCGACGATGTGGGTCATGGCGGCCACGATCGCGTCGGCCGGCCTGATCCTGTACTTCTCCCCGGTCCGCCACGTCCGCGACCTGCCGACGGCCCTTGAGGGGAAGCCCCTCCCGGTGGCGCGGCCGACCGCGGCCTGAGGCCGTCGCCGGCCCTCACCGGCCCGCGACGAGTCGGGCCGTCAAAGCGTCGGAAACCACGGCGCCGCGGCGGCCGTTCGTCGCGACGCCGCAGTCCCGGTCGATCAGGACGCCGCTACGCCACCCGAATCGACCGGTGAACAGCAGCAGATCCGTGTGGCGGAGGCCGCCCATGG
Organism: Streptomyces sp. SID3343; assembly: GCF_009865215.1. Lineage (GTDB taxonomy): Bacteria > Actinomycetota > Actinomycetes > Streptomycetales > Streptomycetaceae > Embleya. Next base: position 9,784 of record NZ_WWJX01001517.1, on the reverse strand, counting down.
ACCCACACCCGTAGGCGCCGGTGAGTCGCTCGGCGGCGTCGAGGTCCTCGAGATAGCCCTCGACGTCGCGCAGCCGGTGACTCGCGGCGAACGTGAACGGCGGTTCGTCGCTTCCGGCCGACCTGCCCACCACCGCGGTGTAGCGGCACAGCACGAGCTCGTGGGCGTGTGCGGGTGCCAACCGCGATGCGCTCCCGCGCGGGAAGTCCAGGGTCGGTTGCCTGCCGTCGAGCCGGCTCGGGCAGCCGTCCACGTCGGTGTCGTGGTCGAACGCGCCCACCGAGTAGGTGGCGAGCAGGCCGGCGAGGACGACGATCACCCACCACACGATCGGTCGGCGGTACCGGGCGCCGAGGCGGGTCGGGTGGTCGGTCCCGGGCGCTTCGTCGTCGTTCACGCGGCGTTCAACCGGCGGATCGTGGCCTCGTCGAGGACGGCGACGCGTCGGCCGTTGTCGGCGCGCCCACACTCGATCACGAGACCCTGGACGGAGCCGTTGGCCCGGGTGAAGAGCACTACCCGAAGCGACCGGACGTCGGAACTGCCCACGCACGCGCGGTCGTTGTCACCGGCCCTCGACAACCGGTTGAGGTCGCGGACCAGGCCCGGCACGTCGGGCAGCGATCGGGTCGCCGTCATGTCGAGCGTGCCCTTCGCCGGGCCTTCGTAGTCGCACAGGATCGCCGTCTCCGCGCGCAGCGGCACGAGAAGCACGCTGCGGCCCCGGGCGATGTCCCGAGTCGGGTGGTCGCCGCTCAGGCGCTGCGGACAGCCCTGGGGCCGATCGGACTCGATCGCCGAATCGACGCTCGACCGATCGGCGCCACCGCTCCCGACCGTCTGCACCGACTCGGCGGGCCCGACGTCCACGGCCCCGTCGGCGGCATCCGATCCGTCCAACAATCGGGTACCGACCACCGCCGCCCCGATGGCCAACGCCCAGATCAGCAAGGGCCATCCGTAGCGGCGAACAAGTGCACGCGCCGACTTCTCCTCGGCAGGTTCGGTGGTCACCACACCGGATGCTGCCACACCCCACCAACAAGCAGGCTGGATTCCCCGAATCCCTGCCCCGAGGAACGCAGTTGCCGGCCACGAAGACCGGCCCCGGACGAGTCCTGCGTCGTCACAGGTGCGGGCGGATCACCAGGACGGTGGGTGACAACAGGAACCACATTTCCACCCGAGTCCTTGTCGTCCGGGCCATGAGTCCGGTGGATCCGCCGGGCCGACGGCGTCCTGTTCTCCACACCGGAGTCCCACACCTTCTCGTCCGGCAGACCGGGGAACGATACGCGCCCGCGACTGTCGACTCCGTCTCCGCCACTGTTTCGAACTCCGCGCATGCAGGCGGCGTGCCGGGGGTCATGCGTGCCTGAGCGGACCGATGCGTGGGCGGCGTTCACCCGGCAAGCCGTCAGCGTCCCCCGGGCGGATGGTGGGCGACTCCCACCCGCCTCCCACCGTTGCTCGCCCTCACCGCACAGCCCTCGCGCCCTTCCCCGCGCAGCGCTCGAAATAACCACGACTTTTTTCTTGATCATTCCGAATTGCCGCCGATCGAACTCTTGCTTTCAATTTCGAGAGCTGGCAATAATCCTGATCACCAATCGATACGGCCCACCGGCCGGGAGAGGGGACGTCATGTTGCGTCTCGCCGATCGACTGTTTGCACGCGTAGCCCACAAGGCCACCGTGGAAGCAGGGTGCAGCAACGTCTACTTTTGCAAGAACCACGTGCGCTACCTGAGGGCATGCTGTTTGGACGAAGGCTGCCAGACGGTCAAGGTCGGCAAGTGCTGACACCCGGCTTCTGACCGGCAGTGGGCGGCGCCCCCGAGCGCCGCCCACTGCCGGACCGGTCAAGAATTCCCTCGCGCAATATTTGCGCGGCCCGTATATATGCCGTCGATGTCCGGCAATCGGCCCACAAGGCCGCCGGCTCCGCGGATCGCAACGACTACTTTCTCCGACATTCCGGCAGGGCATATCCTCACCGATATCGATCCGGTGAAATCGCCCAACCGTGCGGAACCGGAAAGTGTCGAACGATCCCGCCTACTTCGACGGCGGGCGGCGACCACCGTTGCCGCTCGCCGTTTCCGTGCGAACGGGGGTTTCGTCATGGACTATGTACAACTGGGTTGTGCCTGTCTGATCGGCCTGGTATTCGCCGTCTCGGCCGGCACCAAGCTGCGCGATCTTCGCGGCTTCGTCGACTCCGTACCGGAGCTCGTCCCGATGCGGTCCGCACTGGTTCGGCCGGTCGCCGCCGCGGTGCTCGGCCTTGAGGTCCTGGTACCCGTGACCGTCGCGGTGCCGGCGCTGCGCGTGTACGGATTCGCCGTCGCCCTCGCGCTGCTCGTCGCGTTCACGTGGGCGATCTCGACCGCGCTGCGACGTGGACGCCGCGCCCCGTGCCGCTGCTTCGGCGCGTCACAGGCGCCGCTGGGGCCGCGCCAACTGGTACGCAACGGCGTGCTGTCGGCCGTCGCCGCCCTCGGCCTGGTCACGTCTGTCGCCGCGACTTCCGGGGACGGCCTTCCGCCGATCGCCGGGAGCGCCGTCGCCGCCGTCGCCGGACTGGTCGGCGCTGTTCTGATCGTCTCTTTCGACGACCTCGTCGACCTTTTCGCAAGGAATGCGTGATGCCCTACCTCGTCGCCGCCGTCGTGCTCCTGGGTCTGCTGTCGATACTGAATCTGCTGCTCACGATCGGGGCCATTCGGCGCCTGCGCGACCAACCTCCGCGGCCCGCCCCGCAGTCGCACGGCTCGGGGCCGGCCCTCGACCTGACCCCCGGTGCTCGACCCGACGCGTTCACCGCCACCACGACCGCGGGCGAACAGGTCTCGGAAGCCGACGTGAGCGGCCTGGTCGGGTTCTTCTCGGCGGGCTGCGCTCCGTGCCACACGCTCGCGCCGCGCTTCGTCGAGCGGGCCCGGGAGCTGGGCCGTGACCGGGTGTTCGCGGTCGTGGCCGGCGACGACGCCGAGTTGCTCGCCGAGCTCACCCCCGTGGCGCGCGTGGTCGTGGAGGACTACGACGGTGAGGTCCAGGCGGCCTTTCGCAACACGTGGACACCGGCCGTCTACCTGCTCGGCAGGGACCTCCGGGTCGTGGCCGCAGGTAGCCGCATGGGAGATCTGCCCAGCGAAGCGCACGCGTGAGCCGGCGGATCCGCTCGCGCGAACTGCTCTCGGCCGCACGGGAGGCGGCCTCACTGACCTTCCGGGCGGCGCCCGTTCCGTCGGTCGCGTCCCTCGTGGTGACGCTGGCCGCCGCCGTCGTGCCCGTCGCGCTCGCGTGGCTGACCAAGGTGGTCATCGACCGGTTGGCCGCCGACGAAGGCGCGGTCGCCGGGCCGGCGATCGCGCTCGGCTGCACCGGTCTGGTCGCGGCCGCACTGCCCGGCCTCGCCCGCTTCCTGCACGCGCAGGTCGGTCGGGCCACGGGCGTCGTCGGTACCGATCGGCTGTTCGCGGCGGCCGAACGACAGGTGGGAATACGCCGGTTCGAAGATCCGGCGTATTTGGACCGGTTGCGGCTCGCACAGGAGGGCGTCGGCGGTGTCGGCGTCCTGGTCGACGGCGCCGGCGGCGCTCTCCAGGGCACGCTGACCCTGGTGGGCTTCGTGGGCTCACTGCTGATCCTCAGCCCCGCGATGACCGTGCTCGTGCTGCTCGCGGCCGTTCCCGTGCTGGTCGCCGAGTTGCTCCTGTCCGGACGCCGGGCCGCGATGCAATGGGACATCGAGCAGGTCCACCGCCGCGAGTTCTTCTACGGCCGGTTGCTGACGGGCGTTCAGGCCGCCACCGAGATTCGCCTGTTCGGGATCGGGCCGTTCCTGCGGGCGCGCATGCTGGTCGAGCGGCGCCGCTCCAACGAGGCCCAACGGCGCATGGATCTGCGCGAGTTGGCGACCCAGGGCGTGCTGACCGCGCTGAGCGCCGCAGTGGCCGGAATCGGCCTGTGGTGGGCGGCCACCGCGGCGCGCCGCGGCGAACTCGGGGTCGGCGACGTCGCGATGTTCGTCGCCGCGGTCACCGGCGTCCAGGCCGCGCTGGACACGTTGGTCGCCTCGATCGCCTCGACACACGGCGGGCTGTTGAGCCTGACGCACTACGTCGCGGTGATCCGGGCCGAGGCCGATCTACCGTCGGCGACGGCCGCGCCGGCGGCGACCGACCCGGCAGGGCCGCGCGTGGGCATCGAGTTGCGCGACGTGTGGTTTCGCTACAGCGACGACCATCCGTGGGTGTTGCGCGGCGTCGACCTGACCATCCCGCACGGCCGTTCGGTCGCGCTCGTGGGCCTCAACGGCGCCGGCAAGAGCACCCTGGTCAAGCTCGTCTGCCGGATGTACGACCCGACCAGGGGCCGCATCCTGTGGGACGGCGTCGACATCCGCGACCTCCCGCCCGACGACCTGCGGTCACGGATCAGCGCGGTGTTCCAGGACCACATGCACTACGACATGACCGCCGCCGAGAACATCGCCCTCGGCGACCCGCGCAGCCTCGACGAACCGGCCAGGATCGAGGCCGCCGCCACCCGTGCGGGCATCCACGACAAGCTGGCCGGCCTGCCGCGCGGCTACGACACCCTGTTGACCAGGATGTTCTTCGACGAGGCGGACAAGGAGAACCCGGACACCGGCGTCGTCCTGTCCGGTGGCCAGTGGCAACGTCTGGCCCTGGCGCGGGCGTTGGTGCGTGACGACCGCGAGCTGATGATCCTCGACGAGCCCAGCTCCGGCCTGGACCCGCAGGCCGAACACGAGGTGCACACTCGGCTGCGCGAGTACCGCCGGGGACGCACGAGCCTGCTCATCTCGCACCGCCTCGGCGCGGTCCGCGACGCCGATGTCATCGTCGTGCTCGACGGCGGTCGGATCGTCGAACACGGCCCGCACGAAACGCTGCTCGCCGAGAACGGACACTATGCCGGCCTGTTCCGACTCCAGGCCGCCGGCTACCAGGGGGCGACATGACGACCCGTCGGATCCGGGCACTGGCGATCGGCGGAGCCGTGGTGGCCGTCGGCGGCCTTGCGGCGGGTCGGCTCTTGCGGCGCTACCTGATCGCCACGGTCAGCGGCCCGAGCATGGAACCCACCCTGCGTTCGGGCGACCGCCTGCTCGTGTTGCGCGGCCCGCAGGCGCGAACCCGAGCCCGGGCCGGCCGAATCGTGGTGGTGCGTGTACCGGATCCACCGACCCTCGACCGTGTCCCACCCGAAGCGGCGGACCTGACGGATGCTCAATTGGCCGCATTGCCGTATCGACCCGACCTGGACCCCTCGCCGGGCGGCCGACTTCTGGTCAAACGCGTACTGGCCGCCGCGGGCGACCCGATACCGAGAGATCGAGTTCCCGCCCTTCGTGACGTCCCGGAAACGGTCGTACCGGCAGGCGCTTTGGTGGTCCTCGGTGACAATCCGACCACGAGCTGGGATTCCCGAGACTACGGATACGTACATCGCTCCCAGTTCGTCGGAGTGGCCGTTCGCCGATTGCGGTGACCTCGTTGTCGAATTCGGTTCACCGAAGTGCAGCAGGCGAGTACGTCGAACGATTCGAGCCGCGAGACGTCAATTCCCGTCGGTGCCTTCTCGGTTCGCCGGAAATCACCGCGCCGGAAATCGACTCGCCGAAAATCACCTCCGGATATCGGCCGCCCCGGCCCCGGGCCGACCGGACCCCGTGCGGCCATCCGGTCGGCGCCGGGCATCGGCCGCGTCACACGCCGGCCAACCGCTTCGTCGACGGGCGAAGGTATACCGCCCACGTAACCACCAGGCACAGGGCGTAGAAAGCGAGAAAGGCCAGATATGCGGCGTCGCCACGGCCCGAGGACAAAAAGGATTCGCGAAAGGCGATGTTGACCAGCACGCCGCCGAGCGCGCCGACCGCGCCCGCGATACCCATCAGCGCGCCGGACAGGCGCCGAGCCGCCGCGCCCGGGCCGAGCTTGGCGGCGAAGATGGCCGGGATCATCTTGTACGCGGAGCCGTTCCCGATACCGCTGAAGACGAAGAGCAGCACGAAGCCGGTCAGGAACATGGCCAACGACTCGGCGCGCGAGGCCGCGTACACCAGGGCCGCGGCCGCCGCCATCGCGACGAAGTTCCAGAACGTGACCCGCGCGCCGCCCCACCGGTCGGCCGCCAGGCCCCCGAGCGGACGGACCAGCGAACCGAGGAGCGGGCCCAGGAAGGTCAGATAGGCGGCCTTGACCGGAGTCGTGAACTCCGCGTGGAACTGCACCTGGAGCACCTGACCGAACGCGAACCCGAAGCCGATGAACGACCCGAACGTGCCGATGTACAGCAGCGACATCACCCACGTGTGCGGCTCCCGAGCCGCCTCCCGCATCGCACCCCGGTCGTTGCGCAGAGCCGGCAGGTTGTCCATGTAGCGCGCCGCCAGCAGCGCCGCGAGCACGATCAGCGGGATGTACACGGCCAGGAGCAGCCGCGGATGCCGCGCCCCGGCGGTCGCCAGCACGGCGAGCCCGACCAGTTGCACCGCCGGTACGCCCAGATTGCCGCCGCCCGCGTTGATGCCCAACGCCCAGCCCTTGAGCCGTTGCGGATAGAACGCGTTGATGTTCGCCATCGAGGACGCGAAGTTGCCCCCGCCCACGCCGGCGACCGCCGCGACGAGCAACAGCGTGTCGTAGGAGACCCCCGGTTCCAGCACGATCGCGATCAGCGTGGTCGGCACCAGGAGCAACAGCGCGCTCACCACGGTCCAGGTGCGGCCGCCGAAGCGCGCGACGGCGAACGTGTAGGGGATGCGGATCGCCGCGCCGACGAGCGTGGGTACGGCGGTGAGGGTGAACTTCTGCGCGGGGTCGAATCCGTAGGCCGGCCCCAGGAACAACACGATGACCGACCACAGGCTCCAGACCGAGAAGCCGATGTGCTCGGAGAGCACCGAGAAGACCAGGTTGCGGCGGGCGATGCGCGCACCGTCCCGCGCCCAGAACGCGTCGTCCTCGGGCCGCCAGTCGTCGAGTGGGCCGGGCACGGATGCGGGTGCGGGTGCCGCGTCGAGCGCGGTCGTGGACGTCGTCGTGGTCGTCGTCACGGGGACCTGCCTGTCCGGGAGGGCTGGGTAGCTGACGTTGCATCACTTTAGGAACAGCAGGTTTCGGGCCGGTGCGTCCTGCCGGTCGGCAGCGCTACGACTCGCTCAAGGTCGGCGTCGAGCCGCTGTGAGGAAGCGGGCCTTCGACGCGGACGGGGGGCTACGGCGGGCCATAACCCGTGGTTATCGCGACAGGTCTTGGACCTCGGCCCGAGCCCGCGGGCACGCTTGGCCCGGGCCCGTTCGGCGTTCGCCTGCGGGCGACGCTCACGAGGGGAAGCCCCGATGATCCTGGTTACCGGTTCCACCGGAAACGTCGGTTCGGAAGTGGTTCGCGCGCTCGTCGCGGCCGGCGAGCCCGTGCGGGCCCTGGTCCGCGACACCCTTCGTCCGATGCCGGCGCAGGTCGAGGCGGTGATCGGCGACCTCGACAGCCCCGAGAGCCTGGTGGCCGCCCTGGAGGGGGTGCACGGGGTGTTCCTGCTGCCCGGCTACCGCGACATGCCCGGCGTCCTCGCGCGGATTCGCCGAGCCGGCGTCGAGCGCGTGGTGCTGCTGTCGGGAGGTTCGGTCGAGGCGGGCGACCAGGGCAACGCCGTCACGCGGTACATGGTCGCGTCCGAGGAGGCGGTCAGGCAGTCCGGCGTGGCGTGGACGATCTTGCGGCCGACCGGGTTCATGGCCAACGCGCTGCGCTGGTTGCCGCAACTGCGGGCCGGGGACGTGGTGCGCGGCGCGTGGCCCGACGTCGCCATCGCGGCGATCGACCCGTACGACATCGCCTCGGTGGCCGCGCGGGCCCTGCTCGAATCGGGGCACGCGGGTCGCGTGTATCCGCTCAGCGGCCCCGAACCACTCGTGCCCGCCGATCAGGTCCGGATCCTGGCCGACGTCCTCGGCCGCGAGAAGCTGCGTTTCGAGGGACTGTCGAACGACGAGGCGAGGGCGGAACTGCTCGCCTCGGGCACCCCGAAGGAGTATGTGGACGCGTTCTACGGCTTCTACGCCGAAGGCACCCTCGACGAGTCGCGCGTGCTACCGACCGTACGCACGATCACCGGCCGCGAACCGCGCACGTTCCGGCGGTGGGCCGAGGAACACGCGGGCGACTTGCGCTGATCGGCGCGTGGGTGAGCGCTTGCCCCGTGGCCCGCCGACGCGCGGCCGGGTCGGCACGCGCTCACGTCGAGGTGGCCGCGTCCACCTCCGGGCAGCACGCGACCAGGTCTTGGACGACCGGCCGTCGGTCGTCGACGCGCCACACCAACGCGAGCCGGCTGGGCGTCAGGCCGGTCACCGGCAGGGCGACGACCCCGGGGCGGGAGTAGATCGCGGCGTTGCCCGCCGAGAGCAGCACGATGCCGCTGCCCTCCTCGATCGCCTCGAACGTCTCGTCGGCGTTGTGGACGACGGCCCCGATCCGAATCGGGTGTCCCGCGCGCTGGTCGTGCGCGAGCCAGAAGTCGCGCAGTGCCCCGGCCGTGGGCGGCAACGCCAGGAACGGCTCGTCGAGCAGGTCCGCGAAGGCCACGCTGTCGCGGGCGGCCAACGGGTGGGTGGCCGGCATCGCGACCCAGCGCTCCTCCTGCGCGACGCACCGCAGTCCGTACGACTCCTGGCCGGGAAACGGCAGCCACAGCAGCGCCGCGTCGACGTCGCCGCCGGCGAGTCCGGCGGTGGCGTCCTCCCAGTCGACCTGCCGAATCCGGATCCGGCAGTCGGGCCGCCGCTGGGCGAGTCGCTCGCGCAGCGCGGGCAGCAGCCCACGCCCGACACTCGTCGACACGCCCAGGGTCAGCACGGCGGCGCTCGCGGCCGCGTCCGCCATCGCGCGCTGCGCGGCGTCCCACGTCTTGAGCAGTTCGCGCGCGAGCGGCAGCAGGGCCTCCCCGGCGGGGGTCAGCCGTACGGTGCGGTCCCGCTCGAACAGGCGGGCACGGGACTGCTGTTCGAGCTGCCTGATCTGCTTGCTGAGCGCGGGCTGCGAGACGAACAGGCGCTCGGCCGCGCGGGTGAAGTTGAGTTCCTCCGCCGTGGCGACGAAGTAGCGGAGATCGCGGAGGTGGGCGTCCATGAGGGGATGGGTATCACGAACGATCACGGGCCGGTAGGACCGGGCAGGGCTGCCAGAGCGCGGGGCGCACTGGGGCGCGCCGGGCCGTGGGCACACGATCGTCGGGGAAAAGATGACGGCGGATGTCCACTTATCGCGGCAGGCTGACGTCTGTGGCCCAGCGGTCGGCAACCCCGACGGGGTGGGCCGGCCTGCGTGGCAGGCCGATCGAGCGGCCGACCGACAGCCTCCGATGAAGCCCGTGAATGGAGAACGCCATGACCGACACCGACACTCCTCGCCCCGAGGGCGACCGCGACCGGGACCAGGTCCCGGGCGCCGCGATCACCGCGCTCGTCGAGCGCGTCCAAGGCTCCGTGTTCGTGCCGCACGACACCGGTTACGACGCCGAGCGGTCCGGCTTCCAAACCGCGTTCCGGCAGCATCCGGACGTGATCGTGGGCGCGGCGACGGCCGAGGACGTCCGTCTGGCCGTCGAGTTCGCCGCCGCGCACGGCCTCCCCGTGGCCGTGCAGGCCACCGGGCACGCCCCGGCGGAGGCGACCGACGGCGGCGTGCTGATCACGACCCGGCGGATGGACGCGGTCCTGGTCGACCCGGCCGCGCGCACCGCGTGG
>NZ_WWJX01001516.1 GCF_009865215.1 Streptomyces sp. SID3343 | reverse complement strand
CCGCCCGCGCGGCCGGCGGCCGCCCCGCCGCGACGATCGCGACGGGGCGGCCGGTCGAGCCGTCACCCGGCCGGCGGGAGCCCTTCCCTCTACTTCCCCCGGGCCCTGCCGACGATCTCGTCCGCGACGTGCCGCGGCACGTGCGCGTACGAGTCGAACTGCATCGAGTAGCCGGCCCGTCCGGAGGTCCTGCTGCGCAGATCGCCCACATAGCCGAACATCTCGGCCAACGGCACCAAGGCCGTGACCACCTTGGCTCCCGAACGCTCCGCGAGGCCCCGTACGTGGCCCCGACGGGCGTTGAGATCGCCGATCACATCACCCATGTAGTCCTCCGGGGTGATCACCTCGACCGCCATCATCGGCTCCAACAAGGCAGGCGAAGCCAGCCGCGCGGCCTCCTTGAAGGCGATCGAACCGGCGATCTCGAAGGCCGTCTCCGACGAGTCGACGTCGTGATACGCACCGTCGAGCAGCGTCACCCGAACCCCGGTCAGCGGGAAGCCGGCCAGCACCCCGAACGCCAGGGCCGACCGACAGCCCGCGTCCACGGACGGGATGTACTCCCTCGGGACGCGCCCGCCGGCGACCTTGTCGACGAACTCGTAGCCGCCTCCCGGCAACGGTTCGAGCGCGATCCGTACCTTCGCGAACTGCCCCTTGCCTCCGTTCTGCCTCCGGTGCGTGTAGTCGTGGCGCTCCACCGACGCGAGCACCGTCTCGCGATACGCCACCTGCGGTCGGCCCACGTCCGCCGCTACGTCGAACTCCCGGCGCATCCGGTCGACCAGTACATCCAGGTGCAGTTCGCCCATGCCCGCGACGATGGTCTGACCGGTCTCGTCGTCGGTCTTGACGAGGAAGGACGGGTCCTCCTCCGCCAGGCGTTGGATGGCCACGCCCAACTTCTCCCGGTCGACCCTGGACCTGGGTTCGATGGCGACCTCGAGGACCGGGGCCGGGAAGTCCATCGACTCCAGGATCACCGGATGCGCCGGCGCGCACAGCGTCTCGCCCGTGGTGGTCTGCTTCAGACCCGTGACGGCGACGATGTCGCCCGCACCGGCGGACGCGATGTCCTCCCGCTGGTCGGCGTGCATCCGAAAGATCTTGGCGATTCGCTCCTTCCTGCCCTTGATCGGGTTCGACACCTGGTCGCCGGCGCCCAGCCGACCGGAGTACAGCCGGACGAACGTCAGCTTGCCCAGGTGCGGATCGCTCGCGATCTTGAACGCGAGCGCCGCGAACGGCTCGTCCTCCGCGGGCCTGCGACCGACCACCGCGGTCGGGTCGCCGACCGCGTGTCCCTCGATCGCGTCGACGTCCAGCGGTGACGGCAGGTAGCGCACGACCGCGTCGAGCAACGGCTGAACCCCCTTGTTCTTGAACGCCGTTCCGCACAGCACGGGAGTGATCGTGGTGCCGTCGCCGCTGCCGGAAACGACGGTGACCCGGCGGATCGCGGCGTGCAACTGCGCCTCGGTGGGCTCGACACCCTCCAGGTACGCCGCCATGAACGCCTCGTCGTGTTCGGCGACGGTTTCGAGCAACCGTCCCCGCCACTCGGCGGCGGCCTCGACGTGCGTATCCGGGATGTCGACCTCGTCGTACGCCTCGCCGAGCCCGGTCTCGGCGGACCAGACGAGCGCGCGCATGCGCACCAGATCGACGACGCCCCGGAAGCCGGCCTCGGCGCCGATCGGCAGTTGCAGCACGAGCGCCACCGCGCCGAGCCGCGCGCCGATCATCTCGACGCAGCGATGGAACTCGGCTCCGGTGCGGTCGAGTTTGTTGACGAAGCAGATCCTGGGTACGCGATAGCGGTCCGCCTGGCGCCACACCGTCTCGGACTGCGGCTCGACGCCCGCGACGCCGTCGAACACCGCCACCGCGCCGTCGAGCACGCGCAGGCAGCGTTCGACCTCGACGGTGAAGTCGACGTGCCCGGGGGTGTCGATGATGTTGATCGGATGATCGACGCCGTCGAGCGTCCAGTGGCAGGTCGTCGCGGCCGAGGTGATGGTGATGCCGCGCTCGCGCTCCTGGGCCATGTAGTCCATCGTGGCGGCGCCGTCGTGCACCTCGCCGATCTTGTACGAGACGCCCGTGTAGAACAGGATCCGCTCGGTGGTGGTGGTCTTGCCCGCGTCGATGTGGGCCATGATCCCGATGTTGCGGACATCGGCGAGGTTGCGCGTGGTGGTGACCATAACGGTTCGTTCTTCTCTCGGTTCTCGATGACGGGCGGGCGGATGAACGCGGCGACGAAACGGATCGATCGACCGACGGGTCGGCCTCGGAGCGCCGACCGGAGTCGTTGTACGGGGGTACACGGCGCGACGCCCAGCCGGCCGGCGACCTCGCCGAGCGCACGCCTCGCCGAGCGCACGGCGAACCGCCCGTACGGATATCCGGACAGGTCGATCGGGTACGCGCGGGTCGGGGCAGGACGAACATCGCATGCCGGGTCCGCCGGATCCCCCGACGGGGACGCGGCGGCACGCCCGGCACGTCGAGGCCGACGGCGACACGACACCCCGCACCGGCGTGACGCGGCGCGAACCGCGGGCGGGGGACGGGAAGCGACGTGCGACGTCAGGGGCCTGGACAGGCCGGGCTCAGGGAGTCCCGACGGCCTTCGGGTCGGCTTCGGCGACGGTCTTCGGCCGCGGGCCGGCGGGCGGGGCGACGGACGTCGACCTACCTACCGAGACGGCGGCTCAACCGCGGGGCGACCCGGAGCGATCGGGCCAACGGCCCTTCCACGGCTCCCGGTTCGTCGCCGGATGCGCGCTTCGCGGGCGGGTGCCGAACGCGAAGCGCCGCTCACCGATCCCCTTGAACGTCGCATCCATGACGCCAACCTAGGGCCCGGCGCCGGGTGCGGTCACCTGGATTTAGCGCCGCCGGCCGTCGGCAGGGGGACCCACGTTGCTACCTTGGTGCGGCCCGAGCCGGTCGTTCTGCGGGGAGGATCCGACCGATGGCCCATGCCGGCCAGCAACTGCACGCACAACCGCATCCGTACACACCACCGCATCCGCACGCACACCCACCCGCCGACCCGTCCGTGCAGGCGCAATCCGCCCACCAGGCGGCCTTGATCGCGCGCAATCGGATCGAGCGCCGGTGGATCGGCATCGTGACGGCGGTGGTGGTCCCGGGCGTCCTGGCCCACCGGATCCTGCGGCCGTCGCACCGCATCGGACGCCCGGACCGGCTGATGGGCAACCTCAACCGGGTCCGCGCGTGGCTCGGCCTGACGATCGTGCTGGCCGTGTTCCTGCGCGCCCTGTACAAGGAGAGCAGCCACCCGACCGGCACGTCGACCAAACCCCGCGGCCTGCAGATCTTCAGCGAGCTGGTGTCCGCGCTGGTCCGGCGGATGGTGCTGCTGCCCCTGTACGGCATCGTCGGGATCCTGTTGATCGGCTGCCTCATGGTGATGCTGGCCCGCCCCGAGATGCGCGGGCCGACCCTGCGGCAACTGATCCATCCGGTCCGGGCGGTCGGGCTGTTCATGGTGGTGCCCGTACTCGGGACGGCGCTCGCGTGGGGGACTCGCAAGGGAGCGGGACTGGGCTCCAACACCAACACGCTGCGCACCGACGGGACCACGGTCCAACTCGCGCTGTCGTGGGTGTCGATGGTGACGGCGCTGTGGGTCTTCGGATTCGCGATCGTGGCCATCTGGCAGGTGGCTCAACACCTGTTCTCGGCGGCGGACGGCCACCCGATGCTGCCCGCGCTGATGGCGATGTGGCTGGCCTGGACGTTCACGTGCACCGACCTGTTCCTCAAGACCGACAACATGCTGTTCGCGGGCTCCGACATCGTGCCGGACAACCTCAAGGCCGTGGTCGGGATCGGCGGTTCGGCGATCATCACCGCGTTGAGCGTCTGGGAGATCCGGCGGCTCGGACGGTGGAACGGGATCACCTGGCGCAGCGGCCCGTGGGGCATGAGGACACCGTCCCGGCCGTGACCCCACAGGCACCCGCAAGCTACCCGCCGACGATGAGCCGGTAGCCCAGGGCCTGGTCGCCGACGTCCTCCTTGACCAGGAAAAGCCGGCCGTCCTGCTCGAACGGCTTGGGCATGTCCAGCGCGAGAGCGGCACCCAAGCGCAGCGGATACTCGTCGACGACCCGGATGTGACCGTCGCCCGCAGCGAATCGCACCAGCCGCGGCGGCTTGCCGATACCGGCGTTCACCCACACCCGCAGACCGCCGTCCTCGTCGATCCGGATCGGCGCGGCCTTGCTGTCGACGCTCATGCCGAGCGCCTTGACGGCCGCCGGGAGCGCCGACACCCAGCGGACGTTGCCGGTCGCGCGATCGACCGCGACGATCTGATTGGCCCACAGCTTGGCCGAAGTGTGCAGGGACTGGCCGTTGTTGCCGGGGATGTAGATCGTGCGCTCGTCCGCGAGGATGCGCGGTGTGGGGCCCAGGGCGTTCGAGATCACCGGGTTGCCCGTCTCGATCGTGTAGGCGGGTTCGCCCTTGTCGGTCAACACGGTCAGGCGCGGCACGCCGGTGGTGACCGGTTCGTCGACGATCACCGGTGATGTGGCGACCACCGGTGACCCGAGGATCGTGCCGCCCTTGGGCAGGGCGTGCGCCCATGCCGGTTTTCCGGTCGCCGGGTTTACCGCCCAGACCGTATCGGTGGTGCCACAGCGCCCGTTGGCCACCAACGCGGCCCCGCCGCGAAACGCGGAGACGTGGCAGCCGGCCCCGAAACCGCGATCCGCGGCCCAGAGCCGGGCACCGTCCTTGATCCGGAACGCCGTGTCGGCGGTGACGGCGACCCCCTGCGACACCGCCAGGCGTTCGCCGCCGCCGGTGAGCGAGTCCTTGTCGGGGCGCGGCTTGACCCACACCTCCCTTCCCGAGGAGATGTCGACGCCCGCGATCCGGTCACACGCACCCCCGACGCCGTAGACGACCACGGCGATCGGACCGTCGGTCGCGTCACCGGCGGCGCACATCGCGGCGCCGTCCGGCAGCGGCGACTCCCATACCGTGGCCCCGGTGTCGACGCGGTACGCCACCACGCGCGAGAGTTCGGAGCGCACCACGGTGTCCCCCCGGAACCACGTGCCCTCCAGTACGCGCGAGTCCGCGACCGGCGTCCGCGTGATCGGGGGGCCGTCGCGGCCGTCCTTCAACGCCCAGGCGACCCTGTTACGGCGGCCGGTGTTGTCGTAGTCGGTGGTGTCCTTTCCCGCCTGCCGCACGGCCCCGACCCCGGCGACCGCGAGCACCGCGAGGGCCAGGACGGTGCTTCGGAGCAGGATGGGGCGCGTCCGTGGGGTCCGGATCCGAGTGGGGTCGAGGGGCGGCCCGAAGACGAAGCCGTGCCCGTGGGGGGTGGGTTGGGCCGGGGCGGGCCCGGCCGTCGGTCGGGCGGTGGGGCCGGTCGGTCCGCTCGGTCCGCCGTAGGGCGGCGACGAGTACGGGTAGGGCGTGGCCTGGGGAGCGGGATCGAACAGCGGCAGGCTGGGGTTGACCACGAACCCGCCCTGCGACGCGTTCGGAAACGGCACGGGGCGGGGCGTGGCCTGCTGCGGATTCGGGTTCGGGTGCGAATGCGGCTGCGGCTGTGGGTGGGGTTGCAGGTACGAAGGCTGCTGCGCCTGCGCCTGCGGCGGCGAGGACGGTGTCCGAGCGTGCGACGGTTGCTGCGGCTGTGCTTGGGGCGGCATGAACGGCGGTTGGCCGTGGGCCTGCCGTTGCGCATGCGGCTGCGGCTGCGGCGGCGGCGAGGACGGTGTGCGAGCGTGGGGTGGTTGCGGTTGCGCGGGCGGGTGGGGCTGCGGGTGCGACGGTTGCTGCGGCTGTGCTTGGGGCGGCTGGAACGGCGGCTGGGCGTGCGCCCGCCCCGCCTGCCCCGGCTGCGGGTTCGCAGGTCGCGGCGATTGCGGCGGCAGGAAAGGCGGCGGCATGAAGGGCGGCGGCTGCGCCCCCTCCCGCCCGGTCCGTGCCCGCCGTTCCTCTTCGGTCTCCCACGGGTGGTCCGGCGTGCTCACGCGCCGCCTCCGGTCCCCGGTGCCGCCGGGACGCCCAGCCCCACGTGGCGCGGACCGGGCAACTCCTTCAGGTCGTCGCGGCCCACCGGCCCGGCGATTTGGCTCACGTTGTGCATCCACAGCACCAGGAACACGATCACCGCGGCCGACGCGGCCGTGATGAGCACGCTCACCACGACGACGAGCGCCTTCCGCGGCGGCAGCGGCAGCGGCGCCTCCGGTCCGCCGGGACCGCCCGCGGGCCACGCTTCCCGCGATGGTGGATATGGCTGCGTCATGTGACCCCGACCCCCGTGTTCCCGTCCCGTTGCGCCCTGCGGCGCGGCGGCGCGGCGGTCGCCACACACCGACTCCCGCCGCGCCGATCACCGTACCGATCCCGGCCGGCTCCCGCTCACGCGCGGGTCGGTCACGGCTGCCTCACGGCTGCCTCACGTGTCCTTCGGGATCGCCGAGTTCAGCTCCGTGCGCTGCGCGACCAGATTGTCGGGCCGCAGTCCCGGGGCCAGATCCGGGGCGTAGTTCGCGACGATCTCGCGGTAGCGCGACATCGTCGGGTCGTCCATGATCTCCACGCCCTCGTCGGCGACCGGGACGGTGAGATAGCTGCCCACCCGGCCGAGTTCGTGCGCGAGGTGGCTCATGTCGACGGCGAAGCGATTGACCATCAGGCGCTTGTCGGGGTCGGGGTGCGATATCTCGTTCGCGAGCGTCTCGAACCCCAGGTTCAGGAACAGGTCGGGCTCGTCCAGCAGGCGAGTGTGGGCGGCGGATCCCTGCCAGCCCCGACGATTCCAGTTGGAGTTCCCCGGGATCTCGTTCTTGGCCGGAAAACCCCGGTACTCGGAGTTCGGGAAGGTCTCCAGGAGCAGACCACACAGTTCCCGGGTCTCGGCGAGAGTGTCCCGAGTGTCCTCGGGGATCCCGAACACGTACAAGATCTCCGGAACGAACCGGTTCGCCTCCATGTGCTCGAACGCGCGCAGCAGTTCCGAACGCAGCCCGTCGGCGTGCTTGCGCATCGCCCGGACCACGTCGGCCGACGCGGCCCCGTCCGCCCCGAACCCGAACCGGGAGAAGCCCGCGCCGGCGGTGAGGTCGCGGATCTGTTCGGACTTCATCGCGGCGTTGTACGAATCGGCACGGGTCAGCGCGCGCAGCCCGATGTCGAGACCGTGCCGCTCGCGCAACTCGATCACGCCCTCCAGGAGCCGGGTCAACCGCGCGATGTCCCCGCCGGGCAACGCCTGTTGGAAGAAGTCGAGCGACGTGCAGTACAGGTCGATCGAGGACACCCCGAACCGCTTGGCCAACCGGCAGTGCAGATCCAGGTGCGTGGGCACGTCGAAGAACGATTCGCGCCGCTGGATCTGCGCACCGCAGAAACTGCACCCGAACAGACATCCCTGCGAGAAGGGCAGCGTCATCTCGTTCGCGAGGTAGACGCGCAGGTCCGCGTCGCTCAGCTTCGCCACCTGGCGTTCGAGGTCGACGTCCATCGCCCCGGGAAGCCCCGCGAGCGCCTGACGGTCGGTCTTGTGTCCGCCGGGGAAGACCCGCTGAAACTCCTCCTCGGACAGCTTCTCGATGCCCTGTCCGCCGACGTGGATCCGCCCGGAGTCGACGCGTTCGGCGAGGTAACGGAACACGTGATAAGCCGGGGTGATGTTCTGCGCCCCCATCACGGAGATGCCGTACGAGTCGTATCCCGCCACGTCGGACGCGTCGCGCAGGTCGTGCAACTGGCAGTCGAACAAACGCGTCTCGGCGAAGCCGTGCAGTTCCAGGAGCTCGGCCGCGTACAGCGGGGCGACCGGAAGAAAGGGCTGACGATCCGTCACGAACGGGGTGCCCTGGGCGAGATAGTTGTCGTGCACGTACGGCGGATGGATCATCAGGGTTCGGCCGGTGGGCACCGCACGATTCCCGAACGGACGGATGGACACAGGTACGGACGCGGTCACGATTCCCCCAAGGATGCTCGGCCTCGCGGTACTACCGTCGCCTCGATCCTCCGACCACGCCCAGAGGTGGTACAGGGCAGAACCGGCCATCGGCCGCGAGCGCGCTACCGCCGCGCCGGACGTGGCGAGCGCCGGTCGAGCATCCGATCCCGCAGCCGGGTCAACGCCCGATACGCGGGCCGTTCCACCCACACGGTGAGCGCCCACCCCAACACGATCCCGGTGGCGAGCATGCCGAGCACCTGCACCGACCGCCCGGCCCCGAGATCGTGCAGCCGCCGCATCACCACGGTGCCCGCGGCCTGATGCATCAGATAGACGCCGTAGCCGATCCCGGCGAGCCATCGCACCCCCGGCCGCACCACGGCCGGGACCACGACGTCCCAGTCGGGCCCCAGAGCGGCGGCACACACCGCGCCGATCCCGAACGCCACGCCGATCGTCGTGCCCACCTCCAGGGTCTGCAACGCGTGCGCCGCCAGGCACGCGGCGACCAGGGCGAAGCCGGGGACCCGGCCCACGCGCCCGGCCGCGAGCAGATACACCGCGACGCCCGCGACGAGCAGGTGCATGCGGTACAGGCCCAGGCCGTCGTACACCATCCGGAACGGCTCCGCCGCCGCGTACACCCGCACCGGCCACAGCGCCACCTCGACCACCAGGCCACACAGCAGCAACCGGACCGCGCCGCCGCGCCGGCGGCGAGCGGCCACGAGCACGGCCGTGAAACCCACGAGTTGGATCGGCAGGGTCCAGTAGGAGGAGTCCACGAACGGGTGGCTCTGCGGCTTCCACTGCCACAACATCAGCAGGTTCGCGCCGACGTCACGCCAGGTCGGCGACCACCAGTCGGCCGGCGAGAACACCACCGTCAGCAGCGCCGTCACCGGCACCGCGACCCAGAACGCGGGCAGGATCCGGCACAGCCGGCCGATCCACCACCGCAGCGGCTCTCCGCGACGCACGGACACGCCCGCGAAGTAACCCGAGACCACCAACAACACACTCGCGCCCACCGGATAGGCGAACTCGACGCCGTGCGACGCCAGTTCCGGATGCCAGCGGGGAGCCAGCCAGGTCGCGTGGTAGAGCATCACCAAAAGCACCGCCGACGCCCGGAGCACGTCCCAGCTCAACCGGCGCGGCTGCGCGGCCCCGGCCGGGGGCGGCGGACGATCCGAACCCATACGCGGGCGACTCCCGGAACTCGTGTGCGGGCGACGTTCGATCGGACCGGACCCGCGGCTCACTCGCCGACGACCGCCGGGGCCTCGTCGACCGCGTCCGCGGTGCGCGAGGACGGCCGCACCCGAGCGGTCACGAACGCGGCGACCGGTTCGGTGTAGCGAGCGGTCAACGGGCCGAGCACAACCAGGATCAGGACGTACGCGGTGGCCAGCGGGCCGAGGGAGGGTTCGATGCCGGCACTGACGGCGAGCCCGGCGATGACGATCGAGAACTCGCCGCGCGCCACGAGCGCACCGCCCGCCCGCCACCGACCGGTGGCGCCGATCCCCGCGCGTCTCGCCGCCCAATAGCCGGTCGCGATCTTCGTCGCCGCGGTGACCGCGGCCAACGCGAGCGCGGGCAACAGAACCGGCGGCAACCCGGACGGATCGGTGTGCAGACCGAAGAACACGAAGAACACCGCGGCGAACAGGTCCCGCAGCGGACTGAGCAGCGTGTGCGCACCCTCGGCGGCCTCACCCGACAGGGCGATGCCGACCAAAAAGGCCCCCACCGCGGCGGAGACCTGAAGCTGCTGGGCCAGCCCCGCGACCAAAAGGGTCAGGCCCAGCACCACCAGCAGCAGCTTCTCGGGGTCGTCGCTGGAGACGAAACGCGAGATCAACCGCCCGTAGCGGACGGCCACGAACAGCACGAGCCCCGCCGCGCCCAACGCGACCGCCAACGTCACGCTGCCCGCCGCCAGGCCGACACCCGCCAACAGGGCGGTGACCACCGGCAGGTACACGGCCATCGCCAGGTCCTCCAGGACCAGGATGCTCAGCAGTACCGGAGTCTCGCGATTGCCGAGCCGCCCCAGATCCCCCAACACCTTGGCGATCACCCCGGACGACGAGATCCAGGTGACCCCCGCCAAAACCACCGCGGCCACCGGCCCCCACCCCATGAGCAGCGCGGCCGCCGCCCCCGGGGTCGCGTTGAGGGCGCAGTCGACCAGGCCCGCCGGGTACTGGGTCTTGAGGTTGGAGACCAGTTCCCCGGCGGTGTACTCCAGACCGAGCATCAACAGCAGCAGGATCACGCCGATCTCGGCGCCGATCGCCACGAACTCCTCGCTCGTGCCCAGCGGAAGCAGGCCGCCCTCGCCGAACGCGAGCCCGGCCAGCAGATACAGCGGTATCGGCGAGAAGCGCAGCCGACCGGCGACCCGGCCGAGCAGACCCAGGCCCAGGATGATCGCGCCGAATTCGATCAGGAAGATCGCGGAATGCACCGGCGTCACTCTCGACCGAGGATCGCCGCGGCGGCCTCGATGCCCTCGCGCGTGCCCACCACGATCAGCGTGTCCCCGCCGGCCAGCCGAAAGTCCGGCGCGGGGGACGGGATCGCCTGCGCCCGGCGCAGGACCGCCACCACCGACGCCCCGGTATCGGTGCGCATACGCGTCTCGCCCAGCACCCGCCCGTTCCAGTGCGCGTGCGCCGACAGCGGGATCCGCTCCGCCACCAGGCCCAGATCGGTGGTGTGCAACACGTTCGGGCTGTGCGGCGAGGGCGTCAACGCGTCGATCAACGACGCGGACTCCGCGCCCGTCAGGTGCAGCGAGCGCCCGCACGCGTCCGGGTCGTCGGCGCGATACAGGCTCACCGTCCGGGTGCCGTCGCGGTGCGCGATCACCGACAGGTGACGCTGTTCTCGCGTGGTGAGGTCGTACCGGACACCGATGCCGGGCAAGGGTGTCGTGCTCATCCGCGGGGCGGGCACGGCCGTCCTCCTCTGGTCGTTCACGGGCGGATCCCGAAGGGTGTTCGGGGGTGCACACGGCGTGGTCGCCCGGCACAAGCCCGCCATGTTGCCACTTGACAGGGGTGCGGCGATATGGGTGTCAGTACGGATGGACAGGGCCCGCGACAACCGGACAAACTGGATCGCTTGTGCACCTTCGCGCAGGTCGTGAGGGTGCGGTAAGCCGGCGAAGGCCGGCGGGTTTCGGGAGGTGGGGCAGCGGTCGCGTCCGTCCACCAGGGAGGGTGGGGTCGTGTCGTTGTTCTGGCGGATCTTCCTGCTCAACGCGGTCGTGCTCGCGCTGGCCGCCGTGCTGTTGCTCGGACCGGTGACGGTCTCCACCCCGGTACTGCCCGGCCAGGCCCTGGTCCTGGCCGCCGGGTTGACGATGATGCTCGTCGTCAACGCCGTCATCCTGCGCGTCGCCCTCGCCCCGCTGCGCCGACTGACCCGGGCGATGAGCACGGCCGACCTGCTGCGCCCCGTCTCCCGCCCGGCGGTCACCGGATCGGGGGAGATCGCGGTCCTGGTCGCCACGTTCAACACGATGCTCGACCGTCTGGAAAGCGAACGCGCCACCAGCAGCGCCCGAGTCCTGTCCGCGCAGGAAGAAGAGCGTCGACGCATCGCCCGGGAACTGCACGACGAGATCGGACAGACGCTGACCGCCGTCCTCCTCCAGCTCAAGTACGCGAGCGACCGGGCCCCCGAACCGATCCGCGAGGACCTGCGCCTGTCGGTCGAGACCACTCGCGGCAGCCTCGACGAACTCCGCCGCATCGCGCGCCGGCTGCGCCCGGGCGTCCTGGAGGAACTCGGCCTGGCCAGCGCCCTGCGCGCGCTGGCCGCAGAGCTGAGCACGCCCGCGCTGGGCGTGCGCCATCGGCTCACCCCCGGGCTGGTCGCGCTGGACCGCGACACCGAACTCGTGGTCTACCGCGTCGCCCAGGAGGGCCTGACCAACGCCGCCCGGCACGCCGGCGCGGACCGGGCGAGGCTGGAGCTGCGCCCGGATCCGGCCGGCGGGGTCGAACTGTTGATCGCCGACAACGGCCGCGGCATCGGGACCGCGCCGGAGGGTGCCGGGATCCGGGGCATGCGCGAGCGGGCGCTGCTCGCCGGAGCCGACCTGTCGATCGGGTCCGGTCCGGCGGGCGGCACCGAGATCCGCCTGCGCGTGCCCGAACCGAAACCTCACGCCCCAGCGGAGCCCGCCGTGGGGGAACGCGCCGTACAGGAGCCCGCAGCACCGGAACCCGCTGCACGAGGATCAGCCGCTGCACGGGGATCAGCCACACGCGAGCCCGCTGCCCCGGAGTCCGCTGTACGGGGTCGCGGCGCACGCGAGCCCGCCGCACAGGAAGTCGAGCGATGACCGCACCGTTGGCGCCCACGCGCATCCTGCTCGCCGACGACCACGCGCTCGTGCGCCGCGGCGTGCGGCTCATCCTCGACCACGAACCCGACCTCACCGTCGTCGCCGAGGCCGACGACGGCGCCCAGGCGGTCGCACAGGCGCGCACCGCGCGGATCGATCTCGCCATCCTGGACATCTCGATGCCCCGGATGACCGGCCTGCAGGCCGCCCGCGAACTCTCCCGGCTCAAGCCGGACCTGCGCATCCTCATCCTGACCATGTACGACAACGAGCAGTACTTCTTCGAGGCGCTCAAGGCCGGGGCCAGTGGCTACGTGCCCAAGTCGGTCGCCGACCGCGACCTCGTCGAAGCGTGCCGAGCGGCGATGCGCGACGAGCCCTTCGTCTACCCCGGCGCGATCACCACCCTGACCCGCAGCTACCTCGACCGCGCCCGCCAAGGCGAGCCGTTGCCGGCCAGGGCGGTCACCGAGCGGGAGGAAGAGGTGCTCAAGCTGGTCGCGGAGGGGCACACGTCCCGGCAGATCGCGAACCTCCTGGTGATCAGCGTCAAGACCGTCGAACGCCACCGCGCCAACCTGCTGCACAAGCTCGGCCTGCGCGACCGCCTGGAACTGACCCGCTACGCGATCCGCGCCGGCCTCATCGAGCCGTGAACGGGAGCGACCGCGCGGCCGTGCTCGGCGAACTACCGGCGGGCCAGGCGTGCCTCGCGGTCCTGGAGGTAGCGCTGTTCGGGCAGGCTCGTGGTCAGTCGGGCGGCGATGCGGTAGGACGCTCGCGCGGCCTCGATGTCGCCGGCCGACTCCAACAGATGCGCGCGGACCGCAGGTAGACGGTGCCGGCCCGACATGCGCTGGTCGGCGTCCAAGGGCTCCAGGAGCGCGAGTCCGGCCCGCGGGCCGTGGGTCATCGCGACCGCCACCGCGTGATTGAGGGTGACCACGGGATTGGGGGCCAGGTCTTCCAGGACGCGATACAACTCGACGATCTGCGGCCAGTCGGTGTCCCGAGCGTGGGCGGCCTCCGCGTGCACGGCCGCGATGGCCGCCTGGACCTGGTACGGGCCGATCGGGGCGCGGGCCAGCGTGTCGGTGATCAGGGCGATGCCCTCGTCGACGTACGCGCGGTTCCATCGGTCGCGGTTTTGCTCGGCGAGGGGGACGAGGTTGCCTTCGGGGTCGGTACGGGCCGGCCGTCGCGCGTCGGTGAGCAGCATGAGCGCGAGCAGGCCGGCGACCTCGCCGTCGTCGGGGCGCAGGGCGCGTACCGTCCGGGTGAGCCGGATCGCCTCGCGCGCGAGGTCGGTGCGGTACAGGTCGGGGCCCGACGTGGCGGTGTACCCCTCGTTGAAGACGAGGTAGAGCACGTGCAGGACGGCGCGCAGGCGCTCCGGCAGCTCGTCCTCGGGCGGCCTGCGGAATCGGGCGCCGCCGGCCTTGACGCGCTGCTTGGCGCGGCCGATCCGTCGGGCCATCGTCGTCTCGGGAACCAGGAACGCGTTGGCGATCTCCGCCGTGGTCAGACCGCCGACGGCGCGCAGGGTCAGGGCGACCCGGGAGGACGGGCCGAGATCGTCGTGGCAGCACAGCAACAGCAGGGTGAGCGTGTCGTCCTCGCCCGCCGGCTCCCCGGCGTCGGCGGCCGGCGCGACGAGTTCGTCCGTCGGGGTCAGCGCGGCCGACCGCTCCTCGCGGCGCCGACTCGCCAGGTCGCTGCGAAAACGGTCGGTCATCCGCCGGGACGCGACGGTGACCAGCCAACCCTCCGGGCGATCCGGCACACCCTCCTTCGGCCACTGCGTGGCGGCGGCCAACAGGGCTTCCTGGACCGCGTCCTCGGCGGCCTCGAAGTCCGGGTGTCGGCGTACGAGCGCGCCGAGGACCCGCGGCGCCAGGCGGCGCAGCAGGTCCTCGACGTCGGGTTGCGTGTTCACATCTCCTGGCCGGACATGTCCATGATCGGACGGACCTCCAGCGCGGCGAACCGGGCGTCGGGGAAGCGCGCGGCGATCTCGGCTGCCCGTTCCGGACTGTCGCAGTCGACCACGAAATACCCGGCCAACTGCTCCTTGGCCTCGACGTAAGGACCGTCCGTGGTCGCCGGCACGCCCTCGCGCACCCGCACCGTGCGGGTGAGCACGGGGTCGGCCAGCGCCGCGCCGACGACCAACTCGCCCGAAGCGGAGATCTCGGTGAACAACGCGTCGGCCTGCCCGCTCAGGGCGTCCCGCTCGTCCTGCGGCAGCGCCAGGAACTCCGGGGTGCGGGCGAAGATCGGGTGTCCCCAGTTCTTCGGGTTGCTGTAGATCAAGAGCAGATACTTCATCTCGACTCCCTGTGGTTCTCGCGGTGGGCGGGCCGACTCGCACGGCCGGTTCGGCCGGTTCGGGCCGCGGGTGCGGCGCTGTGGGCGCGGCCGATCAGGCCGGACCCGCGACGCCGATCAGATGCCCCTCGGGGTCGGTGAAGTGCCCGACCGCGAAGTCGGCCGCCGAGGCCGGCTCGGGGCCCATCGTGCGAGTCCCGCCGAGGCTCTCCGCCTTGCGGAGCGCGGCCTCGACACTGGGCACGCCCACGTAGAACAGCACCCGGCGCTCGTGGTCCGCGCCGCCGGCGACGCCGCCGTTGATGCCGGGATTCCCGCCCCCGGCGTCGGTCTTCGCGCCGTCCACGAAGCCGTAGTTGCCGGGCTCGGAGATGGCCTCGGTGGCCGCGTCCCCGACATCGAACTCCCACCCGAACAGCTTGCCGTAGTAGTCGCGAAGCATCGCCGGATCGGTTCCCACGATCTCGAAGTGCACCACGGCCTGTCCCTTGATTCCCATGATCGCTCCCGTCCGCGTCGACGCATCGACGCTGTGTCCGCCGGTACCCGGAGTGGGCCCCGCATATCGAAGGTCGAGGCGGAAGGCCCGATCGCGACATCACTCGACAGGAATTCTTTTCTCGACCGGAATTCCTCGACCGGGATCCGGGCGCTGTGCTCCGACGGTCCGGTGCTCCGACGGCCCGGTGGCCCGGTGGCCCGGTCGCAGGCCGTCACACCTGTCGGAAGGTGGGGTGTGGGTGCATCAGGAAATCGTGGTGGGAGATGTTCCACGCGTAGGCGCCGGCCATCGCGAAGGCGATGCGGTCGCCCGCACGGAGCACGTGGACCGGCTTGCGCCGGGCGAACACGTCCTTGGGGGTGCACAGCTGGCCGGTCAGGGTGACCGGGGCTTCGTGCAGTTCGGGGCGGGGCCACGGGTGCGGCCAGGCGGTGGCGGTGGGGACCACGGTGAAGGGTTGGTCGTGTTGTTTGGCGGCGGGGGTGCGCAGGTGGTGGGTTCCGCCGCGCAGGACGGCGAAGGCTTCGCCGTGACTGTGCTTCACGTCGAGGACCTCCGTCGCGTACCAGCCGCAGTAGGCGGTCAGGGCCCGGCCCGGCTCGATTCGCAGGACCAGTGCCGGGTCGTCGGCCAGGATGCGCGCGAGCCCCGCGCCGAAGGCTCGCCAGTCGAAGCGCTCGGTCGGGTTCGCGTAGTCGACCGCCATGCCGCCGCCGATGTTCACCTCGCGCAGTTCCACGCGCCTGCGGTTCGCGAGCGCGCGCGTCCACGCGACGATACGGGCGCCGACGTCGACCTGCGTCTCGGCGTCCAGGCCGCTGGCCAGGTGGGCGTGGATGCCGCGCACGCGCAGCCGGCCCGCGTCGGGTCCGGCGAAGACGTCGAGGCACGACTCGACGCCGTCCGGGTCCAGGCCGAACGGCGACGGATCGCCGCCCATCGCGAGCGCCGCGCCGCGCAGGACGCCCGGACCCAGCGGAAGGTTGACCCGCAGGAGTACGTCGACGTCGCGCCCGGGCGCCACCCGCGCCGCGAGCGCCGCCAACAGGTGCAGTTCGTGCCGGCTCTCCACGTGGAAGCGTGCGACGCCCAACCGCAGCGCGTCGGCCAGTTCGGCCTCGGTCTTGCCGGGGCCGCCGAACGCGAGGGCGGTGCCGGGCAGTCGGCGTCGCACGTGGGCGAGTTCGCCGCCGGAGGACACCTCGCAGCCGTCGACGAGGCCCGCGAGCGCGGCCAGGATCTCGGGAGCGGGATTGGCCTTGGCCGCGTAGTACAACTCCACGCGCCGCGGCAACGCGGCCCGTACTGCCGCCACATGGTCGCGGAGACCGCTCGTGTCGTAGAGGTAGCACGGGAGTTCGTGGGTGCCGAGGTTCTCGACGCGGGCCCGGACGGCGGGGGTGATCACGAGCTTCTCCGGACGCGGGTGCGCAGGGCGCCGCCGAGGACCGATCGGGCCAGCGGAGACGGGATACGGACGTATTCGGCCTCGCGATCGGCGCGGCGCTCCCACCGGGCGAGCAGGTTGGCCTTGGCCGGGAGCGGCGCACCGTCGAGGAGGGCCCGCAGGGGAGCCCGGTCGCCGTGCTCGGCCCGGCAACCCTCCAGGACCGCGCGCACCCGGGCCCACAGGTGCGCCTCCAGGCGCGGGTGCAGATCGGTGAGCGCGGCCAGGACCTCGGCGACGTTGTTGACCAGGAGGCAGTAGGTCACCCGGTCCCAACCGCGTCGCGCGCCGTAGGTCATCGGTTCGGCGACCGACGTCGGCAATGCGGCGAGGGTGGCGGCGTGCGGTTCGGGGAGCAGTTTGGTGCCCTCCATGTCACGCAACAGGACCCGCGAGGGCAGCCCGTCGTCGTCCACCGCGACGAGCACGTTCTGCAGGTGCGGTTCCAGGACGACGCCGTGGTCGAGGTAGGCGGACAGCACGGGTGGCACGAGCAGGCGCAGGTAGGCGTCCCACCACCGCAGCGCGTCGCGCGGCCCGCCGCCGTCGAGGAGCCGGGAGATGTGCGCGGCCCCGGTGGGGTATTCGTCGGCCACGGCGGCGGCCAACAGCGGTGTGGCTCCCGGGCGTACGTGCGCGTCGAGACCCTCCCTGACGATCACGCCGAACCCTTCGAGCAGATCGGGCGCGACGGCCGCGGAGACGCTGCGATAGGCGGGCTCGCCGAGCACCGCGTGACCGGGGAACCGCCGAGCGAGCCGGCCCAGGATCGGCGCGAGCGCACGGGTGAGCGCGACCGCGCCCGACAGCTCGTACGCGGCGTTCTTGCGGATGCAGTTGGTGATCCGTACGTTCAGGCTGAATTTCAGGAACGCCCCGGCGCCGGACAGCGTGCGCACCGACGCCGTGGGGGTGAAGTGCGCGCCGCCTTCGCCCAGGTCCAGCACGTCGCCGCGGGCGAGGGCGGCCCGCAGACGCGGGTCGTCGCGCAGGAGTTCGTACTGCCACGGGTGCGCGGGCAGCAGCGTGTAGCCGTCGGGGACGCGACGCAGCCGGTCGAGTACGGCGGTGGCGGCCGGCGAAACCCGGTCCTGCGCGACGAGTTCGCTGCGCACCGCGAGGTGGCGCAGTCGGAAGGTCGCCCGAGCCTCGGGGGCGTAGGCCGCCCACGTCGCGAGGTCGCCGCTGCGGGCCTTGGGCGTGGGGTGGAAGCGGTGCCCGAACACCAGGGCCTGTTCCGATTCGAGGTAGCGCGACGCGGGGGCGGGCGCGCGCCGCCCCAGGCCGGCGGCCACGCCCGCGTGGCTGGCGGCCAGTTGGCCCAGGAACTCGTCGTTGTCCACCCCGGTACGCAGGCCCAGTTCGGTGTGCACGCGCTCGGCCAGATCCTGCCACGTGAGCTCGTGCCAGGCGTGTCCGCTGCGTTCGGCGACCGGCCCCAGGAAGCGGTGGTCGCCGAGCAGGGACGTGCGCCGTAGTCGTACGCGCAGCACGGTGCCGGATCGGGCCAGCCGCAGCCGCAGGTGTCCGGCATCGGCGGAGCGACCCGTGGCGGCCTCCACGGCCGTTCGCCGTTCCGGGCCCGAGACTTCGCGGTGCAGACAGTTGAGCAGGGTGTGCGCGACCGCGTCCTCGGCCGAGGGGAGCGAGGGAGGCGAGGCCGCGACGGGCAAGGCGGGCGCGGTCGTGGCTCCGGGGCGGGCCGACGGAAACGGCATGGACGACTCCAGCGGTTCGAGGGTGGTGCGTGCTACGAACGGGCCCGACCGTCACCGGGTGGCGGTCGGCCGGCGCAGGTAGTTCGGCCCGGTGACGTAATGCTTGTTGATGTCGGCCGCGCCGGAGCGCTGTTTGCTCAGGAGGGTGCCGGCCGTGACCATCGCCTTGACCGGCAGGCGTGTCGCGGCCAGGACCCGGCGGCGCAGGTCCGGATCGGCGGTCGCGGCCACGCGGTCGCGCACGAGGTCGAGTACGCGCTCGCGCTCGGCCGGGGGCAGCGCGAACGCGACGGCGCCCGCGCACAGGTGCACGGTGATGGTGACGAACACGTCGGCGAGCGGCCCGTCGTGCGTGGTGAGGGTCCGGGGGTCGGCGAAGTCGTCGTGGGGGAGCGGGCAGCGGGCCGAGTTGACGCGCGGGCCGTCGTTGTCCTTGAACAACAGTCGCGGCGGCCGACCCTCGGTCAGCACGAGCGAGACGTTCTGCGGATGGGATTCGAGCGCTATGCCGTAGCGGTACAGCGTGGTCTGCCAGTCCAGGAGCAGACTCAGGTAGGCGTCGATCAGGGCGAACCGGTCGCCGCCGTGGAAGCGTTGGGCGACCCGGTCCAGGACGAGGGCGCCGTCGGGCCCGCGGGCGAGCAGCGCCGCGAGCGGCAGGACGAGCGCGCCCTCGGGGACGGGTGGGTATCGGCGCACCATCACCGCGAGCAACTCGTGCCCCGCGTGCAGGTAACTCTGTTCGTCGGCGAGCAACACCCGGTCGCGGAACCGGGGTTCGCGATCGAGGACGGCGGCCAGGAGGCGTTGGCCGGCCGCGCCGTCGACGAGCGAGCCGGGCCTCACGGTGCGACGGTTGAGCAGGCCGAGGCTGGCGGTGGGCAGCGGGAGTTTGAGGTGCACGCTCGGATCCGCGGTAGACGCGACCGTGCGCATCGACAGCGTGGGGAGCACGTCCAGGTACGGCCGTTCGACGCGGATCGCCGGATCGGGAAGTCGGTCGAACGTCAACGGGTGTACGGGCAGGGCGAGATGGCTCGCCGCGAGTCGCGGCAGGCCGAGCGCCGCAGGGTCGGGCCACCATGCGGGCAGAGCGCCGGCAAGGGTCAGTGCCTCGCGCGCCACCACGGCCCAGCGCAGCTGGAAGGCGGCATGGAACTCGGGCGCGTGTGCGCGCAGCGCCGCCGCGTCGAGGCCCGAACGGGCGTGCGCGGTGGGGTAGACGGGGTGTTGGAGGTAGGCGGCCAGCGTGTCCAGGGCGGGGGAGGCGCGCAGGCCCGTCCACGCGCTGGGGTCCGGGCCGTGACGGTCGGCGAGCGCGGCCCGGACCGAGGGGCCGGCGCTCTCGTGCAGGCGAGCGACGGCTACGGCCTGCCGGCACTCGTGGGCGAAGTCGTCGAAGCCGGACCGGTCCTGCGGGTCGGCCAGGTCTCGCAGCGCCGCCAGGACGCCGGCGGTGTCGGTGCGTCGGGCGCCGTCGGCCTCGGCTTCCAGGAGGGGCAGCCGGGCGGCGTACTCGCACTGGAATCCGTCCGCCCGGACCGGCAGCAGCCAGGCGCCGGCGTGGGGCGGCCGGGTCAGGCGCAGCCACGGCCCGTCCGGGCGCCGCACGAGTTCGGCCGTCGAGCGCAGGGCCAGGACGTCTTCGCGGAGCACGGTGTCCAGCACCCGGCGGAGCACTTCCCGGTCGGCCGGCGCGTCGAGCGAATCGACGGGGGCGTCGAGCAGGTCGACGGAGGCGTCGACCGGGTCGACGGGGCCGGTGGCCGGGTCGAGGGTGCTCGGGAGGGCGGGGTCGGATCCGTCGGTCGGGGGCGCGACGTCGATCCGGGCGAGGGTGTCGGCCCGGACCGGGAGGTCGGTCGAAGACGGCATGTCGGGCGAGCGCGGGACCAGGGCCCGCGCCCGGGACGGGGACGCGTCGCCGGCGGCGCGATCCGTCACGGGGTGATCCTCCAGTGCCGCCCGGTCAGGAACTGCTCGGCCGCGCGGTCCACCGCGGCCCGATCGGTGCCCGTGGTGCGCAGGACGCCGAGGTAGTCCCGGTTGGAGTGGTGGTGCTCGTGACGTTCGCCGATCGCGCGCAGCGGGCGGTAGGTCCGGCGGACGTCGCCCGCCGGGTCCGTGACCGCGACGTCGAGGCGGTCCGGGGCGGCCGTGAGCACACCCGCGCGTGCGGCGCACGGGTAGTCCACGCGGGCGTGTCGGTCCCCACGCGCGCCGAGATCGGCGGGGAGGTCCTCGCCGAGGTGGATGCGCAGGATGTACTCGAACAGCGGGATTTCCAGGAGTTCGGCAAGCAGCAGGTCGCATTGGTCGCCGATCGCGCGGTAGTTCACCTCGACGATCCGGGCGCGACCGTCGTGGACGACGAACTCGGTGTGGCAGGCCCCGAACCCCACCCCGAGCGCGTCGAGTCGGGCGAGCACGGCGGCGGTGGTCGCGCGCGGCGGGTCGGGGACGAGGTCCAGGCGCAGTTCGACGAAGTACGGCGGCGGCGACACGTGGGTGTGGAAGCCGGCCACGACCCGGGTGCCGTGCCGGTCGCCGAGAGTCTCCAGGGTGTACAGCTCGCCGGGCAGGAACTCCTCGATCAGCAACGCCGCGCCGGGCCGTCGGGCCTGGATCTCGTCGCACCGCGCCACCAGTTCGGCGTCGTCGGCGACCAGCACCACGTCCTCGCCCGCGACACCCTCGCGCGGCTTGACCACGCACGGGTACGGGCAGCGCGTGTGCGTGAGCAGGTCCTTGGCCCGCCGGGCGGGTGCGAGTTCGGCCGACCACACGGTGTCGATCCCGGACGCGGCGAGCCGATGCCGCATCTGCGCCTTGTTCTTCGCCCGCAGCGCGGCTCGCCAGTCCTTGGCGGGCAGACCGAAGTACTCGGCGGTCAAGGCCGCTTGAACCTGGAGGTGGTCGCTGTTGGTGAACACCGCCGCAGGCGGATGGTGAGCGGAGATCCGGCCGACCACCTCACGAAAGTCACGGACGTCGCACTCCAGCACCTCGACCGACGCGAACGCGCCCGCGCACAGGTCACGATGGCGTGCCGCGTGGGCGGGCTCGGTGAGCAGTGTGACGTCGAGTCCCAGCCGGCCGGCGGCCGGCAGGAAGCCTTCGGTCACCGAGTCGGTGGGGTTGAGAGCGAGCAGATACAACCGCATACGTGATCGGTCCCCCCTCGGACACGCCGTCCCGGACGCGGAACAACTTAGGGTAGGCATACTTGGCGGCCAAATCCGGTGTCGGATGGGGCCGTTCGGGTCCGGTTCCGCCGGCGAGTGGCGAGCCGCGCATGCCTGGGTCCATGGTTAGGCTAACCTAACTCCGACATCGCTTCGTGTCCGAGAGGGCGAGTTCCAATCTCCACCGAACGTGAACGCCGCGCGCAGCTGTACCGGCCCTTCCACCTGACCGTGGTGCGCAACACCCCGATCACTCGCAACGCCAGTCGCATCACCCTGGTCGGTCCCGACCTGGCCCATTTCGTGGCCGGCGCGCCCGACCAACGCGTCAAGCTCTTCGTACCCCGCGCGGGTCGCCCGGCGCCGCCCATCGTGCGGCGGGGCCTGACCTGGCGCGAGGCATGGGAGCGCATCCCCGAGCCGGATCGCCCGTACCAGCGCACCTACACCGTGCGCGCCCACCGTACGGAACCCCCGGAGATCGACATCGACTTCGCCCTGCACGCCCAGGGCGGACCCGCGTCCCGGTGGGCCCGCTCGGCGTGTCCCGGCGACACGATCGACCTGCTCGGCCCGACCGGCGAGCGCAACGGTGGATACAGCTTCGCGCCGCCCGCCGGCAGCCCGCTCCTGCTGGCCGGCGACCACGCGGCCCTGCCCGCCATCGGTTCCATCGTCGAGTCGCTGCCGCACGACGCGCAGGGGCACGTGTTCGTCGAGGTGGCCACCTCGGCGGACCGCCAACACCTGACCGCCCCGCCGGGCGTACGGGTGAACTGGTTGCACCCGGAGCCGGGGGACCGCGCGCCGACCGGCAACCCCCTCCTGGAAGCCGTTCGCGACACCGACCTGCCCCGGGAGGGTGGCTACGCGTGGATCGCCGGCGAAGCCGGCTGTGTGCGCGCCCTCCGCCGCCACCTCAAGGACGACCGCGGCATGGACCGCCGCTCGATCGCGTCCATGGGCTACTGGCGAGTGGGCCACACCGAGGACACGGCCCACGCCCGCACCCCGGACAAACAACTCACCCACAGCTGACCACCGCCCCCACGACGTCGTCTGCTCGAAGAACGACTCCGGTAGGTGGGTGCCGACCGACGTCGAACCCCCCGACCCGCCGACCCGGCGCCGGACTCGGGGGTTTCACCCGATCGGGCGAGTGCGAAACGCCCCGGTGGGGGCAGGGGTGTGGCACGGCGACCGTCTCCTCGACGGGCGGCGTGGGTTCGGGCGACGAGCCCGACGATGAGCGGAACACCTCCTCCCCACCGACCAGGGAGGAGGTGTTCTCATGTCGGGCCCGCCCGGCCGCGACGGTTCGTCACACGCCGGCCCTCTTCGGCGTTTCGGGTGTCTCGGGTTCGGCCTCGGCCGCCGGTTCGCCCTCCGGGCGGGCCTTCTCCGGCAGCAGGAACGTGATGGCCAAAAAGGCCGCCAGAACGACCGCCTGGGCGATCAGCGCGTGGTGGAACCCGCCGACGAAGTCGCCGTTCTCGGCCCGGGCGAAGAACAACGACCCGAAGACGGCCACACCGACGGAACCGCCGATGGACTGGACGGCGGACAGTACGCCGGAGGCCGAGCCGATCTCGTCGTCGTCGACCGCGGCGAGCATGAAGCTGAACAGGGCCGCGATGACCATTCCCGCGCCGATCCCCGAGACGGCCACCCCGGGGGCGATGTCCCACGCGGAGAAGGATCCCGCGTCGTCGAGTTCGAACCACAGCAGTGCCGCGCCGCCCAGTTGGACGAGCGGGCCGATCTGGAGGACCTTGCGGCCGACCTTGTCCGCGAGGAACGCGCCGCTGACGGCGCCGCCGATCGCCGTACCCACGGCGAGGGGCAGGTTGCCCAGTCCGGCCTCGCCGGCGGTGAACCGCTGCCCGATCTGGAGGTAGAGGGTCAGCACGAGTTGGCTGCCGATCAGCCCGGCGAAGAACAGGGCGATCCCGCCCAGTCCCGCGGTGAAAGCGGGCTTGCGCAGCAGGGCGGGCGTCACCAACGGTTCGCGCCCGAGTGCGGCGGTGCTGCGCTGCCGGCGGGCGAACAGCGCGAAGCCCACCACGGAGGCGGCCATGCTCAGCCACGTCCACAGCGGCCATCCCGCGTCCTGGCCCTGGTTCAGCGCAAGGACCAGCAGGGCGCAGGCCACCGCGACCAGGGCCGCTCCCACGCCGTCCACGGACACGCTGCGGTCGCCGGATTTCCTGGGCACGACGCGGGCGGCGACGATCAGGGCCACGACGCCGATCGGCACGTTGACCAGGAAGACCAGTCGCCAGCCGAGGCCGAACCAGTCACCCTCGATCAGTGCGCCGCCGAGCACCGGACCGACGATGCCGCCCAGTCCCAGGACGGGGCCGAACACGCCGAAGACCTTGGTCAGTTCCGCGCCGGAGAAGTTCTCCCGCAGCAGCCCCAGACCCTGTGGCAGGAGCATCGCGCCCGCCGCGCCCTGGACGAGACGGAAGGCGATCAGGGACTCGATGTTCGGCGCGATCGCGCACAGCAGTGACGCGGTGGTGAAGGCGGACAGGCCGATCAGGAACATCCGGCGACGTCCGTATCGGTCGCCGAGGCGACCGCCCAGGATCAGCCCGGCGCCCAACGTGAGGGCGTAGCCGCCGATCACCCATTGCAGGCCCACCGGGCTCGCGCCCAGGGACCGTTCGAGGTCGGGCCCGGCCACGTTGACGATCGAGGCGTCCAGCAGGTCCATGATCTCGGCGACGAGCATGACCACCAGGATCGACCAGCGCCACCGGGAGGGAGCCTCGGCGACCGGTTCAGCGCGCAAAGTGACTCATCTCATTGATTACCAATATTCTTAGCAATATCGAGAGTAGTCTCGGCCCCATGAATGTCAACCGGGACTCCGCGGCCGTACCCACGGCCGAGACGGAGCGCAGCGCGCCGGACGCCGACGCGCCCGCATCGGCGACCGCTTCCGCACCCGCGTCAGCGCCCGCATCGGCTTCCGTTTCCGCGCCTCCCGACGCACAAGGCGCGACCGCGGCGCGCGAGGATCTCCGCGACCGACTGCGAAACCTGACCCTGCGTCAACAGCGGTTCGAGCGATACCTGAGCCGCCGACTGCACGTCGACCCGGCCGGCCTGGCCGTGATGGACCACCTCGTCAACGTCGGCCCGGCGACCCCCACCGAACTCGCCCGCCGCCTCGAGGCGTCGACCGCGGCGACGACCCTGATCGTCGATCGACTCGTCGCCGGCGGCCACGCCACCCGGCAGCCCCACCCCACCGACCGCCGCAAGGTGATCGTCACCCCGGCCGAGGACTGGGGCGCGACCGCCTACACGTACGTCGCCCCGATCGTCCACGGCGTGACCGAGGCCGCGGCTGCCCTGACGCCGCAGGAGCGTTCCACCGTGGTCGCCTTCCTGGACCGGGTGATCGACGCGTACGACCACGCGACAAAGCCCTGACGAACGACAAGCCCAGACGAACCACAGAGCCCTGACACACGACAAAGCCCGAGGCGGCGCGTCGCAAGTGGCGACGCGCCGCCTCGGGCCCGGTCGGTGCTACGCGGTGGCGGACGGCTGGAGGACCGCGTCGTGGAACGTCCCCTTGCACGTGGTGCATTCGACGTGCGAGTCGTCCGTCCGGTACGGGAAGACCGGGATGAAGAACAGGGTGAACCAGCGCCTGGCCAACCGCTGCCGATAGGCGCGCGCGACACCGCATCGCGGACAGTGGAAGACGCCTTCGGACAGCGTCTTGAAGAGGGTCTTGTTTCCCCAGATGAGCATGGCTTTTTCTTTCCCCGTCGCAGTCGGAAGCGACGATGCTCCCACACCGGACCCACACCTCGAACGGCCGGTCGCACATGGCGAAAAACCGCAGGCCACACCCCGACGCGCCGCGCCGTGGCCACCCACCGACGCACCGAAACGGTCTCGGAGTCGGAGCCACGCGAACCACCATCGCGCGTGCCCGACTCCGAGACCGTTCCCATCGAAGCGGCATGGGCCGCCGGGTGGTTCGGTCAGGGCTGCGGGCTCCGACCGACCACGTACCAGCCCTGCCGGCTGAACCCCCACACGGCGCGGCCCTCGGCCATCAGCACGCCCAACACGTCCCGCATCGCCATCCGCCACGCGTCCGCCGAATCCGGATCGGTCCCGCGCAGCGTCTCGATGTCGCGGGGAACGCGTACGAGCACGACGTCACCGTCGAGCCGCCCCACGATCGGACGCCCGTCGGGCCCCGCGTCCAGCCCCACCACGGTCGCCCCGGCACCGACCTCGGCGCCGGCGACCACCGGATCCGGCTCGATCCCGTGCGACACGCCCTCACCCGTGAGCGCGACCCGCTCGGTGGACAGGTCCCACCGCACCAGAAGCCGGTCGGACGGCGCGTCCCCGTTGAGCCCGTCGGACCTGCGCCCGTAGAAGTTCGGCAGGTACTCGACCGGAATCGCACCGAGCTTGGCCAGATTGAACCACGCGTTGCGGCCGACCAGCGGGTCGTACGTCCAGGTGACCTCGGTGATGTCGTGCGCCAGGCACCACGCGCGCTGGTGGGTCTTGAGCGCGTAGCCGATGTCGCGCCCGCGCGAGCCCTCGTCGACACCGGCGATATGCGAGTGCAGGCCGGTCGGGGTGAGCAGCCCGGCGGCGGCCGCCGTCATCCGCCCACCCTCGTAGCCGCCCACGACGTAGCCGCCGCAATGCGCCAGCACGAGCATCAGCTCGATCGTCATCAACGGACTGGTCGAGTCGGTGCGCCACACCCGTTCGAAGAGTCGACACGCTTCGAACATGTCGGCCGGCGAGTGCAACTCGCGGATCTCCACGCCCGCCGCCTGCGTCGCGCGCTCGGCGGCGGCCGCCGCCCGCTCACGGGGATCACGAGGGTCCGGGGAGTCGAGCGAGAGACATCCGCCTCGGGCGCGTTGCGGTGTCGATGTCACAGTGCCTCCACCTGCGCGTCGGGCAGCGGCTGCCCGATCCGGGGCACGCTCGACAGGAGCGCGCGCGTGTACTCGTGCGCAGGGTCCTCCAGGACCTGCGTGGTGAGGCCGTTCTCGACGATCACGCCGTGGTCCATCACCGCGATCCGGTCCGCGATGTAGCGCACGACGGCCAGGTTGTGCGAGATGAACAGCAGGGCGAAGCCCAGCTCGCGCTGGAGATCCCGGACGAGATTGAGCACCGCGCCCTGCACCGACACGTCGAGCGCCGAGGTGATCTCGTCGGCCACCAACACGGCGGGACGCGCCGCGAGCGCCCGCGCGAGCGCCACCCGCTGGCGCTGGCCACCCGAAAGGGCGTGCGGCAGGCGCGAGCCCATGCCGGGGTCGATGCCGACCAGATCGAGATGCCGGGCGACCTCGCTCGCCCGCTGCGCCCGATCGCCGCCGCGCGGCACCGCCTCGGCGACCGAGGCGCCGATGGTCATTCGCGGGTCGAGCGAGGCGAACGGGTCCTGGAAGACCATCTGGACCGGGCCCCGGCGCGGCCGGCGACCCATGTCGACGCCGTCGACGAGAACCTGTCCCGCGGCGATCGGCACCAGGCCCACCGCCGCGCGACCGAGCGTCGACTTGCCCGAACCGGACCCGCCGACGAGCCCGACCACGCTGCCCGCCGGAACCTCCAACTGCGCGTCGTCGACGGCGGTCACGGCGCCGCGACCGCGACCGTAGCGCACGGTGATGTGGCGCAGTTCGAGCGATCCCGACGTCGCGCCCGTCGTGCGGGACACGGCGGCCGGGGGATCGGCCGAGTGCACGGGGCTCACGGATGTCATCGGGCCTCCTCCGATTCGGGAGTGTGGGTGGTGACCGGGTCCCAGCAGGCGACCCGACGACCGGGACCGATCGGTTCCAGGACCGGCTGCTCGGTCCGGCAGCGGTCGCTCGCCCGCTCACAGCGCGGGGCGAACGGGCAGCCGGCCAAGTCCTCGCCGGGCTCGGGAGGTCGCCCCGGGATGGTCACGAGCGGGGTGTCCCGGTCCGTGGTCATGTCGGGGATCGCGCCGAGCAGCGCGGCCGTGTACGGGTGCGCGACGCCCGCCGCGAGGTCGCCGACGGGCAGTTCCTCGACGACTCGGCCCGCGTACATCACCACGACGCGATCACACACCTGCGAGACGACGGCGATGTCGTGCGAGATGAGCAGCAGCGCGGCGCCCGATTCGGCGCGCACGTCGCGCAACAGGCCGAGCACCCGGCTCTGTACGGTCACGTCCAGCGCGGTGGTGGGCTCGTCGGCGATGATCAGCCGCGGCTCGCCCATCAGCCCCATCGCGATCATCACGCGCTGTCGCATGCCGCCGGAGAACTCGTGCGGGCGTTGGCCCACCCGCTGTTCGGGCTTGGGGATGCGGACCGCGCCCAGGCGGGCGACGGCGCGGGCGGTCGCCGCGGCACGCGACGCGCCGTGGTGGACCTCGGCAACCTCGGAGAGTTGCCGGCCGACCGTCAGAGCCGGATTGAGCGAGGCCATCGGGTCCTGGAAGACCATGGCCATCGACGTACCCTGCGGCGCCTGGGTGCGCATGTCGCGCTCGGCGAAGCGCAGGGTGTGAGCGTCGACTCGGCCGGGGTGGGGGACGAGCCCGGCCGCGGCGAGGGCAGTGAGGCTCTTGCCCGAGCCGGACTCGCCGACGATGCCGACGGCCTCGCCTTCCGCCACGGTCAGGCACACGTCGCGAACCGCCGTGTGGCCGCCCGGGAAACGCACCTGGAGGTGGTCGATGTGCAACAGACCCTCGGGTGCCCGGTCGACGACCGGCGACTCGGCGCCCGACGGGTCGGCGGCGACCTCGCCCTGCGGGGCGGTGCGTCCGCCGCTCATCTTGGCGATGACCTCGCCGATCAGACCGAACGTGATGCCGGTGAGCACGATCGCGGAGCCCGGCCCCACGGCCGACATCGGGTCGATCATCACCCGGTCGAGTTGTTCGTTGAGCAGCCGGCCCCAGTCGTAGTCGGGGGGCTGTACGCCCAGGCCCAGGAAGGACAGGCCGGAGAAGGCGACCAGGATGCCCGCAGCGGTCTGGGAGAGGAACAGGACCACCGGTTCGGCGATGTTGGGCAGCACATGGCGGACGATGATCTTGAAGCGGCCGACGCCCAGGATGCGGGCCGCGGCCACGTAGTCGATCCCGGCGATGGACAACGTCAGATTCTGCACGAGCCTGGCGGTGGCCGGCGCGGCGCCGAGCCCGATGGCGAACGCCGCGGAATAGGTGCCCACTCCGAAGATGACCGCCAGGAAGAGGACGAACAGCAGTCCGGGGAAGGCGACGAGCAGACTGACGGTCGCGGTGACGAGGCGACCCGCGCGCTTGCCCAGGACCGTCGGCAGGACACCGAGGACGATGCCCCCGACGGCCGCGATCAGCGTCGCGAACAAGGTCAGTTCGAGGGTGAGACGGGTGGCGACCATCACGCGGGCGGCGATGTCGCGCCCCAACGCGTCGGTGCCGAAGGGGTGTTCGAGGCCGCTGTGGCGGCCGATCTGGTCGGTGTCGATGCGGTCGGCCGTGTCGCCGAACACCATCGGGCCGAAGATCGCGACCAGCGCGATGATCGTGGTCGCGACCGCGGCGGACATGCCCAGCGGAGTACGCAGGGCGCGGCGGAATCGGGGTGCGTCGGGCATCGTCAGCTCCCGCGAATGGTGGATTGGGGATCGGCGGCGGCGACGGCGACGTCGACCGTGAAGTTGATCGCCAGGGCCGCTGCTCCGTACACGAGCACGATGCCTTGCACGAGCGGATAGTCCTTCTGCAGGATCGCCTGGACGATGGTCATGCCCAGGCCGGGCCACGCGAAGACGTTCTCGATCAGGACGGTGCCGGCGAGCATTCCGCTCAGCAGCAGACCGCCGAGGGTGAGCGAGGAGGTCAGCAGGTTCGGCAACGCGTGGCGGGTGTACACCAACCGGGCCGGCAGCCGCTTGGCACGGGCGGTGCGCATGTAGTCGGCGTCGAACACCCGCAGCGCCTCCACCCGAACGATGCGCGACAGCGCGGCGATCGGGGTGATCGCGAGGGCGAGCACGGGCAGCACGTACGAGTCGGGACCGCCGCGCAGGGCCACCGGGAACCAGCCGAGCGAAACGGCGAACACCGAGGTGAGGGCGACGGCGAGGAGGAACTCGGGGATCGCCACGATCGCCCCGGTCACGCCGATGAAACCGAGTTCGCCGCGGCGGCGACGGCCGTTGCGGGTGTAGACGGCCATCGCCATGCCGAGCGGGATGGCGACCAGCATCGCGATCACGAACGCGATGACCGCGAGTTCGAGCGTCGCGGGCAGTCGGTCGCCGATCATCTGCGACACGGGGACCCGGGCGGTGATCGACTGACCGAGGTCACCGTCGAAGATGCCGCGGACGAAGTCGCCGTACTGGGTGAACAACGACTGGTCCAGGCCCAGTTCGTGCTTGCGGGCCTTGACCGCCTCGGGCGAGGCGCTGAGGCCGAGGGCGGCTTGGACCGGGTCGCCGGGGACGAGGTGGATCATCAGGAAGGACGCGGTGACCAGTGCGACGAGGGATACCAGGAGGCGGCCGGTACGACGCAGCAGGAAGGCGGTCCAAGGGCCGGGGCGGGCGCCGGTGAAGCGGGCGGCCATGGTCGTGGCGCTCATCGGTCACCTACCGGGCGCAAAGAGGTGGGCAAGAGTCCGTTTCCATCCAAGCTGAAGGTGTATCCCTTGGTGAAATAAGGGATGAGCATGTCCGCGAAGGCCACTACGTCGACGCGCTTGGCCAACTCGGATTCGGCGGCGGTCCATTCGGCGCAGCCCGCGGTGTCCGGCTTGGTGGCGGCGACAGACACCAGGCGTCGATACTCGGGGTTGTCGACGCCGCCGAAGTTGTTCCCCTCGGGGGGCCGGGGTCCGGAGAAGAAGGGCACGTTCATGTCGGGATTGGCGACCGCGATCGGTGTCCAGGACACGTCCCAGTCACCGGCGGACAGGATCTGGCCGAGCGTGGCCGGGGTGGTGGGCTGACGGTCGACCTGCACGCCGAACGAACTCCACTGCTTGGCCGCCAGTTCGGCGGCGGAGACGAGCGGGGTGCCGGACGCGGCGGGGAACGACAGGGTGATCGACAGTCGCTCGCCGTTCTTGGTCCATCGGCCGCCGGTCTTCTTCCAGCCGGCCTCGGTGAGCGCTCGGGCGGCGCGCTCGCGGTCGTGCGGCGGGGTGTTGGGGGTGACCGAATCGCCGGTGCAGGGCACTGCCATGCTCGCCCCCAGGATGGTCGACGGCCGCGCCTTGCCGCCGGTGGCCACGGCCGCCAACTGCTTGAGGTCGAGCGCCGCGGTCAGCGCCCAGCGCACCCGCTGGTCCGACGTGGGGTGCTCGGGTGTCTCGTTGAACAACAGTTGGCCGACCGGGACCAGTTCGAGTTCCGACTTGACGCCGGCCGCGTCGAGGCGACGGCGGTCGGCGCCGTTGACACGCGCGATGTCCAACTGACCGGCCAAAAGCAGATTGGCCCGGGTCGTCTCGTTGGGGACGATCTTGAAGACGACCTTCTCCGGAGCCGACTCGGATCCGCCGCCGTCGGGTCCCCACGTGTAGCCGGGGCGCTTGACGTAGGTGTAGTGGTCGTTCGGCACGGCCTCGGCGAGGCGATACGGGCCGGTACCCTCCGACGCGCTGATCAGCGCGTCGGGCGAGGCGAGCCCCTTGGCACAGGTGAGCGGCACGAGCGAGATCATCCGCAGGAAGAACGCGACGGGCTGTTCGGTCCTGAGCGAGAGCGTGTTGGCGGCGTCGTCGGCGGTGGCGACGACGCCGACGGGCACACTCAGACCCAGGAGGGGCGAGGGTTTGGCCGGGTTCGCCATGTAGTTGAACTGGGCGGCGGCGTCGGATGCCTTGAACTCCGTACCGTCCACGCACGTCACCCCGCGCTTGAGGGTGAAGTTCGCCGAGGTGAGGTCGGCGCTCCACGTCTCGGCGACTCCCGAGACGACGTTTCCCCGCGCGTCGACGTTCACCAGCGGGTCGTACGCGAACCGATTCATCAGCAACGTGGTCGAGGCGGTGCCGGTCAGCGGCGACAGGTTCGCCGGATCACCGCCGATGCTGATGCCGACCGCGCCCTCGGCGCCGGTGCTGCCGGCATCGGCGCCACAGCCGCCGGCGACGAGGCCGAGCGCGAGGGCCGTGGCGGCCACGCGCGGGGTCCGTCTCATCACTCGTGCCCCTCTTCGGAGCGGTCCGCGACATCCTGCTCGGCCTCGCCGGCCGACACCCGGCGCACGGCGCGGCCCTGGTACAGGAACTCGGCGCGGTCACCGTCGCCGACGAACGAGTACACCGCGTGTCGCCCGTCCTGCTGCTCGGTGGCCACGAGCGTGCGGGCGTCCGCCGCCACGACCTTGGTGACCGAGGCGCGGTCACCGCCCGCCAGGGCCGCCATCGAACCGAGCAACCGCATGCTCACGTTCAGCCCGTCCTCGGTCTCGGTGACGTCGAGCGCGGAGCTCCGCGAGGCGTAGCGGCCGACGAAGTAACGCGGGTCGACGGTGGCGGGCTCGGCGGGCGGCGTCGGCAACTCGGGGACCCGCACGTCCGCGAGGCCGGCGAACAACTCGCGGACCAGGTCGTACATGACGAGCAGATTGCCGCCGTTGGTGAGGATCGCGATCGAGACGCCGCGCGAGGGCACCACCCGCAGCATCGCGCTCTGGCCGAGCGTGCCGCCGTCGTGGCCGACGACCGGGCCGCCGGCCCAGTCGTACAGGTTCCAGCCCAAGCCCCATGCGGAGCCGATCGGTTCGGGGCCCGGCACGTCGACGTGGGGCACCCGCATCGCCAGGGCGGAGGACTCCGACAGCAGGCGTGTCCCGTCGGGAAGCAGGCCGAGGTTGACGTGCGCGGCGGCGAATTCGAGCAGGTTCGTCGCGGACATGGCCAGGTTCGAGCCGGCCGGCGAGTTGCTCCGGGGCATCTGCCAGGTCGGCACCGTGACCAACGTGCCGTCGGGGCCGGGCATGTGGCCGATGGCCGCGTGTTGCAGGATCGCCTCGTTCGCGTCGTTGGCCACGTGGGCCAGACCCAACGGCACGACCAGACGCTCGCGCAACGTGGCTTCCCACGTCTGGCCGGTCAGCACCTCGACGACCCGGCCGAGGACCACGATTCCGCTGTTGCAGTACGAGAACCGCTCACCGGGCGGGAAGATCTGCGGCGCGGTCTCGGCCAGACCCGCGACGTACGTCGCCACCGCGTCGTCGCCGAACCCGTGGTCGTCGAAGATGTCGCCCTCGATACCACTGGTGTGGGTCAGCAGTTGACGGATCGTCACGGCCTTCGAGGCGGCCTCGTCGACGGTCCGGAACTCGGGAAGGTAGGTGCGCACCGGGGCGTCGAGATCGATCACGCCCTCGTCGACGAGCTGCATCACCAGGGTCGCGGTCCACACCTTGGTGATGGAGCCGATCTGGAAGACCGAGTCGGCGGTCACCGGGTAGCCGGTCGCCAGGCCCAGTACGCCCGCCGTGGCGGTGACGGTCTCGGTCCCGGCACGCACCGCGACGCTCGCGCCGGGGATGTTCCCCCGCCGGATCAGCTCGGCGAGCCGGGTCGCGAGGTACTCGGGCGTCGGCAACGGGAGGGTCGTGTCGGGGTTCTGCGAGCCAGGGCCGGCGGCCTGCGCATCGGCCGCGGCCGAGGGCGCATCGGAACGTCCCGTCATCGGGTACCTCCTCGTAGGGCGGCGGTGGTGAGCGCCGCGGTGAGCGATCACGTTAGGCAGCGCCCGAAATCCCCGAATCGTCGTCGCCGACGAAGAACCACCGCCGAACCTGTCGGAATCACCGACGCCGAATCGGGCCGCCGCGGGCGATCCTCTGCGGGGGTGTTCCACGGGCCGCGCCCATGCGGCGCAACGG
Organism: Streptomyces sp. SID3343; assembly: GCF_009865215.1. Classification (GTDB taxonomy): domain Bacteria; phylum Actinomycetota; class Actinomycetes; order Streptomycetales; family Streptomycetaceae; genus Embleya. Next base: position 7,294 of record NZ_WWJX01001516.1, on the reverse strand, counting down.
ACGGGAGCCACGTCACGGGTGGGTGCACGTCCCCCGATCCACTCGGTCGGCGGGGACCGCCGGCATCGACTCGATCGTGCGCGCCGGGGGCCACTGCCGGGGCCGACACCCGAGGACGGGCGTGGCCGGCGTGGTGCCCGTGGGGGGTCGGTGGCGGCGTTGACGACGTGACCACGGCGGTGGTGCGCGAAAAGCGCGCGGCGGCCGGCCGGGACGTGGGACCGGTCCCACTCGGTTGCGCGTGCCCGTGATGCCCGGCCGGGCGCGGTCCCGGCGAGACTTCGGCCGCACGTCGTGCACCGACGTTCCTGGGCCGCGCCCGGGGCGAGACGTTGTCGGCCATACCTCGCACGAGCCGGCTCTCGATCGTGCCCCGCGCGAGACGTTCCTCGGCCGTACCCCTCGATCGGAGCGGCCCGCGAGAGCCACTGCCCGTGGCTCTCGCGCACTCGCGGCGCCCCTCGACGGCGGCCCGCTGCATCCGTTCCCGCCGGCTACGACCGCAGGTGGTCGATCACCTCGCGGGCCGCGCGACCGATCGCCGCGTCGACCGCCGGCAGGCGAAAACCCATCGACTCGGGACGCAGGAAGACCGCCACCGCGTAGCGCTTGCCGTCGGGATACTCGACCACCCCGGCCTCGTTGCGCACACCCCACAGGGTGCCGGTCTTGGCGGAGATCCTGATCTCGTCCTCGAAGGCGGACGAGAGACGATGCGGCCAGATCTGCCGACCCATCAGATCCCGTACCTCGGCACACGCCTCGGCCGGCCCGGCCTCGTCGCGCCAGATCGCGGTGAGCAGGTTGGCCATCTCGCGTGGGGTGCTCGTCGCGGCATGCCCGGGGTCGCGGACCGACAGGGCACGAATCTGTTCGAGGGTGATGTCCGCGCCCAGCCGGTCGAGGTCGCTGTCCCGGTCGAGACCGAGCTCTTGGGCCACTTGGTCGAAGAGCTCGCGGCACCCGGTGACACCGGTGCTCTGGAACCCCAGTTCGTCGAGCGTCGCCCGTACGTTCTCGCGGCCGACGATGCCGAGCACCAGGTCGGTGGCCGCGTTGTCGCTCATGGTCATCATCAGCTGGGCGGCGTCGCGCACACTCAGTTCGACGTCGTACGCGAAGCTGTCGGTGCCGATGCCGGTGCCCTCCTTGAAGGCGTCGCCGAGCACGTGCCGCGAGGCCCGGTCGAGCTTGCCCGCGGCGACCTGGCGCGCGTACTCCAGAGCGATCTGGATCTTGAACACCGACGCCAGCACGACCCGGGAATCACCCTGGAAGGTGAACTCGTCGTCGTCGTCGACGTCGCGAACGTACAGGAACCCCTCGGTCCCCGCGGCCTCGAAGACGGCCCGAAGGCGGTCCTCGACGGCGCCGACGTCGGTGCGTACCGGTGCGCTGGTCATGGTGGTTCTCCAAGGCCGAGGAACAGGCGGACTCCCACGCTATTTCCGCGTGTGCGCCGCGCCCTCGGCCGTGACGACGAAGCACCGGCGGGTGATGTGTGCGGACCGACGAAGACGGCGGGGGAGCGCCCGTCAGCCCGACGAAACGTCCACCACGTCGATCACGTCGACCATGCGCCGAAGCTTGGCTTCGACCCGTGCCGCGTCCCGCTCGTGGACCACGACATCGACGGTGGCCGCGTCGAACTCCGCCGACACGTAGGTCAGTTGACGGACGTCGAAGTTGTTCACGGTGGCCGCGACCCGGGCGAGCCCGCCGCGGCCGTGCCGCATGCGCGCCACCAGCCTGACCGTGTCGAACCCTGGCCGGCCGTCGATCGTCGGAGAGTGGTCGTCGTACCGCGGGGCTTCGAGGACCTGAGTGCCGTCGTCAACCATGGGTCGCTGTACTCCTGTCGAGATCTGAACTGTCGAAGTGGAGGGGCGTCGGGTGCGGCTTCGTCGGGCGAGAGGCCAAACAAAAAGACCCCTCGCGAAGCGCGAGAGGTCTGCGTGCGGACGGTGGGCGGCAGGGAAGTCGATCGTCCTGGTCAGCCCGGTGTCGGCACGCTGCCGGTAATAATCTTCCGACGTCGCATCACGTCGAACCTTCCATACCCGGCGACGGTCGTCCACTCCGTCTCAGGATGCGGCTGCCGCCCGGCTCCACGGCGGCGAGTGCGCCCGGTCGATCGTCTTCCCCCGATCGACCGGGCGCGCGTTCGCTCGACTCAGAGCTTGATCCACTCGCTGGACGTCGTCACGTCGCGCAGCAGTTCGGGGAGCGGGTCGATGCCGATGCCGGGGCCGGTGGGTACGTCGAGTCGGCCGTCGGCGAGGACGAACGGCTCGGTGATGTCGGTGTCGTAGTAGCGGCGGGACGCGGAGGTGTCGCCCGGGAGGGTGAATCCGGGCAGTGCGGCGAGGGCGATGTTGGCGGCGCGGCCGAGGCCGGTCTCCAGCATGCCGCCGCACCACACGGGGACGCCGTGGGCGACGCACAGGTCGTGGATGGCCTTGGCCTCCAGGTAGCCGCCGACCCGGCCGGGCTTGATGTTGACGATCGACGCGGCGCCCAGGGTGATCGCGGCGGCGGCGTCCTCGGCCGACTCGATCGACTCGTCCAGGCAGATCGGCGTGGTGAGTCGCCGGGCGAGCGCGGCGTGCTGGACCAGGTCGTCGTCGGCCAGCGGCTGTTCGATCAACAGCAGGTCGAACGCGTCGAGCCCGGCGAGGTGTCGGGCGTCGGCGAGGGTGTAGGCGGCGTTGGCGTCGACCTGGAGCAGCAGGTCGTCGCCGAAGCGCTCGCGCACCGCGCGCACCGGCGCGAGGTCCCAGCCGGGCTCGATCTTGAGCTTGATCCGCACGTAGCCCTCGTCGACGAACTCACCGACGGAGTCGAGGAGTTCGGGGATCGAGTCCATGATCCCCACCGACACGCCGCACGGCACGCTCTCCCGGTCGGCCCCCAGATAGGCCCCGAACGACTCCCCCCGCGCCCGCAGTTGCGCGTCCAGAACGGCCGTCTCCAACGCGGCCTTGGCCATGTTGTGGCCCTTGAACGGCTTCATGGCCCGCTTGACCGCATGCGCGTCGGCGTTGTCCGGCAGGGCGGGAATCAGGAAGCGCTTGAGCACCTCGACCGCGCCGTCCACGTACTCGGAGCTGTAGCGCGGTTCCGACATCGCGACACACTCGCCCCACCCCTCACCCTCGGGCGTGACCACCCGAAGCACGAGGATGTCGCGGGAGGTCGCCACGCCGAACGACGTGCGAAAGGGCGCCCGGAGCGGCATCGCGATCCGGCGAAGTTCGATTCCGGTGATTTTCATGGTGCTCGGTCTCCTGGAGAGGTTCGAGGTCACGCGGCGAGGTCACGCGTGCGGACAGTGCGGGTCGTCGGGCGCTGCGGGCGGGTCGCGCCGGCCGGGTCACTCACGCCGCACCGCTTCGATCAAGGCGGCCAACAAGCGGGAACGAGGCACCATCTCGGCGACGATGACATGTTCGTGGTCGGCGTGCGCGCCGCCGCCGACCGCGCCCAGGCCGTCCAGGGTCGGGCAGCCGACACCTGCGGTGAAGTTGCCGTCGGAAGCGCCGCCGACGGCCGCGCTGTGCAGCGGAGGCAGCCCCAGATGGGTCGCGGCGAGGCCGGCGAGGTCGAACAACGCACCCGACGCCGAGTCCTCCAGCGGCGGACGGTTGGCACCGCCGAGCACCTCCACCCTGGCCCCCGGCACGGTCGCGGTCAGGCCCCGCATCAACTCGTCCACGCGTGCCTGCGCCTTGAGCGTAGGCACCCGGACGTCGACGGAAACCTGGGCGAGGGCGGGGACGGTGTTGGTCGCCGACCCGGCCTGGACGACCGTGGGAGTGACCGTCGTACGACGTCCGCCCTCGACGCCGTCGGCGTCGACGACGTCCGCCAGGTTGCTCACCGCGAGGATCAGGTGCGCGGCCTCGATCGCCGCGTTGACGCCCTTCTCCGGTTCGAGCCCGGCGTGCGCGGCCTTGCCGTGCACGACCAACTCGTACTGGGAACCGCCCTTGCGCGCGGTCTTGAGCGCGCCTCCGTCGGCCGACGCCTCCAACACGAACGTGGCCGAGCACGCGCGCGCGGCGTCCTCGATCAGCGTGCGCGACGTGGTCGAGCCGACCTCCTCGTCGCCGGTGATCAGCACGTAGACCCCGTCGAGGGAATCCAGTGACGCCAGCGCGTGGAACATCTGCACGAGCCCGGCCTTCATGTCGAAGACGCCCGGCCCGCGCGCGACACCGTCCACCACCGACCACGGGTGGGTGGACAGCGACCCCATCGGCCACACCGTGTCGTGGTGACCCACCAACAGCACCCGCGGGGTGCCGAACACCCATTGCAGGTGGGTCACCCCCTCGATGACGATCCGCTCGGGCTCGGCGCCGAGCAGCCGGGCGCCCTGGGCGGCGACGACGTCCGCGCTGCGCTCGACGGCCGGCAGGTCGGCGGAGAAGGACTCGCAGACGACCAACTCCTCCAGGTCGGCGAGCATCGCCGCGGCGTCGAAACCACGTGCGGCGGTCATCGGCCCCGCCCCAGCTCGGCGCGGAACAGCCGCTGCACGTTGCCGCCGAGAATCGCGAGAATGTCCTTCTCGGCGAAACCGCGCCGCACCAACACCTCGGTGAGCGCCGGAAGTTCGGCCGGGCCTTCGAGCCCGGGCAAGGTCGCGGAGGTATCCACCCCGGTTACCTCGGCGCCCTCGCAACACGGCGGGGTGATGTCCGCGAGGACTTCGCGCAGGAAGTCCGGGCCGATGCCCACGTGATCGATGCCGGCCACCGCGACGACGTGCTCGATGTGGTCGACTATGCCGTCGATCGTCCGGCGGTCGGGATCGGCGGAGACGAAGTCCGGTACGAAGTTGACGCACACGACCCCGCCCGTGCGGGCGACCCCGCGGATCTGCTCGTCGGTCAGATTCCGATGATGGTCGCGCACCGCGCGCGCCCCCGAGTGCGACGCCAACAGAGGGCGAGTCGCGAGCTCCAGAACGTGCTCCACTCCGGAGGCACCCAGGTGCGAGATGTCGAAGATGATGCCCAGACGCTCCATCTCGTGCAGCGCCTCGGCGCCGGCGGCGGTGAGTCTGCTGCCGGTGGCATCCTCACCGCTGCCGTCGGCGAGCGCGGACCGACCCCAGTGGGCGATCGAGGCCACGCGCACACCGAGGCGGTACAACGTACGGAAGAGTTCGAGGTCGGCCTCCACCCCGGGCGCGCTCTCCAGCGCGAGTACCAGCGCGATGCGACCCTGTGACAGCGCGGCGTCGATGTCGTCGCCGTCCAGACACAGCCGCACGTCCTCGGGATTGCCCTCGGTGATCGCGTGCGCGCACTCGACCATGCGCAACGTCCGCCGCAGCGCCCCCTCGGGCCGGAAGTGCTCGTCCACGAACACCGGCAGGACCTGGATGCCCACCCCACCGTCACGCAACTGCGGCAACCACTGCTCCCGGAAGAAACTCGCCCACCGAGCCGGCGGCCGCTCGACCACCGCCATCAGCAAATCGTTGTGCGTATCCGCCACGACGGCGCGGGCGTGCAGTTCACGGCTCACGTCGGATCCTTCCCATAGCCATGTCGGCGACGCTAGAACAGCCCACACTCGGTCGGCATCGTCCAAACGCCCAATCCCGACCACCTTTTCCGTGGCCGGCACACCAAGTCACCCCGCCGGGGGCGACTGTGTCGAGCGACACTGCCGACGGGGCGTGTATCGGCGTCCCGAGCGACTGTCCCGTTCACCGGCTTACGTGTGGGCGCCGCGAGTGTGGGCGCCGCGAGTGTGGGTGCCGCGAGTGTGGGTGCCGCGCGTCCGGGCGCCGCGAGTGACGGGTGCCGCAGTACCCGAGCCCCGCGTGGTGTGCCGCCGCAGGGCGTCCGTGTGCCGTCGACCAGACGACGGCCGCGCCGCACGCCGGCTTCGAACTCACGGGTGCCCCGGCCAGCCGTGCGCGCCGGCCCGCACATGGATTCCGGTCCGACGACTCGCGTGCTCGGGCCACCTCGTCGGTGTCCTGCCAGGTGGGTCGACAACGTGTAGTCGTCCGGCCGCCGGAGGCCAGGTTTTGCCGTTGCGCCCTGGACGCCGGGCCCCTCCCGAGCGAGATCCGGGGTGAGAGGTCTTCGGGCCTCATGGACACCTCCGGGCGCACGCTGTCGACGGCCGGGGGAGTTCGCGCCGGCACTTCATGGAAGGAACCGTTGCCTTGAACGAATTCCTCGGCCCCGAGGCCAGACAACTGTGGCTGGTCGTAGGCGTGTTGATCGTGGTGGTACGCGCGCCGCTGGGTGCCCTGTTGCGCGGCTCGGCATACCCGGAGCCGATCCGCTTCCACGCCGACGGGTGCATAGTCATGCGCCCGGCGCGTGGGAAGGGCGGCGGACGGTGACCGACCAGCCTCCCGAGCAGGTCCAGGCCGTAGACGTGGATCTGGTGGACCTCTTGCGCAACGACTTCGTGGCGTTCTGCCAGAGCCACCAACTCACGCTCACCCGCTTCGCGTTCGACCACCTCGGCGCACTTCCCGAGGCCGAGCACATCGTCGACGGCGTCCTACTGGCCCTGTTCCAGGGCTGGGACGACGTCCTGCGCGAAAGCTCCCCGCCGATCAAGCGCGCGCTGCGCATGCTCACCGACGCCCTTGAGGAACGCCGCCTGCGCAGCGACCTGCACGGACCCGACGAACGGTGGCACGCAGCCCCCGGCGGCCCCGTGCGCGACGCCCCCGGCGACTTCGTACGGTTCTGCCGCGATCACCAACAGGCGCTGACCAACCACGCCTGGAAACACCTCGATTCGGCCCAGGACGCAGAGGAAGCCGTCGCCGACGTCCTGCTCGTGCTCTCCCGAGGCTGGAACGAGATCGTGCGTCACGCGAGCCCGCCCCGCGCGCTCGCGTACAAGATCCTGCGCCGCCGGATCGTCGACATCCGCCGCCGCCGCGGCCGTGCCCCCGAGATCCTCACCGACTTCACCGCCCCCGGCGCCCCCGACATCGCCGCGGCGACCACCGCCGACCCGGGCGTCCTCGTCCCCCAGTTGGACGTCCTGGACCGGACCATCGCCGCGATGCCCGCCAGGCGGGCGACCTGCGCCCGCCTGCACCTGGTGATGCAACTGCCTCTCCAGGACGTCGCCGACTACCTGGGAGTGACCATCTCCACCGTCCGCAGCCACGTCCACGCCGCGCGCAAACAACTCGCCACCGCCCTCGACCACCACCCGTCCCACCTCGACCCCACCCGCCGTGCCGTCCCCGACCCCCTTGTCGTCCCCGTCCCCGACCCCGACCACCTTGTCGCCCCCACCG
>NZ_WWJX01001515.1 GCF_009865215.1 Streptomyces sp. SID3343 | reverse complement strand
GGCCGCGCGCAACCGATCGCGCACTCGCGCGGCGCCGTCGGCCCCGGCGAGGGCGGTCTCGGCCGCGGCGGCCGGGTCCCGTTCCTGCCCGTCGTGGTCGAAGACGGTGATTCCACCGTCCCAGGCCGCGTGCAGGCGGCCGTGTCCGGAGTCGGCCCACGCGCAGCCCAGGAGGGCGGTGAGGCCGATCCCGGTGTCCGGCCCGTGCTCGGCGACCAGGGCGTCGCCGCGTCCCTCGGCCAACAGCGCGAGCACGCCGCCGAGGGTGACCGGATACTCCACGCCGACGCGCCGCGCGGAAATCGCCAGCGCCGCCGCGTGGCGGGCCTGCGCGAAGGCCACGACGTGCCCCAGGAACAATTCGTCGGTGAGCGTGACCAGGCCGTCCAAAGGTGCGAACCCGTGCGGCCCGACGTGCCCTTCGTCGTCGGTGACCAGCAGGTACGGGCGCACGTGGGTGAGCAGTCCGACCGGATCGCGCAGCGGTGTTCCCAGGTCGGCGTCCGCGCCACCCGCGATTTCGCGTCCTTCCAGCGGACGCTCCCGCAGTCGCTCGATCCGCTCGGTGAGCCCTCCCGTGTCGGACGCGTCCGGGTCGGCGTCGACGCGGGCCGCGTGGAAGGCGCGGAATCCGACGATCGGATCGGCGGGCACGCAGCCGGCGACGATCCCCGGATCCAGGCGCTCACGGCGAAACAGCGCCCAGTCACGCCGCACGACGGCGAGCTCGGTCAACCCGTCGATCAGCGCCTCGGTGCCGTAGGCACGCGCCGCCGCCCGGTCCGCGGCCCGTTCCTCGAAGCGCACGACGGGAGCGCACACGCGCTCGTAGAACCGCGCGAAGCGCGCGGTGACGGTGCCCGCCGAGCCGCGTCCCGCGCACATCTCGGCGAAGCCCGCGACCGCGTCCACGCCGTGGCACGCGATCCGGTCCGCGAGCGGCGGCCGCCGCCGACGCGAGTGGCCGAGTGCGTGCGCGATCACCACCCGCAGGCGCCGCCCGGTCAGGGTGTGCGGCAGCACCGTCCCGAGCACGAGGTGTCGGCGCAGCCAGGTACCCGGCCGGCGCACCACCCGCAACTCGCACACGGGACCGCCGGTGAGCACGATGCCGTCCGGGACGGGCACGCGCAGGTCGTCCGCGACGTCGCGGACCAGTTCCCACAGCACCGGCTGTTCCCGCTCGTCCACCGCGAGTCCGGCCGGCAGTCTGCGCGGCCCGGCGAGTTCGACGAGCAGCGCGACCAGCGAGACCACACCCAGCGACCACAGCGCCACGTCGCCGGACGTGAAGAAGCGCGTACCGTCCACGACCGCGCCGACCACGAACTCCACCAGGAGCAGGGGCAGCGCGACCACGACGTACAGGACGCTCAGCAGCGTCACCCCGGCAAGAGCGCGAAGCCCCGTTCGTGCGCCCATCGGACTCCCTCGAAGAATTCACCCGTTCGGATCAAGACCCTAGGGCAGCGGGCGCGTGACCGAGGCGCATCTTCGCCGGACCGGTGTGGTGGGCGGGAGCGGCGCTACGGCAACAGCGGTTCGAGCAGCCGGTGGGGGGTGCGCATCGCGCGGGTCACCGCGTCGTCGCGCAGCAGCAGGTTGGCACCGGGGCCCGGTGCGACGACGGTGTCGCGCGGTCCCACGAGGGCCGCGCACACCGCGCAGCTGCCGCTCGGGTCGACCGTGCCGCCGCAGTCCACGTGCCGGTAGAGCCGGCACGGCACGCCGTTTTGGACGTGCGTCTCCCCCCAGGTGGCCATGCTGCGGATGATCGGCCACAGGTCCGCCCCGCGCTCGGTGAGCACGTACTCCGCACGCGGCGGGGACTGCCGGTAGCGGTGCTTGACGAAGACGCCGGCGTCCACGAGCGCTTGCAGGCGCGCGGACAGCACGGCGCGCGGTACGTCGAGGTGGGCGAGGAAGTCGCTGTAGCGGCGAACCCCGTAGAAGGCGTCCCGCACGATCAGCAGCGTCCAGCGTTCGCCGACGAGTTCGAGTGTTCGCGCGAGTGCGCAGTCCTGCAGCCCGTAGTCCTTGCCCAATGCCATACCCGCACTTTATCCCCGGGTTGGTTCGTTCATCGAACCTCCGATACCAGGTGTTCCCGAGCGAGCTTGATTCAGTCATGAACCGACTCGGCGGGGCTCCTCGCCGGCGCGGGCTCGCCCCCGGCGACGCGGCGCTCGTCGGCGCGATCGCCGCCCCGGATGTTCACCAAAACGAATAAACATACCAAAACCCACAAAAAGGAACACCCGCCGGCGACGCGGCGGCCCGCGTCTGGAAAACTCGGGTCATGTGACGAGCGATGTGCAATCCCCAGCGACGAATCGACCCGCAGCACCGGCGGGTCGCCGTCGTTTTCGAGCACTCGCGAACGCGATAGTCGACAGGCCGTACCTGCTCACCGTCGGGCTCATCGGCCTGATCATCGTCACCGGGGTCAACGGCCCCGACTGGCCCGCGCAGTACTTCCGCACGTGGCTGGTCCGCGACCACGGCACCGTGGTCTGGAACAACCAGTGGTACGGCGGGCATCTGCTCCCCGGCTACAGCATCCTGTCCCCGCTGATCGCGTCCAAGATCGGTACCGCCACGCTCACCGCGCTCTCGTGCGTGACGTCCGCGTGGGCGTGGGACAAGCTCCGGGTCGGCGGGACCGAACTCGCCCGCAAGGTCGGCGGTTGTTGGTTCGCGGTGATGTGCAGCGTCGACTACCTGATCGGCCGGACCCCGTTCGCGCTCGGCGTCGCGGCGGGCATGCTGGCGATACTGGCCGCCCGCCGCAGGCACCCGATCTGGGCCGGCGTCGCCGCCTTCGTGTGCGGCCTCTCCAGCCCGCTGTCCGGGGCGTTCCTGATGCTCGTCGCGCTCGCGTGGGTGCCTCGGGAGCGGGTGTGGCCGACCCGACTGGTCTTCACCCCGGCCGCGATCGGGCTCGTCGCCGCGCTCGCGTTCCCCAACGAGGGCATGTTCCCGTTCCCGTGGTGGCGCTTCCTGCCGATCCTGGCCTTCGCCGCGGTGGGGCTGTGGATAGTGCCCAAGGAACAGCAGAGCGCCCGGCGGTTCCTGTGGCTGTACGCCGGCACCGCGGTCGTCTTCTTCTTCGTGCCGACCTCCCTGGGCGGCAACCTCGCGCGCTTGGGCGAGCTGACCGCGGGGCCGCTGATGGCGGTCGTGCTGCTGTCCGCCGGCCGCCGCCGACTCGCGGCGATCCTGGCCGTGCCGCTTTTGGTGTGGCAGTTCCAGTCCGCCGCGATCGCCATCACCCACGACATCAAGGACTCGCCCGGCGAGAAGGCCCAGTACTACTCCGGCATGCTCGACTTCCTCCAGAAGAACAACCACCCGCTGGGTCGCGTGGAGATCCCGTTCACGCGCGGCCACTGGGAGTCGGTCTTCGTGGCGGAGCACATGCCGCTCGCGCGCGGCTGGGAGCGCCAGCTCGACCGCAAGTACAACGCGGTGCTCTACCAAAAGGGCCTGACCGAGGCCGAGTACCGCGCGTGGATCATGGAGACCGGGGTGCGCTTCGTCGCCCTGCCCGACATCCCGATCGATCCGTCCGCGATCCCCGAGGCCGAACTGATCCGCAAGGGCGTCCCGTGGCTCAAGCCGGTCTACCGGGAGAAGGACGACCGCTGGCAGATCTGGGAGGTCGAGAACCCGACCCCACTGCTGTCGGGCCCCGGTGAACTGGTCGAGATCACCCCGAGCGCGTTCACCTTCGTCGCGCACAGCCCCGGCACGTTCATAGCGCGCGTCCACCCGACCTTCTGGGTGACCGCCGACCGTCCGGGGGTGGTGATCAAACCCACTGCCGACGAGTGGAGCGAGATCACCGTCGAAAGCCCCGGTCCGGTCACCCTGTCCGCCTTGGACTCCAAGCTCCTCAAACCCAAGAAGTAACCGCCGAGAAGCGCCCGGAAGCAACCGCCGAGAAGCCGGGAAGCACCGCCGAGCCGAGCGCGTCCTCGCCGGTCAGGGCCGCACCACCGGGTCCAGGCCGCCTTCCCACTTGGGCGCCGGGGGCTGCCAGGCGGCGGTCTCGGCGAGCAGGCTCGCGCTGTCGTGGGCGACCAGCAGGGTCGAGCGCAGCACGGGCTTGAGGAACCCGTGGGCCGTCATCGTGTCCAGCGCGTCCAGGAGCGGGCGCCAGAAGCCGTCCACCTCCAGGACCGCGACCGGCTTGGTGTGGATGGCCAGGTGCTGCCACGTCCACACCTCGAACAACTCCTCCAGCGTGCCCGCGCCGCCCGGAAGCGCCACGAAGGCGTCCGCCTGGGCCGCCATGGCGGCCTTGCGCTCGTGCATGGTCTCGGTGACCTGGAGGTCGGTCAGGCCACGGTGGGCGATCTCACGCTCCACGAGCGAGCGCGGCATCACGCCGATCACCTCGCCGCCCGCCGCCAGGCACGCGTCGGCGACCGCGCCCATCAGGCCCACGTGGCCACCGCCGTAGACGATCCCCACACCGGCCCGCGCCAGGCCCCGCCCCAACTCGCCGGCGACCTCCCGGAACCGGGGAGACGCGCCTGACGCCGAACCCGCGAACACCGCTACCCGCATGACAGCCTCCTGTGTTTCCCGCCGAGCCCGCCCCGACGAGGTCGTCCCGCGCGAGATCTTTCCGGTCTCTCCGACCCACCGCTCGCCCGACCCACGGCTCGCCCGACTCACCGTTCGCCCGGCCCGCCGTCGCCGACCCGCCGCGGCCCGCGGTGCGCCGCGGCCGTGGCATCGGCGGCCCGAAGCACGCCCCCGCAACCGGGCCGCCAAAGCATCGGGTCCGGTAAAACGCATGCCGAAGCGCGTCGATCGACCGGCCCCGAACGATACGTACGGGATTCTGCCAAGTCACCGCACCACGTCGGCGGTCGGCCGGCCCGGCGCTCGAAATCGGTTCCGAACCGGTGCCGAAACGAAGTCGATGAATCGCTTCCGGCGCGATATACCGACGGCATAGTCGCGACATAAAAGGGCAAATTCGGCCACGTCCCCCCGCCGTCACGCAACCCGACGTTGACGGGAAGACCCCTCGCCACGGCAGAATGCCCGCGTGCCCGCCACCGAGCGCCCTGCCTCGGACATCCCGTTCGAGCGGCTGTTTCCCGATCTCGACGACCACGGCCGTGAACGCCTGGTCGCCGCTGCTCAAGCGCTCGATCTGCGCCGCTCGCTCGACGACCCCGCGCGATGGTTCTGGAACGAGCCCGACCCGTTGAGTCCCGAACCCGAGCCCGAACCCTCGCCGCACATTTTGGGCACCGCTCTGCTGCTGTACGAAGCCGACGGCGACTGGCTGGAACTGGGCCTGGACGTGTGGCAACTCGACGGCCCGTTCGTCAGCGTCACCGCGACCGTCGAGGTCGCCTGCTGGTGCGACACCGACCACAACATGCACGCCGTCCAGCGTGCGGAGTGGCCGGCGTCGACCGCCCAGGCGTTCCTGGAGGCGTTCCACACCGCCGCTCTGTCGGTGATCCGGCGGATCGAGGGCCCGCGCGACCCGCGCGACCTGCGGGCCCGTGCCGGCCTGCCCAATCCGCCGGAGCCGCCCCCCGAGGACGACCTGCCGGTGCCGGCCCCGGGATCGGCCGTCTGAGCGGTCGGGACGCCGACACGCCGCGTGACGAGTCATCCGAACGAAGGATATTTTTTCGATCCTTCGCTGTTTCGGTGGTGGACATTGCGCCATCCGACGCCACAGACCGGACAATCCGCAGCCCAACCCCACCGCCCTCGTCCATCCCATCGGCCTCGATCTGAAAAACTAGGCCGTCATGACACATGCTCTGGACGGACGCATACCCTTCGGGGAGCCCCAGTCGAGCGCCGACGGCTCCGCCCGGCGCGCCTGGCGGCGACACCTGCGCGGGATCCTCGTCCTCGTCGCGGAGCATCCCTACGTCATCACGCTGATGCTCGTCGGCCTGTTGAGCGTGATGGACATCAACGGCGCCGACTGGCCGGCGCAGATCTTCCGCGCGTGGCTCGTGCGCGATCACGGCGCGGTGCTGTGGAACAACCAGTGGTATGGCGGGCACCTGTTGCCCGGCTACAGCGTGATCACTCCGGTGCTGGCCGGCGGGATCGGCGCCCGGACCCTGACCGCGATCTCGTGCGTGGCCGCCGCGTGGGCGTTCGCCCGGCTGCGGCTGGGTCGCGGCGACCTGGCCCGCCGGGTCGGCAGCTGCTGGTTCGCGGTGATCGTCAGCATCGAATACCTGATCGGTCGCACCCCGTTCGTGCTGGGCGTCGCGGCGGGCCTGTTCGCCATCCTCGCGGCCCGTTCCGGGCATCGCGCGTGGGCTGCGGTCGCGGCCGGTTTCTGTGGCCTGGCGAGCCCGCTCGCCGCCGCGTTCCTGCTGATGATCGCGCTCGCGTGGGTGCCCGCCGAGCGGGTCTGGGCGACTCGCTTCAGCCTCGCCCCGGCCGTGATCGGCCTGCTGATGTCGCTGATCTTCCCCGGCGGCGGCGACTTCTCGTTCCCGTTCTGGCGGCTCGCCGCCATTTTGGGGTTCGCCGCCGTGGGCCTGGCCCTGGTGCCGCGCACCGAGGCCAGCGCCCGGCGCTTCCTGTGGCTGTACGCGCTGTCGGCGACCGTGCTGTTCCTGATCCCCAGCGCGGTCGGCGGCAACGTCGCGCGGCTGGGCGAGCTGTCCGCCGGACCGCTGATGGCCGTCGTACTGCTCTCGCTCGGCCGCCGCCGCCTGGTCGTGCTGCTCGCGATCCCGCTGCTCGCGTGGCAGTTCTCGTCGGCCGGCAAGGCCGTCGCGTTCAACAACCAGGACAGCACGGCGAAGGACTCCGGCTACTACACGGGCATGCTCGACTACCTGGAGCGCGCCAATCTGCCGGTCGGGCGAATCGAGATCCCGTTCACGCGCGGCCACTGGGAAACGGTGTACGTCGCCGAGCACATGCCGCTCGCTCGCGGCTGGGAACGCCAGCTCGACCGCGCGCACAACCAGACGCTCTACGGCCCCGACCTGAACGAGGCCGAATATCACGGGTGGGTGCGTGAGACCGGGGTGCGCTTCATCGCGCTGCCCGACGTACCGCTCGATCCGTCGGCCAAGCGCGAGGCGGAGATCCTGCGCACGGGCGCCGACTGGCTCGTGCCGGTGTGGTCCGACCCGCACTGGGTGATCTGGGAGGTGGCCGACCCGGCCCCGCTCCTGGAGGGCCCCGGCCAGCTCGTGGACATCACGCCCAGCGGGTTCACCCTGTCGGCGCAGCAGGCGGGCACGTTCGTCGTCCGCATCCACCGCACGAGCTGGTTCGTCGCGGACCGACCCAATACGAGCATCGGCGAGACCGAGGACGGCTGGACCGAGGTGACCGTCACCGAACCCGGCGAGGTGACCATCACGGCCAAGGCTTCCGCCGTACTGCCCTGACCCGGGCAGGTAGGCTGATTCGGGTTAATGCCCAGGTGGAAAGGTAAGCAAACCGATGGCCGAGCACCACGACCACTCCAGCCACGATCACCACGATCACGAAGAAGGCCGGATCTTTGTGATGGGCCTGCCGGTGGATTCCTTCCCCGTCATGGCGCCCGAGGCCGCCCGCGGCAAGGTCCGGCGCGTCACCGTGGTCGGCGAAGAGGTCCTGCACCGCCCGTGCGCGGAGATCACCGAGTTCGGCACCGACGAGTTGAACACGCTGATCGACGACATGTTCCTGACCATGTACGTCGCGGACGGCGTGGGTCTGGCCGCCAACCAGGTCGACGTCGGCGTCCGCCTGTTCGTGTACGACTGCGTGGACGAGGACGGCAACCGCCACGTCGGACACCTGATCAACCCCGTCGTGGACGAACTCCCGGCTGCCGAGCGGCACTTGGAGGAGGCGGGCGAGGGCTGTCTGTCCGTCCCCGGCCCGCACGAGGACCTGGCCCGGCCCGACCACGCGATCGCCCGCGGCGTCGACCGGGACGGCAACCCGGTCGTGGTCGAGGGCGAGGGCTACTTCGCCCGTTGCCTCCAGCACGAGACGGACCACCTCAACGGCTACCTGTACATCGACCGCCTCTCCAAGCGCGAGCGCAAGAACGTGCTCAAGGAGATGGAGGCGATGCGCGAGGAGGTCTTCGCCAAGCGCGACGCGAAGGCCAGGCAACTCGCGGGCTGAGCGATCGGCGGCGCCCGGGCCGATCGCCCGGGCACGCGAAGGGGGCGGGGAGGCCGGTGTCACCGGTCTCCCCGCCCCCTGGCGGATCGGCTCATCCGCTCAAGGCGCCTGCGCCTCGGGTCAGCTGCAACCGCTGGTCGAGCCGCAGCCCTCGCAGACGTAGCAGCTGCCGGCGGGGCGCATCTTGATGCCGCACGAGAAGCACAGCGGGGCGTCCGCGCTGCGGCCCTGACGGGCCTCCAGGAGCTCCGTGGACGAGTGCACCGCGGCCGGGACCGGCTTGAGGTCGGCCGACTTGTGCGTCGCCTCCGCCGGCGCGGACTGCGCGAGGGTGCGCATGTCCTCTTCCTCGGTGCCGGTCTCCTCCGACTCGTAGGAGCCGGTCTCCAGGTGGCGGGTGCGCTCCGCCGCGGAGTGGATGCCCAGCGCCGAGCGGGTCTCGAAGGGCAGGTGGTCCAGCGCCAGGCGGCGGAAGATGTAGTCGACGATCGACTGCGCCATCCGCACGTCCGGGTCGTCGGTGAGGCCGGCCGGCTCGAAGCGCATGTTGGTGAACTTCGAGACGTAGGTCTCCAACGGCACGCCGTACTGGAGGCCGACCGAGACCGCGATCGAGAACGCGTCCATCATGCCCGCGAGGGTCGAGCCCTGCTTGGACATCTTCAGGAAGACCTCGCCCAGACCGTCGTCCGGGTAGGAGTTGGCCGTCATGTAGCCCTCGGCGCCGCCGACTGAGAAGGACGTCGTGATGCCGGGACGACCCTTGGGCAGGCGCTTGCGGACCGGACGGTACTCGACGATCTTCTCGACGACCGCGGGGGCGGAGGCGACCGACGCGCCACCCTTGTTCTCGCCCTTGCCGGCCGAGAGCGGCTGGCCGACCTTGCAGTTGTCGCGGTAGATCGCGAGCGCCTTGATGCCCAGCTTCCACCCCTGGAAGTAGATCTCCTCGATCTCTTCGACGGTGGCGTCCTCGGACATGTTGACGGTCTTGGAGATCGCGCCGGAGATCCACGGCTGGATCGCCGCCATCATCCGCACGTGGCCCATCGGCGAGATGGTGCGCTCGCCCATCGCGCAGTCGAACACCTCGTAGTGCTCGGTCTTGAGACCGGGCGCGTCCACGACGTGACCGTGCTCGGCGATGTGCTCGACGATCGCCTCGACCTGCTCGGGCTGGTAGCCGAGCCGGCCCAGGGCACGCGCGACCGTGCCGTTGACGATCTGCATCGAGCCGCCGCCGACGAGCTTCTTGAACTTCACCAGTGCCAGGTCGGGCTCGACACCGGTGGTGTCGCAGTCCATCATCAGGCCGATCGTGCCGGTCGGGGCGAGCACCGAGGCCTGGGCGTTGCGGAAGCCGTGCTTGTCGCCGAGCCGGGCGACGTCCTTCCACGCCTTGGTCGCCATCTCCCACACGGGAGCGTCCAGGTCGTCCATCCGCAGGCCGCTCGCGTTGGCGTCGGCGTGCTGCTTCATGACCCGCTTGTGCGGCTCCGCGTTGCGGGCGTAGCCGTCGTAGGGGCCGACGATGCCGGCCAGCTCGGCGGAGCGCCGGTACGCGGTGCCGGTCATCAGCGACGAGATCGCGCCGGCGAGCGCGCGCCCGCCGTCGCTGTCGTACGCGTGGCCGGTCGCCATCAGCAGCGCGCCGAGGTTGGCGTAGCCGATGCCCAGCTGGCGAAACGCCCGCGTGGTCTCACCGATCTTCTCGGTGGGGAAGTCGGCGAAGCAGATCGAGATGTCCATCGCGGTGATGACCAGCTCGACGACCTTGGCGAAGTTGACCGCGTCGAACGAATCGTCGTCGCGCAGGAACTTCATCAGGTTCAGCGACGCGAGGTTGCACGACGAGTTGTCCAGGTGCATGTATTCCGAGCACGGGTTGGACGCGGTGATCCGGCCCGACTCGGGGCACGTGTGCCACTTGTTGATCTCGTCGTCGTACTGGATGCCCGGGTCGGCACACGCCCACGCGGCCTCGGCCATCTTGCGGAAGAGCTGCTTGGCGTCGACCTTCTCCAGCACGTCGCCGGTCAGGCGGGCGCGCAGGCCGAACTCCTCGCCGCGCTCGACCGCGTTCATGAACTCGTCCGAGACGCGGACCGAGTTGTTCGCGTTCTGGTACTGCACGGACGCGATGTCCGCGCCGCCGAGGTCCATGTCGAAGCCCGCGTCGCGCAGCGCGCGGATCTTCTCCTCTTCCTTGACCTTGGTCTCGATGAAGTCCTCGATGTCGGGGTGGTCGACGTCGAGCACGACCATCTTGGCGGCGCGGCGCGTGGCGCCGCCCGACTTGATGGTCCCGGCGGAGGCGTCCGCGCCGCGCATGAAGGACACCGGGCCCGAGGCGTTGCCGCCGGAGGTGAGGAGTTCCTTGCTGGAGCGGATCCGGGAGAGGTTCAGGCCGGCGCCCGAGCCACCCTTGAAGATCAGTCCCTCTTCCTTGTACCAGTCCAGGATCGAGTCCATCGAGTCGTCGACCGACAGGATGAAGCAGGCGCTGACCTGCTGCTTCTGCGCGGTGCCGACGTTGAACCAGACCGGCGAGTTGAAGCTGAAGATCTGGTGCATGAGCGCGTACGCCAGCTCGTGCTCGAAGATCTCGGCGTCGGCGGGCGAGCCGAAGTAGCCGTTTTCCTCACCGGACTTGCGGTAGGTCTTGACGACCCGGTTGATCAGCTGCTTCAGGCTCCACTCGCGCTGCGGCGAGCCCGCCGCACCGCGGAAGTACTTGCTCGTGACGATGTTGACCGCGTTCACCGACCAGGAGTCGGGGAACTCGACGCCGCGCTGCTCGAAGTTGATCGAGCCGTCGCGCCAGTTGGTCATGACGACGTCACGACGCGCCCAGGTCACCTCGTCGAACGGGTGGCTGCCGGGGGTCGTGTACACGCGCTCGATCCGCAGGCCCTTACCGGGTCGTGACCGACCTGAACCTCGTGCTGAGCCGCTCGCCGTCTCTGTCATACCGTCTCCTCTTTGAACAACGCCGCGGGCAGGCCGAAGCATCCCGGATGCCCGTCGGGTGGTCCGTCGTTCGTTTGCTACCGAATTGATATGTCTTGTGGTCGCGGTCAGTCCGCCGCGGGACCGTCCGCCGCGCTCACGGGCTCCTCCGACTCCGCACGACCGGCGCGCAGCAGCGCGACCTCGGCCTCGAAGTCCTCCAGGGATTCGAAGGCCCGGTAGACGGAGGCGAAACGCAGATAGGCGACCTCGTCCAGATCACGAAGGGGGCCCAATATCGTCAGGCCCACATCGTGCGTGGTCAGCTCGGCGCATCCGGTCGCCCGGACCGCCTCCTCGACCCGCTGGCCGAGCAGGGCCAGCGCGTCACCGGTGACCGGGCGGCCCTGGCACGCCTTGCGGACACCGGCGATGACCTTGTCCCGACTGAACGGCTCGGTGACGCCGCTGCGCTTGATCACCGTGAGCGACGCGGTCTCGATCGTGGTGAAACGCCGTCCACAGTCGGGGCACGAACGACGGCGCCTGATCGCGGCTCCGTCGTCGGTGGTCCGGCTGTCCACGACGCGGCTGTCCGCTCGTCGACAGAAGGGGCAGTGCATGCGTTCCCTCTCCCCCTCGTTGAGACGACTGCTGTGCGGCCCGTGCCGCCACCCATGCCATCCATGGGCGACGTCGCGTGTCGGTCGTGCGCGCCGCTCGGCGCGCGGTCAAGCATGTCCAGCGGGTTGCCGCCCTCGCCCCGGGGCCGCCACGAGGGGGCCCGACCGGTGCGCTCCGGGAATATGGTATATACGGCAACCACAACTTGTGGGCTACTTCGACACCCTCGACCACAAGATGTAGTGGCTACGGTAGACCGCAGCCCCGACTGCTGCAAGCCGACTCGCGGACCGTCGGAGAGCCCGCGGTGACCTCTTGTCATCCCCGCAGGTCACCGCGCGTGGGTCCGGCGAAAATTGACCCGCCCGGCCGCGCGTCGCGGCGCACGGCCGGCAAGGGCGACATTTGGGGCAGACTTCGGGCACGGCGTCGACGCGGAAAGCGGTCCCATTTCCCGGGTCGAATTCGAATGTATGTACGATTACTACAGCGGGCGCCGATTGATCGCCACCGGATTGGCCTAAATTCACTCGAACGTGTGTTTGGCGCAACCTTTCGAACCCGACTACCGTTCTCCACGTGCGAGCAATCCGTCGAAAGGGCCAGCCGTGACCGGAGAAGCCACCGGGGCCATCCACCCCGGAATCCGCACCGAAACACCGTCTGCGAAACACACACAGAACGGAACCGTGCCATCCCCGGCAACCGCGCCGGGCAGCGAGAACGGGCAGGTCCAGGGCGGTCTGCCGCGGCGTCCGGCGGGGGGGCTGACGCCGCGCCAGACGCGAGTTCTCGAAGTGATCCGCAACTCCGTGGAGACCCGCGGATATCCGCCGAGCATGCGGGAGATCGGCGAAGCCGTCGGCCTCTCCAGCACTTCTTCCGTGGCGCACCAGTTGATGGCCCTCGAACGCAAGGGCTATTTGCGCCGTGATCCGCACCGACCGCGCGCCTACGAGGTGCGTTCCCCCGACGGCGGCCGCCCGCTCGCGCCCGCCGGTCCGCACGCCGAACGCGGCTCGCAGGCCGCGTCCTACGTGCCCGTGATCGGCCGCATCGCGGCCGGCGGTCCGATACTGGCCGAGCAGTCCGTCGAGGACGTGTTCCCGTTGCCCCGCCAGCTCGTCGGCGACGGCGACGTGTTCCTGCTCAAGGTCAGCGGCGACTCGATGATCGAGGCCGCGATCATGGACGGCGACTACGTCGCGGTCCGCCGCCAGCCGGTCGCCGAGAACGGCGACATCGTTGCGGCCATGCTCGACGGCGAGGCCACCGTCAAGCGTCTGCGCCACCGTGACGGGCACCGCTGGCTGATGCCGCACAACCCCGCCTACGAGCCCATCCCGGGAGACGAGGCAACCATCCTGGGCCGAGTCGTGGCCGTCATGCGACGGGTCTGAGATGGACGGAGACACCGGCATACCGTTCACGGGCGGTCGTACGGCGAGCCCTCGCCGAACGGCCGCCCGTGGTTCGTCGGGGGCCGATCCCGTCGGACGCGGACTCAGCCGACGCCGCTCGGGTCGACGTCGGACGCCGGGTCCACCTCGGACACCGAGTCGGCCGGCTTGTCGATCGCGGCCAGTGAACGGCGAACCTGATTGCGGTCCTCCGTGTACCACAGCGCCGGCATCGACGCCTTGAAAAACCCGCCGTAGCGAGCCGTCGCCAGCCGCGGGTCCAGCACCGCGACCACTCCCCGGTCGTCCGTCGCCCGGATCAACCGACCCGCGCCCTGCGCCATCAGCAGCGCCGCGTGCGTGGCCGCCACCGCCATGAAACCGTTGCCGCCGTTGTCCTGCACGGCCTGCGAACGCGCGCTCATCAGCGGGTCGTCGGGCCGCGGAAACGGAATGCGGTCCATGACCACCAACTGACACGACGGGCCGGGCACGTCAACGCCCTGCCACAGCGACAGCGTGCCGAACAGGCACGTCCGCGGATCCGCCGCGAACCGCCGCAGCAACTCCGCGAGCGAGTCCTCCCCCTGGCACAGGATCGGCACGTCCAACCGCTCCCGCAGCGCCTCGGTGGCCGCCTCCGCCGCCCGCCGCGACGAGAACAACCCGAGCGTGCGACCGCCGGCGGCCTCCACCAACTCCGCCAGTTCCTCCAGCGTGTCGGCGCTCATCCCCTCCCGACCGGGCGGGGGCAGATGTCGGGCGACGTAGAGAATGCCCTGCCTGCGGTAGTCGAAGGGCGAGCCGACGTCCAGGCCCCGCCACATCGCGAGTTCGGCCTCGGCGTCGGCGTCGCCCTCGTCCGAGTCGGCACGCTCGTCCTCGTCCGCCGGGCCGGACACGATCACCGCGGCGGGCTCGGGCTCGTCGGTCAGCAGCCCCTCCTGGGTGAGCCCCAGACTGCTCGCGACGCCGCGAAAATCACCGCCGAGCTTGAGCGTGGCCGACGTCAGCACGACCGTGCGCTCGCCGAACAGCGCCTCGCGCAGGAGACCGGCCACCGCGATCGGGGCGACCCGCAGCGACGCGCCGATCCGGTCGTTGCGCTCGATCCAGATCACGTCGTGCGGCGACCCGCGCAACACCCGCTCGCACGTGTCGTGGATGTGCTCGACCGAGGCCAAAGCCTGCCGCCGGGCCGCGTCCTCGTTGCTCAGCGACTTGTCGCGGACCTCGCCGAGCGAGGTGATCACGCCCCGGCACGCGTCGCGCAGCGCGGCCACCGTCCAGCCCAGGTCCGGGTCGACCTCCAGGAGCCGGCCCGAGGACCGCTCCTCCATCGTCTTCTTCAGCGCCTCCGACGCGGCGTCGAGGTTGTCCACCGCGCCCTCGTTGGCAAGCTTGCCCGCGCGACGCGCGGCCCGGTCCACCGAAGCCAGGGTCAGCTCGTCGGTGGCCACCCCGGTGGCCCGGCTCGCGAACTCGTGCGCCTCGTCGACGACGAGCAACTCGTGCTCGGGCAGGATCTGGGCCTCCTCCAAGGCGTCGATCGCCAGCAGCGCGTGGTTGGTGATCACCAGGTCGGCCTGCTTGGCCTTCTCCCGCGCGGCCTCGGCGAAGCACTCGTCGCCGTACGCGCAGCGCGACGCGCCCAGACACTCGCGCGAGGAAACCGAGACCTGCGCCCACGCCTTGTCGTTGACGCCCGGGCTGAGGTCGTCGCGGTCGCCCGTCTCGGTGTCGTCGGCCCAGTCGCGAAGGCGCACCACGTCCTGGCCGAGCTTGCTGCTCGGCGCCGGGTCGAACAGCACCTCGCCCTCGTCGGGCGGCCCGTCGTTGAGGCGATGCAGGCACAGGTAGTTGCTGCGGCCCTTGAGCGTCGCGAACGTGGGCGTGCGGCGCAGCAGCGGGCGCAGCGCCTCCACCGTGCGCGGCAGGTCGCGCTCCACGAGTTGGCGCTGCAACGCGAGCGTCGCGGTCGCGACCACGACGTGGCGGCGCGCGGCGAGCGCGGGCACGAGGTAGGCCAGGGACTTGCCGGTGCCGGTGCCGGCCTGGACCAGGAGGTGTTCCGCGCGGGCGACCGCGCCGGTGACGGCCTCGGCCATCAGGACCTGTCCGGGTCGCTCGGCGCCGCCGACGGCGGTCACGGCGGCGTGCAGCAGTTCGGTCAGCGCGGGGTGGTCGGAGTCGCTCATCGGTCGTCAAGCCTAGATGGTCCCACCGACACCTCTTACCAGCCGGGCGGCTGGTCCCGCCCCGTCGAGGCGGGCCCGGGCCGGTGTCCCGGCGCTCAGCCCAGCTTCGCCAACACCGCCTTGGACATGGCCTCCTGGCCCAGTGCGTTGGGGTGCACGGGAGCCCCGGGCGATTCCGGCTTGATGCCCTCGATGTACTTGGTGCCGACCGGTTGGCACACGTCGTGGCCGAGCGTGGGCGTGTAGGTGTCGACGAACTCGGCGCCCTGCTCGGCCGCCTCCTTCGCGAGCATGCCGTTGAGGGCGGGCACGATCTTGCGCAGATACGGCAGGTCGCCCTCGGCGATGGGCACCTGCGCGGGGCACGAGCCGCTGTCCGGCAGGATCGAGGGGTAACCGACGACCAGGATTCGCGCCTTGGGCGAGTGCTGCTTGACTCCGGCGATGTTCGCGGCGACCTTGGGCCCGGTGTCGGCTATCCGCTGCGCGAGTTGGTCCGCGCCGCCCGCCGTGTACTTGTCGGTGCACGGCTGCGCCGACGCCTTGTTGCCACTGGAGAGCACGCACGTGGTGACGATCTCGCCGAAGCCGATGTCGTTGCCGCCGACGCCCAGTGTCACCAGCGTGGTGTCCGGGCGCAGCGCGTCGAACTGCGGCGGCGGCGCGCCCTCGGTCTGCTGACCCACCGTCATGTCCGGGGTCCTGGCCCCGCCACAGGTCGCGTCGACCAGGTCGGTGATCTGCTTTTGCCTGGCGACCAGGTGCGCGTAGTTGCTCTCCGAGCGGCTGCACCCCTTGGGCGCGGTGGGCACGATCGCGGGGATCTTCACGCCCGCCGCGTACGAGTCGCCGAGCGCCACGTACTTCGTGCCACTGCCCCCCGGGGCCGCGGCGGCCGGCTTCGGCGCGCCGTCGACGCCGGCCTTGGTGTCCTTGTCCTTGCCCCCGGAGTCGTCGGAGCACGCGGACAGCGCGACCAGTGCCGTCAACGCGGCGAGCGCCGCCGTCACCCTGCGAGTTGTACGCACGTGTGCCGTCCTCCCGGTCGAACCACACCGTTACCCGTCGGTAGGAACGGTGGTCTGGTGAGAGTAGGCGGTCGGGCCCCTCGTTTCCAGACTCGGGTCCCGCGAAGCCGCCGAAGACCGTCCGACCGCGAACGGTCGGTCCGCGCCGGTACCGGTCAGTCGAGCTTGATGTTCTCGCGCCGCTCGCCCGCCGTCGAACGCCGTGACCTGGGCAGGTCCTCGAGCATGGTCAGGCATTCGCGGGCGGCATCGATCTCGATGTCCTGGAAGGTGGCCGTCACCACGTCCACGCGCTCCCCGTCGGACTCGATCACCACCCGCCCGTCGGGTCCGTACACCCCGCTGCGCCCGCACGCGGGGCCGAGCGCGGTGTCGCCGATGTGGTTGGCCACCACCGTGTAGCACGTGTTCTCCAGGGCGCGGGCGGCGAAGTACAGATCGCGTCGGTGTTCGCTGTCGCCGCGGGTGAAAACTCCCGGGCACAGGTACGCGTCGCATCCGTCGTGCACCGCCGCGCGTACGTGTTCGGGAAAGCTGACGTCGTACGCGCTGCCCAGTCCCAGCCGCCAGCCGGCGATCTCGATGGTGGCGCCGCGGTCGCCGGGGCGAAAGAGCCCGCGCTCCTCGCGCCACAGGTGTTGGCGGTCGTAGGCGATGTGCGCGTCGCCGTCGCGGCCGACCACCACGAGCGAGATGGTGCGCCCGCCGGCGCGGCGCACCGCGGCGCCGACCACGGCGACGGTGCGGGTGGAGTAGCACGCGGCCTGGAGTTCGCCCAGCCGGATGTCGCCGGGCACGATGTCGCAGGTCTTCACGTCGGGGCGGAACAGGTCGAGGTCGTAGCCGGAGAGGAACAACTCGGGGAGCACCACGACATCGGCCCCGGCGGAGGCTGCGAAGCGCACGAGTTGCGCGGCCGTGGCGACATTCGCGGGGATGTCGCCGGGCCGCGTCCGGGCCTGGGCGGCGGCAACCTTCAGCGGTTGCCTCGCGGTTTCGGCGACGTCGGTCACCGCCGCATTCTGGCACCGTGATCGGGATCACACCATCGGCAAACCGGACAGGTTGTCTCTCGGTGTCACCTTTCCGGGTCCGCGCGTCACATGCACAGCGCGTTGGGCACCGTCCCGTGCGCGCTCACGTGGGGCCGGGTCGGGCGGTCCCGATAGCCGTCCAGGAGCAGCCGATTGCGGTTCAGGCACAGGCGGTCGATGCGCGGGGTGAGCAGGTCGAACAGCTCGAACCGATCCGTCGACTCGGGGAACGCCTGCTGGTGTTCGAGGATTTCCTCGCGGACCAGCGCCCAAAAGCCCGACTGGGGAATGCCCAGGTGGCCCGCCGCGAGATCGGCGAGGTAGCGGTAGTGGCCCACGAGCAGCGCCGCGTGGATGAACTGGCACAGGTAGTCCGGTGTCTGGCGCAGCAGGACGGCGGCGACGTCGGCGGGCAGGTCGTCGAGTTCGGGCAGCGGCCGGTCGCTGATGTTGACGTCGTCGACGAAGTCCTTGATCGCGAGCCGGGCCGGGACGTCGTGCTCGTCGAAGACCACGATCGCGTTCTCCCCGTGCGGGGAGAACACGAGCCCGTACCGGTACAGGCAGTGCAGCAGCGGCGGCAGCATCGCGTGGAAGAGCCGGCGCAGCCACACGCGCGGGGCCAACCCCGAGCGCTCGATCAGTTCGGCGACGAACGGACGCCCCGCGGGATCCACGTGCAAGAGCGCGGCGAGGGTGCGCGCGCGTTCGCCCTCGACCAGGTGCGCGGCGAGCGGTTCGCGCCAGATCGCGCCGAGCAGTTCGCGGTATTGGTAGGGCACGCCCGGCAGTTCCTCCAGGATCGGGTGCCGCACGGTGACCGACGCGGTCTCGCCGAGCATGATCACCCGACACTCGTCGCGCAGGAACGCGTCGCGCTCGCGCAGCCCCAGCACCCACGCGGTGACCGCGGGCGCGGCGAGCGTGCGCTCGGACGGCAGGCCGCGCCAGACCAGGGTGTTGAGCACCGACAGCGGGAGTTTGACGGTGCGCCGGCTCGGCCGGTCCAGGTTGAGGAAGGTGCGCACCGACTGTTGCGCGAGATGGCGGTCCTCGGCCTCGCCGAGCCAGACGATCCGGCCGGCCGCGAGATCGGGGGCGAACAGCGTGGCGATCGTCTCGTCCCACTGCCACGGGTGGACGGGCAGCCACAGGTGTTCGTCGGGGTTCAGGCCGCGCGCCGTCAGGATCCGCCGAAACCGCTCGACGGTGGCCGGATCCAGCTGTTCGGCATAGAGCCGGCTCTCCGTCAGGTCCGGCACCGCCCGGTATTGCGCGAGGTCGCGGTGCACGGCCAGCCACGGCAGCCGCAGTGGGTGTCGCGCCTCGGGGGCGTAGCCGCGCGCGTCACTCGCGGAGAAGCCCACCCGGCCCTTGTTCGGCACGATCCACGGGTGGCCGGTCTGGTGTCCTTCGAGTTCGGCGTAACCCAACTCGGCGAGCGCCGCCGCGTCGATCGCGCTCGCCGCGCCGGCCGCGTCCGCGACCAGCGTCGCGGTCAACTCGCGCACCAGGTGGCCCGCGGTGTCGCCGGGCACGCCGATCACGGTGTGCGCGTCGAGCAGGAACTGGAGCATGTCCTCGGCCGGGTCCGTGCCGCCCTCCCAGACCCGTTCGACCGACGTCGGGTCCACGTGCCACGCGTCGTAGGCGCCGCGCCGGGCCCGGAATCGGTAGTGCACGTCGCCGGACACGTCGACGGTGTAGCCCGCTCCGTCGGCGACCGGGGTGAGCAGTTCCTCGTAGGCGAACTCGGCGAGCGACTTGGCGATCATCTCGCGGTTGACCCGGCGCCACACGTTCGGGTCGGTCAAGGACAGGCCGTGCCGCGTGCCGGGGACGCCGGACGTGGGCTCAGCCGCGGCGTGTCGAGCGCCCTGGTGCGGCAGTTCGGCCTCGATGGGCTCCGCTGCCGGGTTCGACTGCGACATTGGCTACCTCTGCTCGGTCGGTTGCGGTCCGTCGGGAGGTCCGGCGTGGGGGTTCGGTGTCGCCCGCGGCCAGGCCGAACGTCGTGAACGCGGTGCGGATCGGCAGTCGGTAGACCGCGCTGCCGCACACGGAGTTGAGGATGGTCGCGGCCCGATGCGCACCCAGACCCAGATCGGGGGTGCCCACGCCGTGCGTGTGCAGTTCGGCGTTTTGGGTGTACAGGCCGCCGGTGACGTGCGCGGCCAGGCGCACCCGGTGGTCCACGTCGATCGACCACCGGCCCGCGTCGTCGCACGCGATCAGGTCGGCCAGCGGGTCGAGCATCGCGGGATGGCGTGGCGCGTAGCCGGTGGCGAGCACGACACGGTCGGTGCGGACCGTGAACGCGCGGTCCTGTTCGCCGTGCCGGCAACCCAGTTCGACGCCCTCGCGGCCGGCGCGCGCCGAGGTGACCGTGACGTCGGGCATCAACGTCGCGCGCACCCGCCCGCCCGCGATGCCGCGGTCGTAGAGCTCGTCGTGGATCGCGGCGATCGTCTCCGCGCTGATCGCCTTGTACAACTGCCACTGCGCGGGCACGAGCCGGTCGCGGACCGGTTCGGGCAGCGCGTGGAAGTAGCGCGTGTAGTCGGGCGTGAAGTGCTCCAGCCCCAGCTTGGAGTACTCCATGGGCGCGAACGCCGGTGAGCGGGTCAGCCAGGTCAGCCGCTGTCCGGGCCCGGTGCGGCGGCGCAGCAGATCCAGGAACACCTCGGCGCCGGACTGCCCCGAGCCCAGCACGGTGACGTCCGCGGCGGTGGTGAGGTTCTCGCGATGGTCGAGGTAGTCGCCCGCGTGCAACACGCTGTCGCCCAGCAGACGCGCGAACGGCGCGGGCACCACCGGTTCGGTGCCGATGCCGAGCACCACGTGCCGGGCGTGCACCCGGTGTCGCTCACCGCTCGACGTGTCGCGAAACGAGACCCGGTACAGGTCGCCGTCCCACTCGACCGATCCCACGTCGGCGGCGAACCGCACCGACGGCAGCGACTCGGCGACCCAGCGGCAGTAGTGGTCGTATTCGCGGCGCGGCACGTGCAGGCGCTCGGCGAAGTAGAACGGGAACAGCCGGTCGTGCGCGCCCAGATAGGCCAGGAACGACCACGGGCTGGTGGGGTCGACCAGGGTGACCAGGTCGGCCAGGAACGGCACTTGGAGCGTGGTCCCGTCGAGCAGCAGACCCGGGTGCCAGCTGAACGCGGGGGCGCGGTCGAGGAAGAGCGTGCGCAGCGGCTCGATCCGATCGGCGAGCGCGGCGAGCGCCAGATTGAAGGGACCGACTCCGACGCCCACGACGTCGTACACGACCGAGCCCGGGTCCGGGGCGCGGCGCGGCGCGGGAAGTCGGGCGCTCACGGCCGGGCACCCGCTTCCGACGGCACCCGGTGGCGCATCATCAACGCGGCCGCTTTGTCGGGGAGTTCGAGGGTAGCCACCCGCTCGAAGCCGGCTCGTTCGAAGGCCGCGATCGAGATGGTGTTGCGCACGTCGGGTTCGGCGACCACGCGCGCGGTGTCGGGCGCCGCGCGCAGTACGAGCTCGGTGACCGCGCGCAGCAGCAGCGAGCCGATCCCGCGCCCGCGCCACGCGGGCGGGCCGACGAGGAGGTGGATCCCCACGTCGTGCGGGCGGGCGGGATAGACGCGGGCCAGCTCGTCGAGGTCGGCCCGGTACAACTCCCAGTAGCTGATCGGCTCGTCGTCCACGCAGCCCAGATAGCAACCGCCCGGTGCGCGCAGCGCCCGGGTCGCCAGGTGTCGGCGCACCACGTCCTCGTCGCCGGCGAGGTCCCACCAATGCGCGATCGACGGGTCGTTCATCCACGCGTGCAGCAGCGGCACGTCGCGCTTGGGGTGGATCTCGTGCAGCGAGAACCGGCCCGCGGACAACGCGACGGCGCCCCAGCGGGCAGCCTCGGCGAGAGGGCCGGTCGGTCCCGCGCGCAGGTGACGCGGGGTCAGGCGAACGGTCTCCGCCTCGGCGAGGGTACTCGCGCGGGGCGAGAGCGATGACGGGCTCATACGGGGACGAAACCTCCGGGGACGGGGCTCACGCGGGGACGTCGGCGAGCGGATTGCGGATGTGCACGTACACCGACTGGGTCGCCACCGGCCCGACGAGTTCGTCGAGGCCGTGCAGTCGGGTCATCAGGTTGGCCTTGCACCGCGGCCGGGGATCGGTGAGCAACGTGCGCGCGGCGCCCGGCTCCTCGGCCCAGGGCGCGAGCGCGGCGCGCGTCCTGGCCAGCAACACCCGCTCGTCGACCAGGCGTTGCGCGCCGAACGCGCCGATCAAACCCAGCAGGTTGTTGAACCCCAGGTAGTAGGCCAAGCGCTCGTCGGCGATCTCGTCGGCCACGATCGTGTCGCTGGCGATCCCCGCGGCCGGCAGCCGGCGGGCCAGATCGGCCGAGCGTGAGGCACGGAAGTAGTAGCCCTGGTTGTCGCGAAAGCGCCCGCCGATCGGCAGCCCGTCGCCGTCGAGCAGGACGAGCGTGTTCTGGTGGTGCGCCTCCAGCGCGACGCCGGCGTGCCGGTCGAGCCACAGGACGGGTTCGGCGACCAGTGCCAGGTAGCGCTCGAACCACTCCTGGGCCACCGACGCGTGGGTGCGTCCGGTGCGCGTGGCAAGGTCGTACACCGACGCGGCCAGGCGCGAGGGCCCGATGCCGGGGCGCTCGGCGACCAGCGCGGCCACACAACTCACCGAGTCGCCCGGCCCGAACGCGTTGGCGCGCAGCATCAGTTCCATCCCCGCGGCGGGCCGATCCGCCCGCGGGTACGGCTCGGGCGGCGCGACCGAGATCCACGCGGGATCGCGAACGATATCGAACGTGGGGTGTACCGAACGCAGTTCGCGCTCCAGACCCGAGCGCAACAGACGGTGCACCTCGATCCCGCGCAACAACTCCTTGGGCAGGTTCTCCCGGCGCGAATTGGTGATCCGCAGGCCCAGCGACAGCTTGAGCATGACGTCGGCGTCGGGCCGGTACACGGTGCGCACCGACGATGTGGGATGCCACGGCGCGCCCGCGGGTCCGAGCGCGCGCAACCGACCCGCGTCCAACAGCGCGCGCAGGTGCGGGCGTCGGGGCAGGTCGCGGGCCTGCCACGGATGCGCGGGAACCAGCACGGTGCCCGCGGGCGCGCGCAGGTCGCCCGCGAAGTCGGCCAGGACGTCGGCGGCCTCGCGCCCGAGCGCGCTGTCCTGCGCGACGAGGTCGGCGTCGGCGGCGAACCAGTGCAACGCGAACGCACCACGCAACTCCGGCGACCACGCGGCATCCTCGACGGGGTCGATCCGGTCCCGGCTCTTGGGCGTGGGGTGCATCGGGTGGCCGAGCACGAGCGACTGTTCCGCCGCCAGGAACGGCGTCGTACCGGGCGAGTCCTCGGGCTGCTCGCGGCGGTAGGCGATGTAGCGCTCGGTGTGGGTGACCGAGTCGGCCACCCGGATCGCGGTGTCGCCGCACGCGTCGCCCGGCGCGCCACCCCCCGCCTCGGCCGCCCCCGGCCCCACGGCCGCGGCCGCCGCGGCGGAGGCCGCCGACGCCTCGTCGCCCAGCACGAGCGCGAGCCGCACCGCGTTCAGCGGCCCCTCACCGACCAGATGCGGCAGGCCGAACCGGTGCCACCCGGCGGTAGACCAATAGCGCACCGGCACCGACAGGCTCAGCCCGGTGGCGGGCAACGCGATCGTAAGCGTGTCCGTCTTCGGCCGCGCCACCGCGCGTTCGCGAACCCAGCACCGCAGCAGACATTCCACGGTCGCCCCGTCTGCGGCGTACCGAGCATCCGGCGCGTCGAGGTGGTCCGCTTCGGGGTCCGTCCACACTGCGGACGGGTCGAAACCCGCGATGGTCATCGCTGCTCCGTGTCGTGTTCGATCGGCCGCGACGGCCGATATCGGTGGTAAGAGCGGTAGTTGTCAGGGCGGTGGCAGGCAAAGCCGTCGTAGTCGCAGCAGTGCCGGTCAAAGCGGTAGCGGTAGCGCATGCGGGCCGCCGGTGACGATCTCGATCGCTTCCCGGTGGTGGAACGCCGTGGTCTCGATTGTTGGGCGATGCCGGGCGCACCGCGAGAGCGGCGCGCGGGGTTCCCCGGTGATGACGGAGCGTCAGGTGGTCGGTGGGCTTTCCGTGCGCCCCGCGTCGACCACCAGGTCCAACAGCGCGTCCAGATCCTCGACGCTCGCGTACGGATTGAGCAGGGTGAGCTTGAGCCGCACCGACCCGGCGCCCGCGCCGATCTCGGTCCTGCCCACGACCGCGCGCCCCTCGCCCAGCAGCCGACGGCGCAGCGCGGCGTTGATCCGATCCGATTCCTCCGGGCCCACCGGGTGCCGGGGAAGGTAGCGAAAGACGACCGACGTCAGCACCGGATCGGCGACCAACTCCAAGCGCGGGTGCGCATGGATCACCCCGGCCGCATGCCGGGCCAGGTCGTGGCAGCGGTCCACGAGCACGCCGAGCCCGGCCCGCCCGAGCGCACGCAACGTGACCGCGATCTTGAACACGTCGGCGCGCCGCGTCGTGCGCGGCGAACGACCCAGCAGGCTGAAATAGCCCGCCTGTTCGTCGTCGTCCGGATTCAGATAGGCGGCGCGCTGCGCGAGCGGCGCCAACAGCGCCGCGTCACGCACCAGGAACACCCCGGCGGCGATCGGCTGCCAACCGAGCTTGTGCAGATCCAGGCCCACCGAATGGGCCCGGTCGAGCCCGGCGAGCAACGGCGCCAGGCGATCGGAGAACAACGCCCCACCGCCGTACGCCGCGTCCACGTGCAACCACGTGTCGAACTCGGCCGCCACCGCGGCGATCTCGGACAGCGGCTCGACCGCACCCAGATCGGTGGTGCCGGCCGTGGCAACGATCGCGGTGATCCGGTCGTTGCCCGCCACCACCCGCCGACACGCCGCCGCCAGCGCGAGCGGATCCATCCGGTGATCGGCACCGGCCGGCACCGTGACCACCGCGTCCTCGCCCAGCCCCAGCACCCCCGCGCACCGCCGCACCGAGAAGTGCGCGGCCTGCGAACACAGGATCCGCCGCCGGCCCACCCCCGGGCCCGACGCGTCCCGCGCCAGCAACAGACCCATCAGGTTGGACTCGGTCCCGCCACTGGTCACCGAGCCACCCGCCGCCGCCGAGAAGCCGACCAACGCCGCGAGCGCCGCGACCACCTCGACCTCCAACACCGTCGCCACCGGCGCCTGGTCCCACGAGTCGAGCGAACCGTTGAGCGCCGACGCCACCAGATCGGCCGCCACCGCGACCGCGAGCGGCGGACAGTGCAGGTGGCCCGCACAGCGCGGATCGGCCGGATCCGCGGACCCCCACGCCAACAGCGTGGTCAACTCGTCAAGCGCCGCCGACTCGCCCACCCCGAGCACCGGCAGCACCCCGGGGCCGGCCCCCTGTGGGCGCGTCACCACGCGCGCCGTGCCCAACACGCGCGCCACCTCGGCCGCGACCCCCTGCGGCCCACCCGCCGGCAACGGACCACCCCGCGCCGACGCCCCACGCTCCAACGCGGCCAACGCCACCCGCACCGATTCGCCCAGCGCGCCCGCCCCGGTGACGCCCCCCGCGAGCGGCGGCCCGATCGACGCGGCCGCCTTCACGCCGACTCCCCGTCAGCCGACCGCGCCCCGTACGCGGCCCGCGCCGCCTCGATCGCGTCGCTCAGCCGCTCCAATACCGCGTCGGCCTGCACATCGGTCATCGTCAACGGCGGCAACAGCCGCACCACGCTGTTGTGCCGCCCACCCAACTCGATGATCAACCCGCGCCCCAACGCCTCGCGCCGCACCGCCACCGCGAGCCGCGGCGCCGGCGGTCGAGCCCCCAGCGCATCAGGCCCCGCGTCGGGCTCGACGATCTCCACGCCGATCATCAGACCCCGCCCGCGCACCTCGCCGATCGCCGGCTGAGCGGCCATCAGGTCCCGCAACGCGCCCGACACCCGCGCACCGAGCCGACCCGCGTGTTCGTCGAGCCGATGCTCGCGCACATGCGCGATGGTCGCCGCCCCCGCCGCCATCGCGAGCTGATTGCCGCGGAACGTCCCCGCGTGCGCGCCCGGCCACCAGCGGTCCAACTCGGCGCGATACACCACCACCGCGAGCGGCAGACTGCCACCGATCGCCTTGGAGACGACCATGACGTCGGGCACCACACCCGCGTGGTCCACCCCCCACATCGCGCCGGTGCGCCCGAGCCCGGTCTGCACCTCGTCGGCGATCAACGCGATGCCACGCTCGGTGGTGATCCGCCGCATCTCGCGCAACCACTCGTCGGGCGCGGGCAGCACCCCGCCCTCGCCCTGGACCGGTTCCACGATCATCCCGGCGGGCGCGGGCACGCCACCACCGGGATCCTCGAGCAGCGAGCGGGCCTGGTACGCCGCCGCCCGCTCGCCCCGCACGCCACCGATGCCGAACGGGCAGCGGTATCCCTGCGGGAACGGCAGCCGGATCGTGTCGCCGCTGCCCGCCCCGGTCGCGTCGCGGATCGCGGTGTCACCACTGACCGCGAGCGCGCCGGCCGTCATCCCGTGATAGGCGCCGGTGAACGCGACCACCCCGCGCCGCCCGGTCGCGGTGCGCACGAGCTTGAGCGCCGCCTCCACCGCGTCGGTGCCGGCCGGCCCACAGAACTGGATCCGCCCGTCGCGCGCCAACTCCGGCGGGAGCGTCGCGAACAACTCCTCCACGAACCGGTCCTTGACCGGCGTCGCGAGGTCGAGCACGTGCAGCGGCGCACCCGTGTCGAGCACGCCGCGGATCGCCGCGAGCACGACGGGGTGGTTGTGCCCGAGCGCCAACGTGCCCGCGCCGGACAGGCAGTCGAGGTAGCGCCGACCGTCGGCCCCTTCGACCGTCATCCCTCGGGCCCGCACCGGGACGATCGGCAACGATCGCGCGTAGGTACGCGCCGAGGACTCGCGGGCGGCCTGTCTGCGCAGGATGGCCTGCGCATCGGGCTCCGGCGAGCGTTGGCGGCCGATCGTCGCCTCGGTCACCGCGTCCGCGGCGAAACCGTCCGTGGTCGGCTCCTTCGGCGCGGGGACCTCGGTACCGGAGCGGTCGTCCGGCCTGGTCAGGGCGGCGGTCATGACTGCGGCACCTCCACAAGGCGATCGTGATCGAGGTAAGGCTTACCTCAGAACGGTGACGGAGTGCAAACTCGCAATCACAAAGAGTGACATCGCCGGATCGGCGGTCCCCCGGTGAATCAACGAGGCAACCGCCGCCCGAACACGGCCATCCGCCCCTCCGATACTGTCGACCGGTCACATACGGGGGACACACGGGGAGGTAGGCGCTTGACGCGCGGCGTTCGCACGCTGTTCGTCGCGTTGACGGTGGCGATGTCTTTGCTGGTGACGGGCACCGTCATGGCACTGACACTGGCCGGCGGCGGCACGGACGGCACCACCGACCACGGCCCCTCGACCCTCGCCGATCCGGGCGATCCCGCGCACTGGACCCCCGAGCGAATGAGCCGGGCCAAGCCCCGCGACCCCAAACTCGACGACGGGCCCCCCGCCCCGCCCGCCCCCGGCACGCCGAACACCGTCCAGCCGTCCTGGTCCCCACTGCCCGACGCGCTCGCACAGGCCAAACCACCGCCGGTACAGGCCCGCGCCGTCCCGCGCCCCTACGCGAGCGGCAACGGCACCAGCGCGGTCGGCAAGCTGTTCTTCGAGGCCCCCGACGGCCCGTCCACGTGCTCCGGCACCGTGATAGCCGACCCCAAACGCCCGGGCCGCAGCAACCTCGTGTGGACCGCCGGGCACTGCGTGCACGCCGGACACGCGGGCACCTGGTTCACCAGCATGCAGTTCGTGCCCGCGTTCAACAGCAGCGGCCAGGGCACCCTGGACAACCTCGGCAACCCGGGCCCGGTCGCGCCCTTCGGGCAGTGGTGGGCCACCTCGGTGGCCACATCGGAGCAATGGCGCGCCGGCGGCACCGACACCACCTCCCCCGCCACCGCGTTCGACTTCGCGGTGATGGAGGTGCGCAACCCCGACGGCGGCCCCCGCAGCCTCGAAGAGGTCGTCGGCCGCGCGGTCTCGGTGTGGTTCGACGCCCCGCGCGACCTGCCCAGCACGAGCGCCTACGGCTATCCACAGGACGCGCCCTTCGACGGCCTGGCCATGTACGGGTGCTCGCAGGACCCGCGCCGGATGAGCGTGGACCCCGCCGCCCCGCCCCTGCTGCGCATCGGCTGCACGATGACCGCGGGAGCCAGTGGCGGCGGTTGGTACGCCCCGTGCCCCACCGGCGGCCTGTGCCTGATCGGCAACAGCGCGCTCAGCGGCGCCGGACACACCTGGATCGCGGGCCCCTACCTGAGCCAGGACGCCCGCCGAATGCTCGACACCCTCAAGCGCAAACGCTGAGCGCACCACCCCCGCGAACGCCGAGGGCCCGGCTCACCCACGATTGCTCGTGCGCGGGCCGGGCCCTGGTTTCGTACACCGGCGCACCACGCGACGGATCGGTCCGACCGACCCGCCGCGCCGCATCGGCTCACCGCGTCAGTTCTTGACCACCACGAACCGCTCCAGTTCGGCGGCGAGTTGCCGGCCGACCCGGGCGTGCAACCACGTGCCCTCCTCGCGGTGCTCCGTCGCCAGCAGCTCGCCGGTTCCGTGCACCTTCGCCACCAGCTCGCCGCGGTCGTAGGGCACGACCACCTCGATCTCGATGTCGGGACGCGGGAGTTCGTCGTCGATCAGCGCGAGCAACTCGTCGATGCCCTGCCCGGTACGGGCCGACACGACGATCGCGTGCTTCTCCTTGCGCAGCAGCCGCGCCAACACCTCCGGGTCGGCCGCGTCGGCCTTGTTGACCACCACGATCTCGCGCACCTTGTGCGCCTCCACCTCGGAGAACACCTCGCGCACGGCGGCGAGTTGCGCCTCTGGAGTGGGATCGGAGCCGTCCACCACGTGCAGGATCAGATCCGCGTCGGAGACCTCTTCGAGGGTCGAGCGGAACGCCTCCACGAGTTGGTGCGGAAGGTGGCGCACGAAGCCGACGGTGTCGGCCAGCGTGTACACCCGGCCGCTCGGCGTCTCGGACCGACGCACGGTCGGGTCGAGGGTGGCGAACAGCGCGTTCTCCACGAGCACGCCCGCACCGGTCAGCCGGTTCAGGATCGAGGACTTGCCCGCGTTGGTGTAGCCCGCGATGGCCACCGAGGGGATCGCGTTGCGGCGCCGTTCCTGGCGCTTGGTGTCGCGGCCCTTCTTCATGTCCGCGATCTCGCGGCGCATCTTGGCCATCTTCTCCCGGATGCGCCGACGATCGGTCTCGATCTTCGTCTCACCCGGACCACGCGTGGCCATCCCGCCACCGCCGCCGCCACCCATCTGGCGCGACAGCGACGCACCCCAGCCACGCAGGCGCGGAAGCATGTACTGCATCTGCGCGAGCGAGACCTGGGCCTTGCCCTCACGGGACTTGGCATGCTGCGCGAAGATGTCCAGGATCAGGGCCGTGCGGTCCACGACCTTGACCTTGACCACGTCTTCGAGCTGAATGAGCTGGCCCGGCGTCAGTTCACCGTCGCACACGACCGTGTCGGCGCCGGTGGCCAGCACCACGTCACGCAATTCCTTGGCTTTACCGGAGCCGATGTACGTGGCCGGGTCCGGCTTGTCTCGGCGCTGGATCAGCCCGTCCAGCACTTCCGAGCCCGCCGTCTCGGCGAGCGCGGCGAGTTCCTTGAGCGAATATTCGGCGTCTGCGGCGGTGCCTTCGGTCCAGACCCCGACGAGCACGACCCGTTCCAGCCGAAGCTGTCGGTATTCGACCTCGGTGACGTCGGTCAGCTCGGTGGAGAGACCGGCGATGCGGCGGAGCGCGGAGCGATCCGCCCGGTCGAATTGGTCGCCGTCCCAGTCGACAGGACCGGTCCCGACGTCATCGCCCGATCCGAATCCGTCGAAGGACGCCCCATCGTCGTCGGCGTCGATGGCGTCAGCCTGGTCGAAGCCTTGAGTCGTGTCCGTGTCGTCGTTTCCGGCGCGGTGAGAGCGAGAAGTCATATCGTCCTGTTCAACGTAGTCGGCAGGCCGCCGCATTCCCCGCGTACGGCCCTCACGATGGTCCCACGACAGCGCTCACGCGGGCATCCGGGTTTTCGGCCGAACCGACGTGTCCCCCTCGGTTTCCCTGGTCAGGACGTCAACAGGCGCGCCTGGCCGGCACCGGTGTGCACCTTGATCCGGTTGGGCGACGCGTCGTTGCGCTGCACCTTGACATCGGCGTTGCCCACCGTGGTGGTGACGTCGGCCGCGTACGTCTGCCCGCCCGGCACCCGCACCGTGGCCCGACCCGCGTCGGTCTTGGCGTCGACGTCGGTGGGGGCCTTCGTGAAGGAGATGTCGATCGAACCCGCGGTGGTCTGCGCGGTCACCTTGGCCGAGCCCAGGTTCTCGCCGTCGATCTTGCCCGCGCTCGTGTGCAGGTCAAGCGTCCCGGTCAGGTCGCGCAGGGTCACGTTGCCGGCGTCGGTGCGTACGTCGATCGCGACGCCCCCGCGCGGCACGGTCACCTCGTACGCCACGAAGCACGCCTTGTTGGTCGCGCACTTGTAGTCCAGCGTCAGCGCACCGTTGCCGTCCACGTCGTGCGTCGTGGTCGGCTCGTTCTTGTCGTAGCGCATCTTCTCGACGACCTTGACGTTCTTGACGTCGGATTCGGTCACCTTGACGTTGCCGGCGTTGCTGTCCACCTTGAGCGAACGCACCGTCTGCGACACGTCGTACGACGAGTCCTTCTTCTCGCTGCCGACGTCGACGCCGTCGCTGTCGACGTTGAACTCACACGCGGTCAGGACGAGCGGCAGCGCGACAAGCGGCGCCAACAGGGCCAATCGACGTTTGCGGGCAGACATGCGGTCTCCTTGGGTCGGGGCGGGGCGCGTCGCCCGAACGCACGACCTCTCCCCCGCTCTCCTCCAGGCTAGGAAGCCCCGCACGTGGTCCGCGTCGCTCCGGCGTCGGGTCCCTTGGGTCCTTCCCTGGCAGGAGAGGACCCCGAGTTCGTCCACCCCACGGCAGGACGGATCTCGGGGTTCTCCCGGACCTCGGTACCCACGCGCTCAGGACGCGAGGTGTGCGCCGACGGTGGGGGCGAGCGCCGCGAAGTCCGCCGACTCGTCCTCGGCAAGCACCGCGTAGGCCGCCGCGACAAGCTCGTCGGTGAGTTTTTCGGCCGCCTCCCGACGGGCCGTCAAATCGGCCGTGACCTGGGGAAACGGCTTTTCGTGACCATAGAACCCGACATAGGGACTGCCCTCGGCCAACTGGGCCTCCAAGGGCCGGATCCGATGCGCGGCCAGCGCCAGTACGTGCAGCCCGCCGCGGTGCTCGCGCAGGGTCTGCAGGTTCTGCGCGAGCACCGCGGGAGCGTCATCCGAAAGGGGTACCGCGCGCCACGCGCTGTAAAGCGGCGCGAGAGCGCCGAGGTCGTTCGCGCGGATGATCCGCGTCGTCACGTGTGCGAGCCGCTCGACGTCGGGCAGGTCGGCCAGGTGCTCGCGGCCCCATGCCCGGGCGCATTCGGCGTACAGCGCGCCGGTCCGGGCGGGCGGCGAGACCTTCGCCCCGGCGGCCCACAGCGGGATCAGCGTGCCGGGGGCGAAGTGGTGAAACGCGGCGACCACGGCGTCGTCGCCGACGTCCCCGAGGACGCCACCGCGACCGGCGACGTACAACGTCACGCCGTCCAGGCCCAGTTCGGCGCCACGCGCGATCGTGGTGGGCGCGAAGAAGAACGCGCCGCCCGCCTGGACGGTCTTCTTGACCGCGCTCGCGGTGGCCCGCGCGGTGTCCATGCTGCTGCCCATCCTCGACCCCCGGAACGAATGCTTGACGATGTCAGGCACTGCTTACCACGAGGCGCCGAACGCGTGAAGACGATTCAGCGCCGGTCGCGAAGGCGATCGAGGTCGACGTCGCCCTCGGCGACGATCACGGCGGGCCCGGTCATCTCGATGTGGCCGTCCACCCGCTCGGTGATCGTGAGCGTGCCACCGGGCACGTCCACCGTGTAGGTCGCGGGCTCGCCGCTCACGCCCGGCTCGACGCCGTCGGCCCGCGCGACGGCCACCATGACCGCGCACGCGCCCGTACCGCACGACCGGGTCTCGCCCGAGCCGCGCTCGTGCACGCGCATCGCCACGTGTCCCGGCGCGCGACGCACCACGAACTCGACGTTGACGCCGTCGGGATAGGCACCTTCGGGGGACACCGTCGGCGCGGTGTACAAGCTGCCCGCATCGGCGAGGTCGTCCACGAACACGACCGCGTGCGGATTGCCCATGTCGACGTTGGTGGCGGGCCGCACCCGTCCGGCGACGTCGACACCGATACCGGCCGAGCCGGGCAGGCGGGCCACGCCCATGTCGACGGTGATCGCGCCGTCGGGTTCGACGGGGACCGTGACGACCTTGATCCCACCACGTGTGGCGATCCGCATCCCACCGGCCGCGGCGAGCCCACGCTCGACGAGGTGGCGGGCGAACACCCGCACGCCGTTGCCGCACATCTCGGCGATCGACCCGTCGCCGTTGCGGTAGTCCATGAACCACTCGGCCTCGCCCGCCAGGTGCTCGGCGGCCGGATCCTTGGCGGAGCGCACGACCCGCAGCAGCCCGTCGCCGCCGATCCCCGCTCGGCGATCACACAGGGCCGCGACCAGGTCGGCCGTCAGCTCCAGTTCACCGTCGACGTCCGCGACGATGACGAAGTCGTTCTCGGTGCCGTGACCCTTGAAGAAGTGCAGAGTGCTCACCGGGCAATTCTAGGGTCCGCCGAACGAGTGCGGAGCAGCCGTCCGGCGATCCCCCGGCCCGCGCGCGACGGCCCCGGCGAGTGCTCCGTCGGGACCGTCGCGGTGTGCGCTCCCACCGGGCCTGTTACCCGCCGGGTCGGACCACCCCCGCCGCTCCGCCGCCTCTGCGGGTCGGTTCGGCGACCGCCTGGATCCGCCCCCCGCGGAGGAATTCGAGGGCCGCCACGGCGCCGATCTCCGGGTTGTCCTTGAGCACGTGCCCGCGGTCCTGGAGCCCCGCGCGCAGCGCCGCCGGCACGCCCGGCTCGACCTCGGTCGCGGCGCCGTTGCGCTGCGACAGGCGGGGCGCGGCCACCGCCTGCGGCAGCGTCAGACCGCGGTCCAGGCGCCCGTCGAGCACCTGGAGCACCGTGGTGACGATGGTCGCGCCGCCGGGCGAGCCGAGCGCCAGGAACGGACGACCGTCCTTGAGCACGATGGTCGGCGAGATGCTGCTGCGCGGTCGCTTGCCCGGCGCCGGCAGGTTCGGGTCGAACACGCCGGGGGTGAGCGGCGCGAAATCGAAGTCGGTGAGTTCGTTGTTGAGCAGGAAGCCGCGGCCCGGCACGGTGATCGCGCTGCCGCCGGTCTGCTCGATGGTCAGCGTGTAGGACACCGTGTTGCCCCACCGGTCGGCGGTGACCAGGTGGGTCGTGGACAGCCCCTCGGTCGGCTCGCTCGCCTCCGGGGTGCCGCTCGCCGCGCAGCGCCGGTCGTAGGGCGCCGTGGGGTCACCCGGCGGTACGGGACTCACGGCGGCCCGGTTCGGGTCGATCAGGCACGCCCGCTCCTTCGCGAAACCGTCGGACAGCAGGCCCTGGAGCGGCACGTCCACGAACGCCGGGTCGCCGACGTAGCGGTTGCGGTCGGCGAACGCCAGGCGCGATGCCTCCAGGTAGTAGTGCGCGGCCGTGACGTCGTCCATCCGGCGCCGGTCGGTGGTCTCCAGGATGTCGAGTGCCTCACCGACGGTGGACCCTCCCGAGGAGGACGGCGCGATGGAGTAGACGTCGAGGCCGCGGTAGTCGACCCGGGTGGGCTTGCGTTCGATGACCCCGTAGCGCGCGAGGTCGCCGGTCTCGATCAGGCCGGGCCTGAAGACGCGGTCGGCGCCGGGCGCCATCGGCGGCTGCTGCGCGGTCCGCACGACCTCGCGCCCGAGGCCGCCGCGGTAGAGCCAGTCCACGCCCTCGCGGCCGAGCCGGTCGTAGGTCCTGGCCAGGTCGGGGTTGCGAAAGACGCTGCCGACGGTCGGCGGCTGCCCGCCCGGCAGGAACAGCTTCGCGGTGGGCGCGATGTCGTCGAATCTGCTCTGGTTCGCCGCGGTCTGGTCGCGGAACGTCCGATCGACGACGAAGCCGCGGTCGGCGAGCGCGGCGGCGGGCCGCAGCGCGTCGCGCAGGCCGATCGTGCCCCAGCGGCGCAGCGCGGTGTTCCACGTCTGCGGCGTCCCGGGAACGCCCACCGACAGGCCGGAGTTGACGCCCTGGTCGAACGGGATGGGCAGCCCGGTCGCCGGGTCCAGGAACGCGTTCTGCTGCATCTTGGCGGGCGCGGTCTCGCGGCCGTCGATGGTCTTGACCGTACGGCTGCGCGCGTCGTAGTAGACGAAGTAGCCGCCTCCGCCCAGACCCGACGAGTAGGGCTCGGTGACGCCCAGGGCCGCGGCCGTGGCGATCGCGGCGTCCACCGCGTTGCCGCCGCGGCGCAGCACGTCGAGCCCGATCGCGGTCGCGTCGGCGTCGACGCTGGCGACCGCCCCGCCCCAGCCGGTGGCGACAGGCTGTTTGGCCGGGCCCCCGGGTCGATCAGCGGGATGCGCGGACGCGACCCCCGGAACGGTCAGTGCGAGACCAAGGGCCGCGCACAGCGCCATGGCGCGACGAACGGTGCGGATCACGACCGCCTCCCCCGAGCAGGTGTTGTGGCACGGATCTCCCACCGTGCCACGCTCGCCCCACCCACAACACCCCTACCCGGGAGGGATCACCCGTTCGAGCGCGGCGGCTTCCAGGTCCGATCGGGCGTGGTCGAGCCACTCGATCCGAGGGTCGCGGCGGAACCACGTGTCCTGCCTGCGGGCGAACCGGCGGGTCGTGCGCACCGTGTCCTCCTTGGCCTCGTCCTCGGTGCACTCGCCGGCCAGCAGTCGCAGCACCTGCGCGTAGCCGAGCGCGCGCGACGCGGTGCGCCCGTCGCGCAGCCCGACCTTCGCCAGCTCGCGCACCTCGTCCACCAGGCCCGCCGCCCACATCCGTTCCACCCGCGTGGCGATCCGCTCGTCCAGGACCGGGCGGGAGACGTCCACCCCGATCTGGAGGCTGTCGTAGTAGGACGTGTGGCCGGGAAGGGTCGCCGTGAAGGGGCGGCCGGTGAGTTCGATGACCTCCAGAGCGCGCACGATCCGGCGCACGTTGCCCGGCAGGATCGCGGCGGCGGCCTGCGGGTCGAGCTCGGCCAGGCGCGCGTGCATCGGGCCCGGCCCGATCCGCTCCGCCTCGGCCTCCAAGCGGGCCCGGGCCGCGGGGTCGGTCCCGGGGAATTCGAGGTCGTCCAGGACGGCTCGCACGTACAGACCGGAACCACCGACCAGGACGGGGGTGCGCCCGCGCGCGAGCAGGTCGTCGACCACGGCCCGGGCGTCGCGCTGGTACGCGGCGACACTCGCGGAATCGGTCACCTCCCACACGTCGAGCAGGTGGTGCGGGACGCCGGCGCGCTCGTCGACGGTCAGCTTGGCGGTGCCGATGTCCATGCCTTTGTACAGCTGCATGGAATCGGTGTTGATCACCTCGCCGTCCAGCGCGCGGGCCAAGGCCACACCCAGATCGGACTTTCCGGCCGCAGTGGGGCCGACGACGGCTATGACACGGGGACTCACCCCCCAAGTCTGCCGGATCGCCGACCCCGCTCCGACCCGCCGTCGCCCCCGGGCCGCCCCGCCGTGGTCCGCGCCCGCCGTCCCTCGTTGCGGTACGGCCGGCCGGATGGTCGTGACCGGTGTCGTCCCGACTCGTTGATCTCCGGCGAGCCGGGTGTTCCCGGCGCTGCCGCGGGCGGCCGGGTGGGATCGGGCCACACGGCGGGCCGTGGCGCGGCGGCACCTACAAAATGCACGACGACGACCACAGACATACGGTCTAGGAGAAATTGTGAGTGTTTTCGACTGGTTCAAGCGGCGTCCGAGCACGTCGGAGGAGAGCGGCTCCTGTTGCTCGCGAAACGCGGCGGGCACGGACACCGCCACGCTGGTCGAGGACCGGCCCGCGGCGCCGGCCGACGCGGTCACCGAGGCCGAGCAGGCACCGGTGCCGGCGGCGGCCACGACGCCCGCCCCCCGGGCCCCCGGGGACGCGGTCGTCGCATCGGCCGCCGAGGGCGATCCCGAGGAGGAGCAGGACATGGGTGTCTTCGACAACCTCAAGGCCAAGGCCGAGGGCCTGCTGGGCCAGCACGGCGACAAGGCGGACAAGGGCATCGACAAGGCCGCCGACATCGCCGACACCAAGACCGGCGGCAAGCACACCGACAAGATCCGCAGCGCGTCCGACAAGGCCAAGGAGGGCCTGGGCAAGGCCGGCGACAAGGGCCCCGGCCCCGACGCGGCCCCGCAAGCGGCTCCCCCGACACAGCCCCCGGCGGACCCCACCGCCTGACGGGTGCGGGCGGCGGTCACCGAATCCCGGTGGCCGCCGCCCGCTCGGGTATCGGGGGCGGCAGCCGAAGCGGCCGGATCCGGCGACGGCCGGTCAGCACCACAGCGCCACGAAGTAGCCCACCCCGTAAGGCGCGTCGTGGTACAGCAGGCGCCCGTCGCGCCCCTCTCC
>NZ_WWJX01001514.1 GCF_009865215.1 Streptomyces sp. SID3343 | reverse complement strand
GCCGACCGGCCGCAGCGCCGCCGTCCGCCGCCATGGCGCCCCCGCCGCGCAACGCCTCCGGCGAGCCCGTCGTCGACCCGGGCATCGTGCGCATACTCAAGGATCGCGCCGCCGAGGAACTGCACGAGGTGGACAAGCGCACGCCCGGCATGACCGTCGCCGATCGCGAGCAGCGCGGGCGCGCGATCGTGGCCCAGGTCGTCGCCGAGTGGGCCGACATCACCGCGCGCGAGCGGGGCATCTCGACCACGCCGGCCGAGGATCGGGCGATGGCCCGGGCCGTGTGGGACTGGCTGTTCCGCGCCGGGCCGTTGGAGCGATACCTGACCGACCCGGCCGTGGAGAACATCCTGGTCAACGGCTTCGAGACGGTATGGGTCGACTACGCCGACCGGCCGCGCGTCCAGGTACCGCCGTTGACGTCCTCGGACGAGGAACTGCGGGAACTGCTGCGCGACCTGGCCCGGCGACACGGCAGCGGCGAGCGCACGCTGTCGACGTCCCAGCCGACGCTGGCCCTGAGACTGCCCGACGGCTCCCGCCTCCAGGCCATCACCGAGGTCACCCCACACACGTACGTGACGATCCGCCGACACCGCGTGCGC
This sequence comes from Streptomyces sp. SID3343, assembly GCF_009865215.1. Classification (GTDB taxonomy): domain Bacteria; phylum Actinomycetota; class Actinomycetes; order Streptomycetales; family Streptomycetaceae; genus Embleya. Next base: position 22,458 of record NZ_WWJX01001514.1, on the reverse strand, counting down.
GACGTGAAGTTGGCCGACCTGATCGGCCTGGGCACGCTCGACCGGACCCTGGCCGCCTTCCTGGGCTCACTCGTTCGCGCCAAGAAGAACCTGATCATCTGCGGAACACAGGGCGTCGGAAAGACCTCGTTGCTGCGCGCGCTGTCCCACGAGATCCCGCGCGACGAACGCATAGGCACCTTCGAAACCGAACTGGAGTTGTTCCTGCACGAGTTGGGGCACCTGCGCCAGGTCGTCGCGATCGAGGCCCGGGAGGGCAACGGCGAGAAGGGCGCCGACGGCAGGTCGGCGGGCGAACTGACGATCGGTGAGCTGATCCCCTCCGCGCTGCGCATGTCGCTGTCTCGGATGATCGTGGGCGAGGTCCGTTCCAGCGAGATCGTGCCGATGCTACGCGTGATGACCAACGGCGAAGGCGGCTCGATGTGCACGCTTCACGTGCGCGAGCCGGACATGATCTTCGACCGGATCGCCGAACTGTGCCTGGAGTACGGCGCGCACATGAGCCCCGAACTCGCCTACCGCCTCGCGTCCAACGCGGTCGACTACGTCGTGTTCGTGCGGATGATCGACGAAACGGCCATCGGCGGCAAACGACACCGGTTCGTCTCGCACGTCCTGGAGGTCACCGGCATGGGCGAGCACCGACGCCCGGCGATCAACACCATCTTCGCGCCGACCAACGACGACCCACGCGGCGTCGCTCGGATGTACCCCTCCGACATGGCCGACCTGATGCGCGCCGGCTTCAGCCCGCACCTGCTCGACGAGCCGCACGGATGGCGCCCGTTGAAGCTCAAGCTCCACCAGGCGGGGTGACCTGATGGGTGACGCACTTCTCGTCGCGGTGTGCGGATGCATGCTGATCGGTGGCCTGGTGGGAGTGGTCGTCGGCATCGTCGGCACCTACGACGACCCGACGCCGAAGCCGCCCGGACGCCTGGACATGGCACTCCAGCGGATGAAGTCGGGCCCGGTGACAGCCCGTCAGCGCACAGTGCGGCGCGCGCGGTGGACGGTGGGCGGCATCGCCGCCGCCCTGGTGTGGCTGTTCAGCGGATTCATGATGGCGGGCCTGCTGGCACTCGTGGCGATCGTCGGCCTGCCGTGGCTGCTGGCGCCGACGAAGAGCGACCGGAGCCTGATCGACCGGCTCGACGCACTCGCCGAATGGACCCGGCGGATCGCCGACCTGATCGAACTGGGCGCCGGACTGGAGAACGCGATCGTCACGTCACGGGCCACCTGCCCCGCGATCATCGAACCGTACGTGGGCGACCTGGTCAGTCGACTCCAGTCGCGCTGGCGTCCCGACGAGGCCCTGCGCGCCTTCGCCGCCGAGTTGGGCGACGCGACAGCGGACAAGATCGCCGCCGCGCTGATCCTGCGCTCCGAGGATCGCGGGCCCGGACTGGCCAACGCGCTCAAGGACTTGGCGACCACGGTGCGCGAAGAGGTCCGGCAACGCCGGGCGATCGAGTCGGACCGCGCCGGGGCACGGATGGCGGTGCGGTGGATCACCTACCTCACCCTGGGCATGATCTCGCTGGTCATCGTGATCAACCGGGACTACGCCGAGCCCTACCACTCCGCCGTCGGGCAACTGGTGCTGCTGCTCATGGCCCTCGCGTACGTCGGCACGCTGATGTGGATGCGCGGACTGGCCGCCGACAAGGTCAACCCCCGTTTCCTGGTGTCCGATCCGCGCAGCGTGGTCAAGCAGGCCAAGAGCGTCGACGAGCAGCTTGCCGAGCCCGATCCGGGGACGCCGCGGCCCGCGGTGCTGCGCAAGGAGTGGACATGATTCCTCCCGTGATGATCGTGACCGGCTGCCTGGCCGGTGGCGGGATCGCCCTGCTCGTCCGCGAACTGTGGCCCGCGCCGCCCGACTTGGGCCAGGCGCTGCACCGGCTTTCGGGAAGTCCCAAGCGGCGCACCGAGCAGACCGGAAACCGCTACGACGATCGGATCGTGTCGTTCGCACAGCGCATCCCCGGCGCCAAGATCCCGCACCGCGAACTGGACCTCGTGGGCGAGACCGTCGCGCACTTCATGCGCACCAAGGTCATGCTCGCCCTGATGGGGCTCCTGCTGCCCGCGTTGCTGTCCGCCGTGCTCGTGATCACCGGCGTCGGAGTGAGCTTCTACATCCCGCTCGCGGTCTCGCTGCTCACCGCGCTCGGGCTGTGGATCGTCCCCGACTTCGCGCTGCGCGATCAGGCGAAGGCGGCCCGGATCGAGTTCCAACACGCTGCGGCGGCGTACCTGGACCTGGTCGCGTTGGAGCGGTCGGGTGATGCCGGGCCCGCCGAGGCGCTGGACCGGGCCGCGATGGTCGGGGAAGGGTGGGCGTTCCTGCGGATCCGTGACGCGCTCGCGCGCGCACGCGTCGCGGGCATCGATCCCTGGGCCGGCCTGCACGACCTGGCCCGCGATCTCGACCTGCCCGAACTCGCCGACGTGGCCGACATCATCGAGATGGCGGGTACCGAAGGCGCCGCCGTCTACGGCACGTTGCGCGCCCGATCCCAGTCGCTGCGTACCGAACTCCTCGCCAACGAGCACGAAGCGGCGAACAAGGACTCCGAGCGTTTGACCGTTCCGGGAACCATGCTCGTGGTGATCATGGGGATCACCCTGGGCTATCCCGCGATCGCACGAATGATGTCGTTTTAAGGAAATGCGATCGATGACCCGAGCCTGCTCCCGCACCATCCTGCGTACGTCCCCGATCCGTGTACCGGAAGGAAGCCCGGTTATGAGGAACGGAAAATCCACGACCGCGTTCGTGGATACCGTGGAATCGAAGATCCAGGCCATCACGCCCTCCAGTCTGGCGTTTGTCCTCATGCTCACCGGTGGTGTCACCGCCCGCTACCGCCGGCTGCGCAAAGAGCGCGACCACGGGGCGGTGAGCATCGAGGCCGCGATCATCATGGCGGTGCTGATCGCCGCGGCCGTGGCCATCGCGGCTGTGGTGATCACGCTGTGGAACCACTATCAGGGCCAGTTGGAGAAGTCCGACAACAACTACAAGGGCCCCGGGGGCGACAACCCCAGAGGAAACGGCAGCACCGCCGGATAGGCGGCGGCCCACCGATGCGCGTCACGGGGATGAAAGCCGCGATCCGGAATCGCCTGAAAAGATCGGGCGGGCCGGATCGCGGCGGCATGTCCATCAGCATGGCGATCGTCTTCCCGGTCTTCATGTTGATGTTGTTGGCGGTGATTCAAGGCTGCCTGTGGTGGTACGCCAGGGAGGCGGCACTGCACGCCGCGAAGGAGGGCGTGGAGGCGGGGCGCACCACCACGGACAAGGGCCCGTACGGTCCCGAGGAACAGGCGCGGAAGCTGGCGGCGAGCCTTGGGGGCGGCACGCTGCGAGACGTGTCGGTGACCAGCGAGGTGACCAGGACCCCGCCGAACGGCCAACAGGCCCAGGCGGATGCCTGGATAAAGGTGAGCGTCAAGGGCACGTCGTTGTCGATCGTGCCCGGTCTCCCGGAGATCACGGTCGTACAGCACGCGAGTGGGCCGATGGAACGTTGGACCGTTCCGAACCGATGAGGGTGGGCGATGAGGCGGTGGTGGGGGCTCCCGCGAGGGGACGATGGGGCGTTCCCTTTGGAGGCGGCGATTCTGACGCCGGTCGTCATCTTGTTCCTGTGCCTGGTCATCGCGTTCGGGCGGACCACGCTGGCGGGTAACGCGGTGGATTCCGCGGCGAAGGAGGCGGCGCGTGAGGCTTCGATCACGCGGGATCCGAGGGATGCGACGGCGCTCAAGGCATCGGCACTGAAGGCGGCCACGAAGTCGCTCGACCAGGACGGGCTGAGTTGCAGGCCGCTCGACGTGGCCGCCACGTATCACGCGTTGAAAATCGACGCGTTGGGCAATGTTGATCTGGGGAAAGTCGAAGTCACCGTGAGTTGCGTCGTTTCGTTGTCCGGAGTCGCTTTCCCGGGCACACCCGGATCGAAGACGATGACAGGACGGTTCTCATCCGTCGTCGACCGCTACCGGGAAAGGGGCTGACGTGGCGTCAACAGTCCGTCCGCGCAACGATCCCGGTGATCGGGGCAGCCTCAGCGTGATGGTGGCGATCATGATGACCGCGATCATCCTGCTGATCGGCCTCACCGTCGACGGCGGCGGCAAGATGCGGGCCGATGCCAAGGCGCACGACTACGCGCAGGAGGCTGCGCGGGCCGGAGGACAGGCGATCGACGTCAGTAGGGCGATCCCCGGCGAGGCCATCATCGTGCCGAAGGCCGATGCCGACCGTGCCGCGCGGCGATATCTCGCCGGCACTCCCGTCCGACAGGACAGCATCGATGTCGACGTCGTCGACAACGGGCGCACCATCGAGGTGAGTCTCACCCTCGAATACAAGACTGTGGTCGCCGCCTTCTTCGGCGCCGACACGATTTCCGTACAAGGCCATGCCCGTGCCGGGCTCGTCCATGGGATCCGAAACCCGGAGGACGCACCGTGACCGTTACCCAAGGCCCTCGACCCGGCTCCGGTCCCGGTCCCCGGGCGCACGCGCGGGGCCGCGACGTGCGCAGGAAGCGTCGCGGACCCGGCCGCTTCCTGTTCGACCTCGTGCGCGGCCTGCTCAGCCTCGCCGTGCTGCTCGCGTTGCTCGTCGGCCTGCCCGCGATGCTCGTGGTGGCCACGACGACGCTGTTGCCGCACCGGTTACCGGCACTGGGCGAGGTGAGCAAGGTCCTGACCGCGCCCGACGACGGGACCGGGTTCATCGCCGCGCTCGCGATCGTCGCGTGGATCGCGTGGTTGTGCTTCGCGATCTCGGTCGTGGTCGAAATCCCGGCGCAGGTAAGGGGGATGTCCGCGCCGCGCATCCGCGGGCTCGGCTGGAGCCAGAAGGCGGCCGGCGCCCTCGTCGGTGGCATCCTGTTGCTGCTGCCGGCCGGTACCGCCCTGGCGGCGGGGACCACCGAGGCGCACGCCGAGACCGCGCGACCGCAGACCGTGGTGACCGCGCCCACTCAGGTGGTGGAACATCAGATCCCGGTCCGGGTCCACGAACCCGCGCCGGCAGCCGGCCCCACCCACACGGTCCAGCGCGGGGATTCGCTGTGGACCATCGCCGAGGAACGCCTCGGTGACGGCAAACGCTGGAACGAGATCGCCAAGCTCAACGAGGGCAAGCCGATGGCGGACGGTTCGACGTTCCGCTCGGCGGACTACGTCGAGGTCGGCTGGGTGCTCGCGTTGCCGCCGAACGCCTCGCCGCCGGCGGAGGTCAAGGACGCGCACGTGCCTGCGACCGGGCCCGCATCCGCGCCTGGGGCTTCGCCCGGCGATCAGGCGGGGGAGAAGAAGGCCTTGCCGAAGACCGTCACGGTCAAACCCGGGGACACGCTTTCGGACATCGCGGAGGAACTGCTCGGGGACGGGGACCGCTATCCCGAGATCTTCGCCGCGAACAAGGACGCGCCGCAGTCGAGTGGCGTGACGCTGACCGATCCCAACGCGATCGAGCCCGGGTGGACGCTCGCGATCCCGGGTGGACAGGATCCGGCGGAGACCGGGGCGCAGCCGCCGGCGCAGGTTCCTGGTGGTGCGCAGGTGCCTGGTCCGGCGCAGATTCCCGCTCCTGCGCAGGTTCCCGCTCCTGCACAGCAACAGCCGCCGGTGACGCCGCCTGAGCAGCAGCCGCCTGTACAGCAGGCGCCTGTACAGCAGGCGCCTGTGCAGCCGCCGCCGGCTCAACAGCAACCGGCTCAACAGCAACCGGCTCAACAGCAACCGGCTCAACAGCCGCCGGTGCAACAGCAACCGGCCCAGTTGCCGAAGGACGTTCCGACGCCGCCGTGGACCGCCAAGCAGGACGCGCCGAACGGGTTGGCGACGCCGCCCGACACCGCGGGCCGAAGCGGGAGCGACCAGGCTGCCCCGGCCGGGACCGAGGCCAAGGCCCCCGACCCTGGCAGCGACGACAGTTCGCTGCCCGTGGGCGTGATCGCACTCGGCGCGGTGGGTGCCGCAGCGGTGCTCGGAGCACTGCTCGTACGGCGTCGGCTCCAGCAGTCGGTTCGCCGGGACGGGCGCCGCATCGCGATGCCCGCGCCCGCCGCCGCCGACCTCGAACAGCAGCTGCGCGCCACCGAAACGCCGGACGCGCTCGACCTGTTCGACCGGACCCTGCGCACGTTGTGCGCGCGCATGTCCGACACAGGCCGGACGCTGCCGTTGATCGACTCCGTGCAACTGACCGACCGCCGCCTGGAATTGCACCTGGCCGCCCCGTCGCCGCCGCTCTACCCGTTCGAGGCCGTCGACGGCGACCACATGCACTGGACGTGCCCGGCCGACGCCGAGTTGCTGCACACGAGCGCGGCGGCCAACGTACCGGCGCCGTATCCGGCCCTTGCCGTACTCGGTGAGACGGACGACGGTCGGCAGTTGCTCGTCGACCTCGAATCGCTCGGCGTGGTCGGGTTGACCGACGGCTCCGGCGAGGACAACCTGGCCGTGCTTCGGGCGCTTTCGGTGGAGCTGCTGTCCAACGTTTGGAGCGACGACCTGTGCGTGACGGTCGTCGGATTCGGGCGCGAACTGCGTGATGTCGAGCGCGAGGGCCGGCAGCAACTGCGCTACGCCTACTCGCTCGACGAGGCGCTGAGCCGGTTGAACACGTGGTCCGACGAGGTCGTGGGCCTGCTCGACGACGCGAAGCTCACCTCGCCGCGCCAGGCCAGGACGAAGGGCATCCTGCCCGACACGTGGCCGCCGGAGATCGTGTTGTCCCTGGAGCCGCTGACCGAGGCGCACATAGGACACATCCAGCGACTCACCAACACCTACCCGCGCGCAGCCGCCGCGATCGTGGCGCCCGTGCACGCCGAACCGTGGCTCAGCGGTCTCGGCGTGACCCGACTGCCCACGGTGCCGGGCGTGGTGACGCCCAGTCGGATCAACGCCGACGTACACGTGCAGCGCTTGGAGGACCCGCAGTACCAGGCGCTGGTGAGCATGTTCACGGTGTCCAAGGACCTCGACGGAGTGCCGGCCGACGATGTGCTGATCCCGAGTCAGCGACCGGTGCACGAGCCGGCGCCGGCGCACGTGGGTGGCGGGACGATGTCCTCCGCCGCGTGGTCGGCGGTCGGCGGGATGGAGCGCCCGGCCCGGATGGCGGGCGGCACGGCGGTCGATACCGAACCCGACCCGATGGCGAAGCAGTCGGGGTACTCGCAGCATTCGGAGCACTCGGGGCACTCGCAGCACTCGGGGCACTATCAACCGGACCCGACCGATCCGGAGCCGGACGAGCGGGGGTTCGGCGCGAACGGCGGGTACGAACCGCCGTTCGGATCCGGCGGCCGACCGATCGGTCGATCGGGTGGGGCCGGTGTGTCGGGTGCGCCCGGGATGCCCGGTGCACCCGGTGGGTCGGGTGGCGGATCCGGTGGGTTCGGTTCCTGGGGGGCCGCCGCATTCCCTGCCGTCGGCGTGCCGTTGGCGCCGCCGGAACGGATCGAACGCGGGGGGGCTTCGCAGGACACCGGGTCGTTGCCGCTGCCGCGTTTCCCGGAAGAACCGCAGGGCTACGGCGACGGTGCGGGAAACGGCGAAGGCCGCGACCACGAACCACAGTTGTTCCAGGGCGCCGGCGCGAATCCGGCGACCGAGTCGGGAGTAGGGCCCGGGTCGGGCCGGACCGAGTCCGCGCCCGGCGAATCGGCGCACGCCGAACCGGCCTATGGGGAGCCGACGTACGCCGAACCGGCGTATGGGGACCCGACGTACGGCGAGCCGGCGTATGGGGAGTCGGTTCGGGAAGAGCCGGCCCACGAGGAACGGGCCGACGAGGAGCGGGTGTACGGGGAACCGGCACCCGAGGGGCCGGCACCGGAGGAACCGGCGTACGGCGAACCGCGTGATGAAGACTCGCCCTACGGAGAACAGGTCGACGACGGCCCGGCGGCCGCCACCGACGGGCAGCCGCCCGGGGGTGGTTCACACCCGGGGGAGCCCTCCGACGGCGCTCGGGACGAGGCCGGACCGTACGACGTCGATTCGCACGAACGCGGTGCCTACAGCGGCGGTCCGTACGAAGGCGGTCCATACGGAGGTGGCCCGTACGACGGTGGCCCATACGAAGGCGGCCCGTACGACGGTGCTTTGTACGGGGAGCAACCGGGCCTGGAAAGCCCGTACGGAGAGCCCGCACGTCCCGAACCGGCGCACACGGCACGGCCGGACGCGGGTGCCCCGGCGGAGATCCAGTCGTATGACGAACTGCCGTATGCGCAAGAGCCGTACGGGGAACCGTCATATGGCGGTGAACCGTCCGTGGCGGCATCCTTCGGGGAGTCGTCGTTCGGGGAATCGTCCTCGAGCGAGCCGGCTTTCGCACATCCAGGCTTCGGGACACCGGCGCCCGGAGAGCAGAGCCACGGCGAAACGGCGGTCGGAGAGCCGGCCTTCGTGCACCCGGTTCTCGGTGAACCGGGCACGCCGCAGCCCGAGTTCGTCGAGGGTCGGACGGCCGAAGACGGACCGGATCGGGAGGCCGTGCACGACGAAGCAGTACTCCAAGGGGTGGGCGATCCCGAGGACGACCACCCGTACGCACCCGCCGGTGGCGCCGGGCACCCGGCGGAGCCGGTGACGGCCGCCGAGGCCCCGGACGAGGGAACAGCAGTGCCGATCGACGCTCGGAGCACCACCGAAGAACAGGCTCCGCCGTGGGACGTCCCCGACGACCCCGAAGGCACCTACGAGGTTTACGGTTCGCGCCCGACGCTCGGCGCCGAAGGGCATCGAGGGGCTCGGATCGACGTTCCGATCGGCGCCCCTGTCCAGGTTCTGGGACCGGACGACGAAGTCGACCTGGTGCAGGGCGGGGAACGAGCCAGAGTGGCCGAATCGGCCGTCCGGGGCCTCGAGATGCCCTCGGCCGAGTACTGGGGCGCGCCGGGCCAAGTCCAAGAGGGCCTGACGGCCGAGGATTCCGGGATGTTCCTCGTGGTGGCGCCCGAGACCGAGACGGTCCCGGTCGTCGACGCCCCCGAGGTCGGGTCGACCTGGGACGTCGCGCCGCCCGTCGCGGCCGCGACGGTCGAGACGCCGTCCGTAACGGGTGCGCCCGCGGAGGGATTCGCCCCCACCTATCCGGAGATTCGGATATTGGGCCAAGTCGACCTGATCGGCGTCGGCGAGGAGGTCGAGCACGGCCGCCGCGCGCGGCTGACCGAGTTGGCCGCGTGGATCGCCCTGCACCCCGGCGGCGCGGTACGCGAACTGGACGCGGCCGTCTGGCCGTTGGGTGTGACCGCGACCGCACGCAACTCGGCGATCAGCCAGTTGCGGCGGTGGGTGGGTACGAACCAGGACGGTACGAGCCACCTGCCGGCCGCAGTCGGCGGCGAAGGCTACCGGTTCGCGACCGGCTTCGCCTGCGACTGGTTCCGCTTTCGCGATCTGGTCGCGGTGGGGTTGTACGGCAATCACGATGTGGCCCTGGACTACGCGCGGGCACTCGACATCGTGCGCGACGCGCCGTTCGACGGGGTCGGTCCGCGCCGCTATGTGTGGGCCGAGCCGTTCCGGCAGCAGATGATCGCCGAGATCGTCGATGTCGCGGCTCGGCTCGCGGACTACCACCTGGACAACCACGACCCGCAGGCCGCGAAGCGAGCGTGCTCGGTCGGGCTCGTGGTGTGCCCGGAATCGCAGATGCTCTACCGCACGATGTTCCGAGCGACGCACATAACGGGTGATCGCGCGGAACTGGACTACTACGTGGATCGCCTGGACGGCCTGTTGGCGGGCCTGGGCGCCGAACCGGAGCCGCTCACCGTCGAGTTGCTGCGCGATCTGCTCGACGACTGACGGCCGATCGACCGCGCGTGCGGTGGCGGGTGCGTACTCACGCGCCCGTCACCGCGAGCACGAGTACGGCGGCGCCGAGGAGGAACGGGCCGAACGGGACCACGCTGCCGCGCGTGGCCCGGCGGGCGACGGCCAGCCCGATCGCGTACACACCCACGCACACATACGCGATCACCATCGCCTGAACGAGCGCCGCCCACGACACCCAGCCGAGCACCATCCCGACCGGACCGGCGGCCTTGGCGTCGCCGAGACCGATCCCGCCGACGAACAGCGCAAGCAGGAAGTGCCCGACGAACATCGCGGCCGCCGCGATCAACGCGCGGACGTACGCCGCGCCGTCCAGTGGAATTGCCAACAGCGCCGCCAGCAACGGATATGCGGGCAACGTCAGCGGATCCGGTAGCCGGGTGAGCCGTACGTCGCACACCACGAGCGCCGCCGCGAGCAACGCGAACACCAACAGCGCGGGCAGTACCGCGTGTACGCCCACGCGCCAGACGAACAGACCCGCGCCGACCGCGAAGCCGGCACCGATGACGACCCGATCGCGGCGCAGCACGCCGGCGGTGTCCTCGTCGAGATGGATCGGAGATATCCGCACGGCATCGGATCCTGTCAGACGGGTGACCGCCGCGCGATCGGTCGCGTGCGGATCGGTTCGTGGGGCGGCGACGCATCGTCACCTCGATATCCAGATATCTAGATCGAGTCTCGGGGACGGATGGCACGCGCGGCGAACACGGATCCGGTACGCCGACCTCGGCAGCAAGCGGGGCGGTGGGCGCGGTGTCGGGGACCGGTGGGCCGTGTGGCGACGCGTCAGCGTGCTCGAAGGTCGGCCGTGGGGCCGAGCAGGTCGTCGACACAGCCGGGCACGAGGCGGTCCAGGGCGGCCTGGGGCGCGGCGTAGCGGCCCGAGTTCAGGCCCCAGTCGTAGTTGCCTCGGATCCAGTTGCGCATGCCCTCGACGCTCATCTCCACGGCCGTACGGTCGGGGCCGCCCAGGCCCAACTCCTCGCAGATCTGCGGCATATAGGCCTGGAGCGTCATGAACGTGTCGAGCTGCTCGTAGGTCATCCGGGTCGCCTCGCGCACGGCGATGTCGCGCGAGCAGCCGAGGCGGTGGCGCAGGACGACGACGAGGTTGTGCGGATCGCCGCGGCGTTCCGCGCGCTCGAAGGAGTGGATGTCGTTCATGTAGGCGATGGTGTCGGTGGCCGCCTCGCGCAGGCGCCGCATGAGCGGATGCGCCTGTATCTGGGCGGGGACCTCGAATCGACGGCTGCGCTCGATCGCGTCGAGCGAGTGCGGGATGCCGATGGTGTTGCGGCGCATGACGCGGTACACGTCGAGATCGGGCACCTCGCCGGACGCGCTCGCTCGGACCTCGGTGGCGTGTGCGGCCAGGAACCGGGCCCAGTTCGCCGCGAAGCGGTTCTGCCACATGACGGACGTGCCGTCGCACATCCACGCCCACACCTCGGCCCACGCGAGGGTGATCGGGGAGGTGATGTCGGGCGGGGTGCCGGGTTCGCGGAACGGGATGGTGATCAGCTCGCGCGCGATCTCCGCTACCCGATCCGGGTGTTCGGGGGCGGCCACGTCGAACTGGTAGTTGACCAGGAAGGCCAGGGAGAACCAGTTCATCAGCATGTACTGGTCGTCGGCGGCGGCGTAGGGGTAGGTGCGGGCGACCGCTTGGGGGAGGTCCCAGGCCGCGTACTCGCGCATCCCTTCGTCGGTGGTCACGAAACCGCGGTCGCGGACCCAGTCGAGATGGCGCGATCGTCCGCATTTCAGGAACGGGCTGACCGGAGCCTCGAACGGAATCGCGAACAGCACATCCTGCGGCACGTGGTCTCCCCACCCGTTGCGTGATCACCGTTATGCCGCATCTACGGCGCCCGCGCAAGATCCGGGGGGCGGTGCGGAGGGGGTGGCGCGCAATGGGTGGCGAATCGAGGGAGTCGGGGAGGGGGCTCAAGTGGGCCCGAAGGCGAAGAAAATCCGAGAGCACCGAACTGCAATGCGAGCAGTGCTCTCGGTTGCGAGCGGTGTCCTCACACTGCGCTCCGGGGTGAATCGGCCGGTTGTATCGGCCGGTTGAACGAAATCGTCGAGGGGGACACCCGTCGAACTTGCGAGCAGTGCTCTCGCCTGCGAGCGGTGCCCTCGATCCCGCTTGCGAGCGGTGCTCTCGCTCTGGCTTGTGAGCAGCGCTCTCGCTTGTGAGCGGCGCTCTCGCATACGAGCCGTGCTCTCGTTGCTGAACGCTTGGTGTTTTTGATCGTGAGCGATGCCCTTGCTGAAGCGGGCAGTCTTTCTTGTAAGCGGTGCTCTCGATTGTGAGCAATGCTCTCGGACGTGAGTGGCGATCTTGAAGATGAGCAATGCTCTTTATTGTGAGCACTGCTCACATCTGTGGTGCCGCAGTTCCGCTCCCGACCGTGAGCAGCGCTCTATTCCATGAGCAGTGCTCTTGGTTGCGAGCAATGCCCACCTAGATCAGTGCCCACAACCGAGATCAGTGCCCACAACCTAGATCAGTGCTCTCATTGTGCGGGGCTCCGAGAACGCTACGGCGGGATGCGCCTCGACCGGTGTTGCCGCCCCCGCCGAGAGCGTCAGGCTGCGATGTGAACGGTGCTCTCGTTGGTGAGCAGTGCTTTGAGATCGTGCGCGGCCGCGCGCCCCGCGCGGTTGGCGCCGATGGTGCTGGCCGACGGGCCGTAGCCGACCAGGTGGATCCGAGGATCTTTCGCAACGTGCGTCCCGTCCATCCGGATGCCGCCGCCGGGCTCCCGCAGGTTGAGCGGCGCCAGATGACGCAAGGCCGCGCGAAATCCGGTGGCCCACAAGATCGCGTCGGAGCGTACCGAACCACCGTCAGCCCACTCGACCCCGTCAACCGTGATCCGATCGAACATCGGCAACCGCGTCAGCACCCCCCGCTCCCGCGCCGCCCGTACCGCCGCCGTCGGCGGCAACCCCGTCACCCCCACCACACTCTCCGGCGGCAGCCCGGCCCGCACCCGCTCCTCGACCCTCGCCACCGCCGCCCGCCCGTCGTCGGAGGTGAACCCGTCCTCGCGGAACACCGGCGCCCGCCGAGTCACCCACGTCGTCGTGCCCACCTCGGCGATCTCCGCCAGCGCGTGAACGGCCGAGGTGCCCCCGCCGACCACGACCACGTGACGGCCCGCGAACTCGGCCGGCCCCCGATACTCCACCGTGTGCAGCTGCCGGCCGTGGAAGGCGGCGGCGCCGGGGAAGTACGGCACGAAGGGATGCCCCCACGTCCCGGTCGCGTTGATCAGCGCGCGGGCGGTCCACGTACCGCCGTCCGTCTCGATCGTGAGCAGCCCACCGGGCGCGATCGAGCGCACGGCGGCCACACGCACCGGACGCACCACGTGGAGGTCGAACGCCCGCTCGTACGCGGCGAAGTACTCGGGAAGCGCCTCGAACGCCGGCCGCGCGGGATCGACGGCCGGAACGGCCATACCCGGAAGCTCGTGGATCCCGTGTACGGCCTCCATCAGCAGGGTCGGCCAACGATGTTGCCACGCCCCACCCGGCGCCTCGTCGGCGTCGAGCACGACGAACGACAGCCCGGACCGCCGCAGGTGGTACGCCGCCGACAGACCCGCCTGACCCGCACCGATCACGACCACGTCCAGCATTTCGCCCCGGCGCCCGTCGCCCACCGGGCGGCCGCCCGCTTCGAACCGCTCGAAACCGCTCACGCGGGCAAGAACCGACGCCCACCGGAGATCCTTCCCGGTTCAGCCCGTGGCGCCGGCCACTGCGGTCAGCCCGACCATCTGCCCCGCGACCGCCACCGCCGCGAGCCACTGCCGTACCGCCCGCAGCCCCACCCTCGGAAGCGTCACCGACAGCGTCACGAGCAGCAACGCCAGCAGACTCGTACCGAACGCGATCAACGAGTCGTCGACGCTCTCGGTCGCCGGCGCCCCGCACCCCCACTGCCGTACGCAGTCGTCGGTCGCCTGCCAATAGCCCGCGATGACGACCACGAAGTCGACGAGCACCACGAGAACCGTGCAGACGAACAACCCCCACGCGACCAACGCAGCCCGAAGCTCGCGCGCGTTCGGTTCCTCGGCGCCGTTCAAGGGTCCGACCCCAGGAGCCGCCCGAGCTGCTCCTGACAACGATCGAGTCTGGCCTGAAGCAACGTCACCTCGGCGACGAGCCGCGGCACGACGTCGCGTTCGCCCAGCACGTACGGGCTCGCGTCAGCGGTCACCGGTACGCCGGCGAGCCGCGCGTACGCCCCGAACGAAAGCCCGATCCGCCCGGCCGCGCACGACAGGCAACAGCCGGTCAACGCCCGCCGCCCGGTCATCCCCGCGCCCGCGTCGACCAGCAATTCGGCGGGATTCCCGCACGCGCACGCGCCGACCCGTACGGCGGTGACCCGCTGGCGGCTGTAGCGCAGGCCGCGTTGGTAGCGGATGTACGACCCGAGAACGTCCACCGTCAGCAGCGCCGCGAAGCGGTACTCGGTCACACACAACAAGTCCCGCGCCTCGGCCTCGGACCCCAGGCAATAGAACCCGCAGTCGCACCGCGGCGCCGGCGACGCGTGCCGCCGGCCGTACGCGCACCGCGCGTCGTCCTCGACGCCGTACGTCTGCCCGCGCCCGATGGACACCCCGGCGAAGCCGGCCCGGTCCCCGCCGGCGGACAGCAACAACGTCGCGATCTTGTACCCGACGGGCGCGACCCTCGGCCGCTCCTCGGGCAGCCGCCGCCCGATCATCGCCGGGCGACCCCCGGCGAGACCTCCGCCACGGCAGGCAGGCCGTCCGCGCCCGTCTCCCGCGCCCCGGCCCCGCTTTCCATGCCCTGCACGGCCCCCGAGTCCCGCTCGGGCTCGAACGACGCCGTCACCACCCGCTGCTCCTCGACCACCCCGGTCGCAAGCGGCTTGCCGAGCTTCATACGATTCCCCTCCCACGTCGACGCCTCGCGGAAAGGTTCACCCTCCCAAGGCCCACCCACACCCACCCGCCCCCACGACCTGCGCACAGCACCCGCGAAACACCATCGAGATCCGGCCAAACCAACCAACGGGTAACCATGTCGCAAAGCCCTCCCGAACCTTGCTATCCTTGCAACGCACGCGGGACGCAAGCCCCGCGACCACTCGTCCGGGTGGCGGAATTGGCAGACGCGCTAGCTTGAGGTGCTAGTGCCCGAAAGGGCTTGGGGGTTCAAGTCCCCCCTCGGACACACAGCTGGTGGGTCGTCTCTGAGACGGCCTGAGATGGACTGACGAATCCCGTTTCGGCCGTTGAGGTCGGGCGGGATTTCGGGGTTTCGGGGCGTATTCGTTCTGGTCTGCGTGGTCGATGGGGTGTCGCGGCACAGCCCCTGTTGGTGTGGGCATGTCGAAGCGCCCCGTGGCCAGGGGCGCTCGGTTCGTGGTGTGGCTGGTCGATGGCCGACGCGGCGGCGCGCCAGGGCGTCGGAGCGCGCTGCGACGGGTGGGGGCGGTCGCGTCGGGGGCAGTCGACGCGGGGTCGGGGATCGGCGGCCTGTCACCGGAAACGCACCGAGCCACGCTCGTCGGGGCCCTGACGGCGGTGCAGCCTGAAGCGCTCGCGGGCGGTGATCGCGGCGTCGAGAGACAACAGCCGCCTGCGCGGCGATCCCGCGCATCGTGCGGTGGGCGACCCGCCTCCGCAGTCACCGGAACCGGTCCGTTGCACCGTGCGGGTTGTGGCAGGTGGCACTCGGGCTCTCGGCACGTTCTCCGGATCGTGTGAGCCGATCCTGCGCTCGCCGATCCTGCGCTTGCCGAACCTGCGCTTGCGACCCCGCGTCGAGTGAGTCCGTGCCGGGTGGGACATCGAGCTCGACGCCCGGGCAGCGGACCGGGGAGGATGTCGGCGGAGTCTGCGACGGTGTCGCGCAGACCGGCAACCGGCCCGGGGGAAGCACATGCACGCCAAGGAAACCACGTTCGCCGCGCTCGTCCAGGGTGAGAAGCAGTTCCAGGTCCCGCTGTACCAGCGGACGTACTCCTGGACGGAGAAGGAACTGCGGCCGTTGTGGAGCGATGTCCTGGAGCAGGCGCAGCTGTTGGCCGACGGATCAACCGGCGCAACGCACTTCCTCGGCTCCGTGGTGTTGGCACCCTCCCCGCAGACCGCCGCGTCGTTCACCCGATGGTTGGTGGTCGACGGCCAACAGCGACTGACCACCCTCTCCCTCGCGCTGATGGCCGTCCGCGACCACGTGGCCGCCGCAGAGCCGATGCAGCGTGAACGCCTCAACGACGTCTATCTGATCAACAAGTACAAGAACGGTGACGCGCGGCTGCGCCTGCTGCCCACCCAGGCGGACCGTGACACGTACGCACAGCACGTGCACGCGACCCACAACGGGGGCGGGAGTGACCGTATCGCCGCCGCCTACAGATTCTTCCGACAGGAACTTCTCAAGATCGCGGACGTCGGTGATCCCTACGACGTCGCACTTGTCGAGCAGGCCGTCACCACCCGGCTCACCCTGGTCGAGATCAGCGCGGACAAGGCCGACAACGTCCACCGCATCTTCGAATCCCTGAACAACACCGGCCTCAAGTTGAGCCAGGCCGACCTCTTGCGCAACTACTTGTTCATGCGGTTGCCGACCCGCGACGAAAACGTGTACGCCACGCACTGGCTTCCGCTTCAACAGCAGTTGACCAACGCCCAACTCGAACAGCTGATGTGGCTGCAGCTTGTCCTGGACGGCGACGACCAGGTACGCCTCCAAGACATCTACGCCGCCCAACAGGCACGGTTCGATGTGATCGGCACCGACGAGGCCACCGTCGAGGCGTATGTCGTCGAACTCCACCGCCGCGCCGGACACCTGGTCCGCATCCTCAACCCCGACCAGGAGCAGGACGCCCGCGTCCGCGACCACCTTCACCGGCTCCAGGACTGGCAAGGGACCACCACCTACCCGGTGCTCATGGCCCTGTTCGACCAGCACACGACCGGAGAACTCTCCGACGACGACCTGGTCCTCGCCCTCTCGTACATCGAGAGCTTCCTGGTCCGGCGCACCCTGTGCCGCATTCCCACCAACAACCTGGTGCGCATCTTCCAGGCCGTTCCCGCGCAGTTGCCCGCACGAGTACCGATCGTCAGTGGTCTGCACCGGGTTCTCTCCGCCACCAAGCGGTTCTGGCCCACCGACGAAGACCTGCGCGAGGCGATCCGCACCAAGCCGTTCTACCTGCAAAGTCGCGGCATCCAGCGCAAGATCGTGCTGCGCCGACTGGAGGAGAGCCTGGGTCACCCCGAACCGGTCGACTTTGCCAAAGCCGACCTCACCATCGAGCACGTCCTCCCGCAGAGCCCCGGCGAGGACTGGCTCGCCCTCCTCGCCAAAGGCGCCGCCGACGGCGAATCGGCCGAGGACGTACACAGTCGTCTGGTCCACACCCTGGGCAATCTCACCCTGACGGGGCAGAACGCCCAACTGTCCAACCATCCCTTCCAGCGCAAGCAGGACCTGCTCGCCGGCAGCCACCTGGCGATGAACCAGCGCATCGCCGCCGCGGAAACCTGGGGGGCTGCGGATATCCTCGCCCGCGCAGACGAACTCGCCGGTCGTGCCGTTCGGCTGTGGCCTGCGCCGCTGCCGGGTGTGGAGCGAGTCGAGCGTGGACGTGACTGGGACCTTCTCCACCAAGCCCTCGCCGCCATGCCGGACGGCACCTGGACCACGTACCGCGATCTCGCCACCCTGATCGGCTCTCACGCGGTCCCCGTCGGGCGACACCTCGCCGATTCGGTGGGCCTGGTCAATGCCCACCGCGCGCTCAGCGCTCCCGGCCGCATCTCGGAGGGCTTCCGCTGGAGCCCGGGGCACGACCGCGGCGATGTCCGCACCGTCTTGGAATCCGAAGGCGTCCACTTCACCGAGGGAGGCTTGGCCGAGCCGACTCAGCGGCTCACCACCGGCGACCTCGCCACCCTCATCGGTCTCGCCGATTACCCGGACGCCCCCGCGGTCCCTCCGACCGTGCCCGTCGGCGGGGAGGCCCGGTGGAACCGCTTTCTCGCTCAACTCACCGAACACAACGCCCCCGACGAGGCCGACGCGGTTCGTAGTCTGCTCGACCACTGGGCCGACCTCGGCGGGATCCGGGAGTTCGGCGCCGGCGCCACCGTCACCAGCTGCTTCCTGACCCTCGAACGCCCCGGCGACAAGAGCATCTGGCCGCTGGCCGTCTATCCGACCTACGGCGGGAGCGGCTACGTCGAGGTGGTCTTCCAGTACCTGGCCGTCCGGGCTCCCTTCGACGACCCCGCCCTGCGCAGCGAGCTCCGTACCCGCCTCAACCGGCTCGACGGCGTGGACATCCCCGTGGGCAAGCTCGCGCTCCGCCCCAGCTTTCCCATGGCCGTCCTCGGCGACCCCGACAACCTGAGCAGGCTCCGGGACACGCTGAGCTGGTTCGCGGACATCGCATCCGGGACCGACACCGCCGCCGGGTGAGCGGCGTGAGCGCCTTGACCACCGCTGGGTGACGGCAAGCCGCACGGGGCGAACCCGTCGATCGTCGACCGAAAACGCGCTCATCCGGGTCCGAAAGGGACGGGGTCCACACGTGCGGGACGGCGAGAAGTGTCGCGCTCAGAAAGTGGGCCAGTTGGGGGTTTTGTTCATTTCGATGGCCTGGAGTTTGGCGATCACGGTCGCGTCCTGGGCGTCGAGCCAGTCGGTCAGTTGCCGGAACGAGACGCAGCGGACGCCGTCTTGTTTGCAGACGGTTTTGACGGTTTGTTCGACGGCGTTCATGTAGATGCCGCCGTTCCAGCGCTCGAAGTGGTTGCCGATGATCAGTGGGGCGCGATTGCCGTTGTACACGCGGTTGAAGCCGCCGATCAGCATGTCGGTCGCCTGCTTCTCCCAGGTCGCGAAGTTGGCGCTGTCGTCTGTGCTTTTGCCGCCCGACTGCTGGTACATGATGTTGTAGTCCATCGACAGTTGGGTGCCGCCGCCCGGGAAGGGCAGCGACTGGAGCGGCATGTCCCACAGGCCGTTGTCCTTCTTGGGCCAGACCTGGTTCCCGCCCTTGCCGGAGGAGTCGTAGCGCCAGCCGAACTCCTTGGCGGCCCGGACCAGCGGGCCGCCTTCCAGGCACGGTGCGCGGCCGCCGACGAGTTCCTTGCGGTAGTCGAAGGGGAACGGTGCCAGGTCGGTGTAGCCGGTGTTCGTGCGCCAGTTCTCGACGAACGAGTACGACTGCTCGATCTCGCTCTTCCAGTCCGCCACGCTCCACTTGTCGCCGCCCTTGGCGCCGCAGAAGTGGCCGTTGAAGTGGGTGCCGATCTCGTGGCCGTCGAGCCACGCCTTGCGTACCTGATCGATCGTCAGCCGGACGTTCTCGTCCTTGAGGTAGCCGATGTCGGACGCGCCCACCGAGTGCAGCGGGGGTCGGTACGCCGCCTTCTTTGCCTCCGGCAGCACGTAGATGCCGGACAGGAAGAACGTCATCTTGGCGTTGTTGTCCGCGGCGACTCGGCGGAAGCGCTCGAACAGGTTGATGCCCACCTGTTCGCCGGCGCCGTCCCACGAGAAGACCACGAACTGCGGGGGCTTCTCGCCCGGCTTGAGCTTGTCGATCGCGGGTTGGTGAGGCTGCGCGCCCGTGTCGGAGGTGGAGCCGTCGCCGATCAGGCGTACCGGCGCCGCCGCGGCCCCGACGCCGGCCTCGACCGCGCCGGGGCCTGCTCTTCCCGGGCCGCCCGCGGCTTTCTCCTTGGGCATCGCCGCGCTGCCTCGATCCCCGTGGTCACGAGCGAACAGTACGAAGCCGATGGCCGCGAGTACCGCCACGACGACCACCGCCGTGGCCATCCGAAAACGAAGCATGCGCATCCTCATCTCGTGCCGATCGGGCCTCGACCCGGCCTATCTCGCCTACGTTGCGCGGGGCTTCGCGTCGCGTGGCCCTGCGTTGCGTTGCGTTGTGCGGTCCTGCGTTGCGCGGCCCTGCGTTGCGCGGCCCTGCGTTGCGCGGCAGGCCCCCCGGCCGGGGGATCGGGTCCGGCTCCGAGGTGCGCACTCGCTCACGATAAGTAGTCGATCACGTCAAAGGCTGCAAATCGCCCACTTTGGGCCTGTCGTGAGAGGCGACGAGGCGGTGGCGAGGCGGTGGCGAGGCGGCGGCGAACCTTGGTCCGAGTGAGTGGTTGGGGTGACATGGGGTTGTCATATGTATACATACAGTTGCCATGACGTGAAATCCCCGTAATGTCATAAAAGTGACATTTCCTCACCGTCGAGGCGTGCTCCGCATCCTGGCCCGAGCCGCCGCCCTCGGAGTCGCCTGCGCGGCGTCGGGGGCGTGTGCCGACACCGGGGGCCCGCCGAAGGTCGACCGGGCGAACACGCCGGACGCGGCGCCCACCCCCGCGGCCGCGCCCGGCGCCGCACCACCGGCATCAGCCGCCGTGCCACCCGCACTTGCACCGCTGCCCGCCGACCTTCCGTTCCAGGTCGGCACGGGGCCCACCGGCCGAGCGCAGGTGGCGTTGACGTTTCACGGGCAGGGCAGCCCGGACATCGCGACCGCGCTGCTGACCCTGTTGGAGGCGGCGGACGCCCGCGTCACCGTCCTCGCGGTCGGCACATGGCTGGACGAGCAGCCGCACCTGGCCCGCCGCATCCTGTCCGGCGGCCACGAGTTGGGCAACCACACCATGAACCACGGCGACATCTCGTCGATGACGGCCGATCAGGCGTACGCGGAGATCACCCGGTGCGCCGACCGACTGGTCCGCCTCACCGGCTCGGCGGGTCGCTGGTTCCGGCCGTCCCGAGCCCGGGACTGCACCCCCGTGGTCGCCACCCAGGCTCGTCGCGCCGGATACGCGCACGCCTTGGGGTACGACGTCGACTCGCTGGACTACACCCGACCCGGAGCCCGCGCCGTCAGCCGCAGCGTCCTCGACGCGGTCCGGCCCGGCTCCGTGGTGAGCCTGCACTTCGGATACCCGGACACCGTTGCCGCCCTGCCCACCATCCTCGACGGATTGCAGACCAGAGGACTGCGCGCCGTCACGACGTCGGAGCTCGTCAGCTGATGACCAATCTTCTTCCTGCCGCCCGTCGCAGCCGCCTCCGGCTGTCCGCCCTGCTCGCCGGTTGTTGCCTTCTCGGACCCGTCGCGTGCGGGTCCGACACGGACGGCGAGGCCGCCCCGCCACCGTCCGCGACCGCCGCTCCCGCGCAGGTGCCCGCGGTGCCCGCCGTCGAGCCGGCAGTGGCCCCCAAGGCCGCCAACGACCTGCCCGGGATGCCGCCGCTGCTCGACCCGAACGACCTGTACGCAGCCGATCGGCCCAATCAACTGTCCGACACGGTAAAGGGTTTCCCCTCCCGGGTGTACGTGCCCAACACCGAGTCCGACACGGTGAGCGTGATCGACCCGACCACCTACAAGGTCGTCGAAACCATCAAGGTCGGCGACCAACCGCAGCACGTCGTACCGTCGTGGGATCTCAAGACCCTGTGGATCAACAACGACCTCGGCGACAGCCTCACCCCGCTCGACCCGGCCACCGGAAAGACCGGCCCCACGGTGTCGGTGGAGGACCCGTACAACCTCTACTTCACGCCCGACGGCAAGTACTCGGTCGTGATGGCCTCGATGGATCGGCAACTGGTGTTCCGCGACGCGCACACCATGGCCGTGGTCAAGGCCGTGCCGGCCCAGTGCGCCGGTGTCAACCACGCCGACTTCTCGCCCGACGGCAAGTACTTCATCGTCTCGTGCGAGTTCTCCGGGGAGTTGCTCAAGGTCGACACCGCCTCGATGACCGTACTGGCCAAGCAGAAGATCCCGCGGGGCCACTCGATGCCCCAGGACGTCAAGATCTCGCCCGACGGTCGCACGTGGTACATCGCCGACATGATGGCCGACGGCCTGTGGGTGCTCAACGGTGACACGTTCGAGACGCCCACCCTGCTGCCGACCGGCCAGGGAGCGCACGGCCTGTACGTCAGTCGCGACTCCAAGAGTCTGTACATCTCCAACCGCGACGAGGGCTCGGTGTCGGTGCTCGACTTCGCGACCGGCAAGTTGGTCGCGAAGTGGCATATTCCGGGAGGCGGCAGCCCGGACATGGGCGGTGTCTCCGCCGACGGCAAGGTGCTGTGGCTCAGCGGCCGTTACCACGGCGAGGTGTACGCGATCGACACCGCCGACGGCCGGTTGCTCGCCCGGATCAAGGTCGGCGTGGGACCGCACGGGCTGTGCGTGTATCCGCAGCCGGGCCGCTACTCGCTCGGCCACACCGGCATCTTCCGTTGACCGGGCGATCGTCTCGGGGAGACCGGACCGCGCGAACGTGTCGGGGTGACCCGGCCGGGCGATCGTCTCGGTTCACCGGACCGGGTGATCGTCCAGCGACCACCCTCCTTCGCAGGGATACCCGTTCGAAAGGGATTGGCGAGTGTGAATACGAAGTGGTCGATCTCGGGCCGGGCCGGGCGGTTCGCCGCGGTCGTGATGCTGGGCGGATGGGTGGCCGTCGGCTCGTGCGCAGCCCC
>NZ_WWJX01001513.1 GCF_009865215.1 Streptomyces sp. SID3343 | reverse complement strand
CGGCCGGCAGGTCGCCGCCGGGCAGCGCGGGGAGCTTGGTGTTGGGTACCGCGATGGCGACCGGGGTCGGGCCGTAGGGGCGGTTGACCGTGACGTCGGCCAGGTAGGCCAGCAGTCGCGTGCCGCGGTCGGCGCCGGGGCGCGAGCGGACCAGGTCGGGGCGCTCGTCGATGAACGACGTGGTGATCCGGCCGTCCTGGAAGGACGGGTCTTCGAGCACGGCCTGCAGGAACGGGATGTTCGTAGCGACGCCGCGGATGCGGAACTCGGAGACCGCGCGCTTGGCCCGGGCGACCGCGTCGGTGAAGGTCCGGCCGCGACAGGTCAGCTTGACCAGCATCGAGTCGAAGTACGGCAGCACCTCGGCGCCGGTGTACGTGCCGCCGTCCAGACGCACGCCCGCGCCGCCCGGCGAGCGGTACGCGGACACCGTGCCGGTGTCGGGGCGGAAGTCAGCCGCGGGGTCCTCGGTGGTGATCCGGCACTGCAGGGCCGCGCCCTGGACCCGGATCTCGCTCTGCACGAGACCGAGGTCGCCCAGCGTGGCACCGGAGGCGACGCGCAGTTGGGCCTGGACGAGGTCGATGCCGGTGACCTCTTCGGTGACCGTGTGCTCGACCTGGATGCGCGGGTTCATCTCGATGAAGACGTAGCGGCCGCGCTCGTCGAGCAGGAACTCGACGGTGCCCGCGTTGCGGTAGCCGACGGCCTCGGCGAAGCGCACCGCGTCGGCGCAGATCCGGTCCCGCAGTTCGGGGGCGAGGTTGGGCGCGGGCGCGATCTCGATGACCTTCTGGTGCCGTCGCTGCATCGAGCAGTCGCGCTCGTACAGGTGCACCACGCCGCCGTCGGCGCCCGCGAGGATCTGTACCTCGATGTGGCGCGGGCGGATCACGGCCTCTTCGAGGAAGACCGTCGGGTCGCCGAACGCGGTCTGCGCCTCGCGCATCGCGGTCTCGATCGACGAGCGCAGGTCCTCGCGGCGGTCCACCTTGCGCAGCCCGCGGCCACCACCGCCGGCGGCGGCCTTGACGAAGATCGGGAAGCCGATCGCGTCCGCGGCGGTGACGAGGGCGTCCACGTCGGCCTGCGGCGCGGCGGTTTGGAGCGTCGGCAGTCCGGCGCCCTTCGCGGCCTCCAGCGCCCGGACCTTGTTGCCCGCGAGCGAGAGCACCGCGGCCGAGGGGCCGACGAAGGTGATGCCGTTTCTCTCGCACGCCTCGGCCAGCAGCGGGTTCTCGGACAGGAAGCCGTAGCCGGGGTAGATCGCGTCGGCGCCGCACGCGAGCGCGGCACCGACGATGGTGTCCACGTCGAGGTAGGCGCGCAGCGGATGACCTCGCTCGCCGATCTCGTAGCTCTCGTCCGCTTTCTGACGATGCAGGGAGTGACGGTCCTCGTACGCGTAGACGGCTACCGTGGTGATGTCGAGCTCGGTGGCGGCGCGCAAGGCGCGCACGGCGATTTCGCCGCGGTTGGCCACCAACAGCTTGCGGATCACGAGCTACGTACCTCCTTGCCCGGGGTGTCCGGGTGCGGGGGAAATCGGGACGGGATGCCTCGGAACGATCAGGGTGCCTTGCCCTGGGTCGTGCCAAGGCACCGGGGTCGAACCTGCGTGACTTTAGGACACGTGTGCAGGTGCCCCGCAGGGTCGGTCCACATGCCGGGCACCCATGGGCTGCTCGAATATGCGTTCTCACCTGCAATTATCGGGTTCGACCGGACCATTGTGACCTTCCTCGCAGCCCGCATCGCGAGACGCGTCGGCATTGTCGAAGCGGGTGGATACCGAGACGATCGACACAGTCTCGTGTGGTGGTCGCTCGCGCGAGGTCTCGGAGGTTGTGGTGCTCGCTCGCGCGAGCCGGAAAACGAGGAGCACTGTGCGGTTTCGGATGGGCCTGACGGCCGCGGTGTCGGTCGTCGTGTTGCTGTCGGCCGGGTGTGGCGGCGACGACGACACGAAGGCGGAGGACGACCAGGTCGTGCCCACCGCCTCGGACGGCGGGACGGGCGGCGGGAGCGGCGGGGCGGGCGACCTGCGGACGGTCGACGCGTGCGCGGTACTGACCGCGGAGCAGGTCTCGAAGGCCCTTGCGATGCCAGGTCTGTCGGCCGTGCCGAACGCGCTGGGTTGCGACTACGGGCCTCCCGACAACGCGCCGGTGGTCAGTACCATCGCCACCCGTTCGAAGACCGCAGGCGGTGTGGACAAGGCTCTGGCTGCGTATCTGGGCACGCTCGGCGACGTCCGTACCGAGAAGGTCCCGGACCTCGGCGACAGCGCGGTCTACGTCCAACCCGGCACGATCGGCGGTGTGTTGCTGGTCGCGGTCGGGCGCGGCGACGAGACGGCGTTGTTCTCCCTCAACGCGGGTGGCGGCGAGCCCTCTCCCACCAGGGACCAGCTCGTCGGCCTCGCGAAGGAGGCGTTGGTCAAGCTCTGAACCGTGTCCGGACCCGGCGTCGCGGCGTCGCGGCCGTCCGGGGGCCGGCGCCGGGCCGCGGGACGTGTCGGCGGACTACGCGCGCGTGCGGGATGCTCGCCGCACAGCTCGCGTAGCCCGCCTTCCCGTCGGCTACGGGTGCCGGCGGGTATTGCGTCCACAGGTTTCGCCGGCTGTCCGGCTGTCCGGCTGTCCGGCTGTCCGGCTGTCCGGCTGTCCGGCTGTCCGGCTGTCCGGGTTTACAGGTACTGCTGGACCGTGGGCAGCAGGTCGTTGAACGTGTTGCCCTTGGCGGGCTGACCTATCGCGGTCAGCACCCAGCCGCCCGCTCCGCGCCCCAGCTTGACCATGATCTGCGCGTTGTGCGCGCCGGACGCGGACAGTTCGTAGCGCACGACCTCGCTCTCGTCGCTCTCGTCCACGAGTCGGCAGAACGCGCCGGACACGCGCGAGAAGTCGTCGCTGGAGAACGCGCTGACCGTGAACACCAGCGTGGTGACGCGCAGCGGCAGGGCCGCGAGGTCCACGATGATCGACTCGTCGTCACCCTCGCCCGCGCCGGTGGTGTTGTCCCCGGTGTGCGTGACCGCACCGTCCTTGGACACCAACTGCCGCGGCCACACCGTGTCGACGAGGTGACCGTCGGCGTCGAACAACAGGCAGGACGCGTCCAGATCGACGCCGGTGAGCGCCTGCAGGCCCGGACGCAGGCCCTCGTGCCGTATCGGGTCCCACCCGAGCCCCATCCGGACCCGACCGATCGGCGCCCCCTCCTTGCCGATGGTGATGCGTTCCCCTTGTGCGAGAACGACCGTCATCGCAACTCCCCTCCGCGATGGTCCCCCGAATGATGCGCACCGTCGGGTGACGGACACATGGATGGACAGCATCTTGGCGTGAATCGGTCACTCGGGGGCGGGTTTTGACGGTGTGTTGGAATGATCTCAGTTGGTTCGGTGGTGACGCCGACCGCGCATGACGGTCCGTCACGAGACTCGCTCGCGTCGTGAGTGTCGTGAGTAACGTGAGTGACCTGAGAATTGTGAGTGACGTTACGTCAGGCGGCCGCGCCCGTCTTGGGCGAGCTCGGGGTCGCGCTCGCCGACGAGCGCTTGGGGATGTCGATCACATCACCGGCCGGCGGCTGGTCGACCTTGACCGGCTGGTCGAAGTCGCCGTAGCTGACCGTCCCGCTGTTCTCGGCCTCCTCGGACACGACCATCACCGGATAGGGCCTGCCGCCCTGGGCCTCGATGTAGACCTTGCCGTCGTCCTTGCCGGGGGGACCCGTGAGCGGGATCATCTTTCGGCCGTTGACGGTCTCGGTCGGCAGCTTGACGCCGTTCTCGGGGAAGCTCTTGAGCACGGCGCCGGGGTCGGCCACCGTGGTGATGTTGCGGAGGCTGCGCAGGCTGTCGTCGTTGGTCGAGCCCTTGAGCCACTTGCCCGCGAGCAGCTTCGCGGCCATCTCTCCGTCGACCGTGCCCACCAACGTGCGGTAGGCGCTCTCGTCGCCGCGAATGTACATCGCGCTGCCGATCCGACGAACCTCCAGGCGCACACTGCCCTGTTCGATGGTGCCCACGAAGTTCTCGCTGGCGCGATCCACGCGCAGGTCGAGCTTCATCGCCTTGCCCTTGGACGTGACGTCGGCGACGACGTGCACGGTCTTGATCTTGCCGGCGGACTGCTTGGCCCGCCGCACGAGTTCCCCGACGCTCAGGCTCTCGTTCTCGACCTTCTCGTCCAGGCCGGACGTCAGCCCGCTCTCGCCCGGCGATGCGACCGGACCCGTGGGCGCACCGGTCGAGTTGCGAATCGTCGAGAGTGGGCTTTCCCCGTCCGAACCGCACGCGCTCAGCATTCCCAGCGACACGACCACCGCCCCCGCGACGGTGACGCCCCGGAGCCCCCGCACCCCAACCGCGGCATTTCGACGCACAGTCACTCCTTGCTCCGACGTTGTCCCTGGTACTGAGACGGAGCGCACGTCGTTCGGGTTCCCCGGCGGCGCGCCCACCCGTCCGCCCTTCGGAGCCGCCCGTTGGTCGATCAGTCGGTGAGCAGCTTCTTTTGCACCTTGCCCATCGCGTTGCGGGGCAGATCGGCCACGAACACCACGCGCCGCGGCCGCTTGTGCGCCGACAGTCCGCTCGCGACGTAGTCGACTAGCTGACGCTCCGTCACCTCTTCGGACCGCACCACGAACGCGACGATCTCCTGGCCCAGATCGGGGTGCGCGACCCCGATCACGGCCGCCTCGCGCACCGCGGGATGGGCGAGGAGCGCGCTCTCGACCTCGCCCGCGCCGACTCGGTAACCACCGGTCTTGATCAGGTCGGTCGACGCGCGCCCGACGATCCGGTGCCAGTTGTCGGCGCCGATCACCGCGACGTCGCCGGTCTTGAACCAGCCGTCGGGGGTGAGCGTTTCGGCGGTCGCGTCGGCGCGGTCGAGGTAGCCCTGGAACAGCGTCGCCGACCGGATCTGCAGCTCGCCGACGGTTTCGCCGTCGTGCGCGCAGCGACTGCCGTCCTCGCCGACCAGGCGCGTCTGGACGCCGTCGATCGGCAGGCCGACGAAGCCGGGCCGGCGTTCGCCGTCGGCGCGCGTACTGATCGTGATCAGTGTCTCGGTCATCCCGTACCGCTCGACCGGTCGGTGCCCGGTCAACTCGGCGACGGACGCGAACACCGGTACCGGCAACGGCGCGCTGCCGGATACGAGCAACCGCGCACCGGCCAGCGCCCGGGCCGAGGCCGGGTCCTGGGCGATCCGCGACCACACGGTGGGCACGCCGAAGTAGAGGCTGCCACCGGCCTGGGCGTACGCCTGCGGCGTGGGCCGGCCGGTGTGTACGAGCCGCGACCCCGTCCGCAACGCGCCCAGTACGCCCAGGATCAGCCCGTGCACGTGGAACAGCGGCAGGCCGTGCACGAGTGTGTCCTCCGACGTCCACGCCCACGCGTCGGCAAGGCCGTCGAGGCCGGCGGCGATCGCGGCGTGCGGGACCAACACGCCCTTGGGCGGACCGGTGGTACCGCTCGTGTACAGGATCAGCGCGGTGGCGTCCGGCGTGGGGTCCGGGTACGTGGTCGCCGACCGCGCGGCGAGGTCGATCGGCACCGTCGGCAGCCCGGAATCGTCCCACGGCCCCGGCGCGAGCAGCAGCGCGGCCTTCGAGTCGCCGAGGATGTGCCCGCGCTCCAGCGGCCCCGAATCCGGCGGCACGGGCACGACCGGTACGGCGGCGAGCAGCCCGGCGAGTACGGCCACCACGGTCGACATCTCGGCGGTCGCCCGCACCGCGACCGAGGGCGCCCCCGCGATCCGATCCGCGAGCGCCGCGGCGGCCCCGAACAGTTCCTCCCGCGACATCGCCTCGCCGGCGACGGTGACCGCGTCGGCCCGGTCGGGCACGGAATCAGCGCGGGAGACGAGTGGGAACACGACGCAACCTCCACAAACGGAGCCGAACGAAAACGGAACCGAACGAAAGCGGAACCGAACGAAAGCGGAACCGACACCGAGCCGAACGAGCCGACCGAACCGACCCCGCCCCGATGCTATTCGCCACGCCGGGCCCCGAGTGCGAGGCGGGCGCGTGCGGGAGGTCGGCAACGCATCCGGGATCGCTACGCGCCGTCGACGGCCCGGCCGCGCGTTCGAGCCGCCGCACACCGGAGCCACGAGGAGGGCGGACCGGAACCGGCCCAGACCTCTTCCGGCCGACCTCATCCCCTTTCGCAGCCCCTGACCTGCGACGAAGCTGTAACTCGCCGACAGGGAGCGACGCCCGGACGTCGCCTTCGATCGGCGCCACACCGCAGGATGCGTAGCCGGAGACCTCTCCGTTCCGCTGCGCGTCGAGTCGCGTTCGACTCGCTGATCAGCTGCGATCCAGCGCCGCGATCTCGTCCCGACGGCCGTTCCCAACGGACGGCTGCCCCGGACGAGTCCACTCGGCCATCCACACCACTTCGACATTCAGGGGTACCGCCATGCCTTCCAGGGCTTCCACTCGACTCGTGCACATCGCGCTGGCCGCCGCCATCGTTTCCTCCGGCGCCGTCGTCACGACGGCGCTCGGCGCCGGCGCCGCCCAGGCGACGAGCACCCACGTCACCGCAGCCGCGGCCGCCAACTCCACCGTGTCGGGACCGATCACCCGCTCCGAGGTCCTGGAGCGGGCTCGCTACTGGTACGACCGGCGGGCGAACTTCGTGTACAACCAGGGCGGTTCGTACCGGGATTCCACCGGAACGTCGTATCGCACGGACTGTTCCGGTTACGTCTCCATGGCCTGGCACCTGGGCTACAGCCCGAACACCGTGGGTCTGGCGGACACCCAGACGTACGAGATACCGCGCTCGCAGCTCAAACCGGGCGACATCCTGAACTCCTACTACGACCACGTGATCCTGTTCGAAAAGTGGGACGACGACGCGCACACCACGTTCTCCTACTACTCGTTCGGCCACACGCCGGTCGTGCACCGGACCGGTGTCTCGATCAACGCCACACTCGACGGCCACCCCAACGGCGATTACAAGGCCCTGCGTTACAAGAAGATCGTCGACGACTCCGTCAATCCGACCACGTTGCCTTCGGGCACGTTGGTGAAGTCGGCGAACAACGCCTCCGTCAAGGTGATCATCGCCGGGGCCGGTCTTCCCGTCGCGGGCTCCGACGTGGGCCCCGACCACTACGACCTGAGCAAGATCGTGATCGTGGACGACGCGGCCTTCAACGCCCTGTCGACCACGCCGCCCAGCGGCACGGTCGTCCACGACCAGGCCGGCGGTGCGAACCGCTACGTCGTGGTCGACGGCGCGGCGCTGCCGATCACCGGCGCGGAATGGACCGCCGACGGCTACGACACCCGCCCCGACATGGGCGTACCCACCTCCTGGCTGCAAACCGCGACGAACAGCACGCCCTCCACCGGACTCGTCCTGATGGACCAGTCCGGCACGGACGCGAGCCGCTACGTGATGGTCGACGGCGCCGCACTGCCGATCTCGGGAGCCGAGTGGACCGCGAACGGCTATGACACCCGGCTGCTGATGGGCGTCCCCGGCACCTGGCTCAGGAGCGCGGTTTCGAGGACTCCGTCCACCGGAACCGTACTGATGAACCAGTCCGGCACGGACGCGAGCCGGTACGTGATGGTCGACGGCGCCGCACTGCCGATCTCGGGCGCCGAGTGGGACACCGACGACTACCGGCTCCGGCCGCTGATGGGCGTTCCCGGAACCTGGCTGCAGGCGGCGGTGGCCCGTCCGCTCCCGAACAAGACCGTGGTCACCGCCTACAACAACGGCGGCGGAACCGTCTACGTGATGGCCGGCGGCATGGCGGTCCCGTTGTCCTACGCCGACTTCACCGGCATGGGCTACGACAAGGCACC
>NZ_WWJX01000156.1 GCF_009865215.1 Streptomyces sp. SID3343 | reverse complement strand
CCCGACGCGCGCGAGGACGCCGAGCTCGTGGTGCGGGTGCTGCGTGAGCGGGCGGCGGCGGCCGGGGTGGCGGCGTCGGCGTCGGCGCTGTTCGCCGACGTGGTGTCCGAGGCGGCCCTGTTGCGCCTCCTGGACCGCGTCGAGCCGCTGTGGCCGAGAGCGGCGGGCCCGGTGCACGCGATGGTCGAGCACGACCGCCTGCACGGTTCCGAGTACAGCGCCTCGGTCGGCGCCTATCTGCGCGCGTTCGGCGACACCGCGGCCGCGGCCCGCGGGCTCAGCGTGCACCCGAACACCCTGCGCTACCGGCTGCGCCGGGCCAAAGAGCTTTTCGGCGTCGACCTGGACGACCCGACGGGCCGACTGCTCGCGGACATCGGCGTGCGCCTGGCCCGCCGCCCACCCGGGTGAGCCATTCCATGGGGCGGCCGCTTCGTGGCCGGGTCGGTGTGTGGTCGGCTTCTCGGAGTCGAGGTCGGCCCTCGAATTCCATGATCATTTTCTTGTCGGGTGCCACAGCGAACGCCGCGTCGTTTGGTTGCCCGCGACGCTGACGCCCGCGTACATCCGGATCCAGGCTGTGCATGCGGCCCGAACGAGTCGTGAACGCTAGAGACCTTCGAGGTGTGGTGCACGTGACTTCCGCAGTGGCCCGGCGCCGGCGATCGGCCCGAGAGGCGGCCCTGGCCCGGGTCGTGGATGCGGGCCTGCTCGGGCCCGAGGCCCCCTTGGTGGGCCTGCTGGACGTGGACGGCATCCGCGACTCGGTGGACGCACTGACGGCGGCGTTCGGCGACACGCCGGTACTGCACACGTTCGCGGCCAAGGCCTGCGGCCTGGTCCCGGTACTGCGGCTGCTCGCCGAAACGGGAATGGGCTGCGAGGTGGCCTCACCGGGCGAGTTGGAGCAGGCGCTCGCGGCCGGGTTCACCCCCGAGCGGCTCGTGCTGGACAGCCCGGCCAAGACGGTCGAGGAACTGCGGTACGCCCTCGCGCACGGCATCGCCGTCAACGTCGACAACTTCCAGGAGCTGGCCCGCGTCGACGCGATCCTGGCCGAGGGCCCGGCCGCGGGACCGATCGGCATCCGGGTCAACCCGCAGGTCGGAGCCGGCGCCATCGGCGCGATGAGCACCGCGACCACCACGTCCAAGTTCGGCATCGCGCTGCGCGACCCGGGGGCGGTCGAGGCCGTGGTCGACGCGTTCGCCCGCCGGCCGTGGCTGAACCGGCTGCACGCGCACGTCGGATCCCAGGGCTGCCCGCTGTCCCTGATCGCGGCCGGTCTGCGGGCCACGTTCGACCTCGCCGAGCACATCAACACCGTGTTGGGCCGCCGGCAGATCACCGGCCTCGACATCGGCGGCGGCCTGCCGGTGAACTTCGACGGCGACGAGGACGACCCGACCTTCGCCGACTACGTCGCCGAACTGCGCGCCACGGTGCCCGAACTCCTTGACGGCCGCTACCGATTGGTCACCGAGTTCGGCCGCTCGCTGCTCGCCAAGAACGGCACGATCGCCTCGCTCGTGGAGTACACCAAGAGCGCCGGCGGCCGACGGATCGCGATCACCCACGCGGGTGCGCAGGTCGCCACCCGCACGGTGTTCATGCCCCAGGCGTGGCCGCTGCGAGTGGGCGCGTTCGACGCGCACGGCCGCCCCAAGGACGCGCCGAACGAGATCCAGGACATCGCCGGCCCGTGCTGCTTCGCGGGCGACCTGACCGCCGTCGGGCGCGCCCTCCCGCTGCTCGACCCGGGCGACGTCGTCGCGCTGTACGACACGGGCGCCTACTACTTCTCGTCGCACTTCGCCTACAACTCGCTGCCCCGCCCGGCCGTGTACGGCTACCGCGTCGTCGACGACGACGTGCGTCTGGCCACCGTCCGCGAGGCGCAGACCATCCGCGAGGTGGTCCAAGAGAGCGGCGCGCCGCACGTGCACGCCCTGGTGGACCTGATATCCCCGAAGTCCTCGGGGAACTCGTCCGACGACGGCCGCGACGGCCGCGACGACCGTGACGACCCTTCGCACCCCGAGGAGGTGGCGGTATGACCCGCGTCCTGATCTCCGCCGACATGGAGGGCGCCACCGGCACGGTGCTGCCGGCCGACGTGACGGCCGGCAACCCGCGCTACGAACGCTTCCGACGCCTGCTCACCGGCGACGTCAACGGGGCCGTGGCCGGATTCCTGGACGCCGGCGCCGACGAGGTGATCGTCAACGACGCGCACTGCGGCATGGACAACGTGCTCCTGGAGGAACTCGACCCGCGCGCCGTGCTCATCGTCGGCCGCAACAAGCCACTGGGCATGCTCCAAGGGCTCGAACTCGACGTGGACGCACTGGCGTTCGTCGGCTACCACACCGGCGCGGGCGAGCCCGGCGTGCTCGCCCACACGTACCTGTCGCACAGTGTGCTCGCCGTGCGCGTCGACGGACGCCCCGTCGACGAAGGCGGCTTCAACGCGCTCGTCGCGGCCGAGGCGGGCGTCCCGGTGGTCCTGGTCACCGGCGACGACCTGACCTGCGCCGAGGCCGGCCGCTACGCGCCGGGCTGTCGTACGGTCGCGGTCAAGACGGCGATCTCCCGACACGCGGCGATCTGCCGCACGCCCGCCGCGACCTCGGCCGACATCCGCCGCGAGGCCGCCGCCGCGTTGGCGAGCCCGCCGCATCCATCCGCCATGCCGCCCGCGCCGCACGTGGTGGAGGTCGACGTGGACAGCCCCTACCTCGCCGAACGCGCGAGCGCGACGGCCGCAGTGACCGTCGTCGGCCCGCGCACCATCCGCCTGGAGGCCCCCGACGCCCGCGAGGCGCTGCGCCGTTTCCGGGCGCTGACCTGGGTGATCGGCGCGGGCCGAGAGGGCGACTGGACCTGACGGGTCGTCCCGCCGGCGCTCGTTCGTACCGGCTCGCCGTCCTGCCGCCCCGCTGCCACCCCCGTTCCCCGCCTCGCAGGAGTCTTCATGTCGCAGCACACAACCCCCACCGAGCAACCCCAACTGAGTCGTTCGCTCCGTAATCGACACATGGCCATGATCGCGATCGGCGGGGCGATCGGGGCCGGCCTGTTCGTCGGCAGCGGCAGCGTCATCAAGACCGCCGGACCGGCCGCGATCGTGTCCTACTGTCTGGCCGGCGCGCTCGTGCTGTGCACGATGCGAATGCTCGGCGAAATGGTCGTCGCGAGACCGTCCTCCGGGTCGTTCTCGGACTACGCGCGCAGCGCCATCGGCCCGTGGGCGGGCTTCACGATCGGCTGGCTGTACTGGTACTACTACGTGATCATCGTGGCCGTCGAGGCGGTCGCGGGCGCCGCGATCCTGCACGCCTGGCTCGATCTGCCCCTGTGGATCCTGGCGATGGCCCTGATGGCGGTGATGACCGCGACGAACCTGCTGTCGGTGAAGTCCTTCGGCGAGTTCGAGTTCTGGTTCTCCTCGGTCAAGGTCGCCGCGATCATCGCGTTCCTCGTCGTGGGCGGTCTGCACGTGTTCGGCGCGTGGCCGGGCAGTTCGTTCGACTTCTCCAACCTCACGTCGCACGGCGGCTTCGCGCCCAACGGCTTCACCTCGATCTTCTCCGCCATCGTCGTGGTCATCTTCGCCTTCGGCGGCGCCGAGATCGTCACGATCGCGGCCGCGGAGAGCAAGGAGCCCGAGCGGTCGGTGGCGCGGGCCACGACCGGCATCATCTGGCGGATCGTTCTGTTCTACGTCGGTTCGATCTTCCTCGTCGTCACGATCGTTCCGTGGGACGGCGCCGAGGTGCTGGCGAGCCCGTACGTCGCCGCGTGGGACATCATCGGCCTGCCCGGCGCCGGCACCGTGATGGACATCGTGATCCTGACCGCGGTGCTCAGCGTGCTCAACTCGTCGGTGTACGTGTCCTCGCGCATGCTCTTCGCGCTGGCCTCGCACGGCGACGCGCCCAAGTGGTCGGTCAAGACCAGCCGCCGCAACGTCCCGGTCCGGGCGATCCTGGCGGGCACGGTCGTCGGCTGGGTCTCGGTGGTGCTCGCCTACCTGTCGCCGGACACCGTGTTCACCTACCTGGTCAACTCCTCCGGCGCGATCGCCATCTTCATGTACGTGATGATCGGCGTGTCACAACTGCGCATGCGTCGTCGGCTGGAGCGCGAGGCTCCCGAGCGACTGATGCTGAAGATGTGGTTGTTCCCCTACCTCACCTGGATCGTCATGGCGGGCTTCGTCGCCGTACTGGTGGCCATGGCCGTCATCGACGACCAGCGCACCCAGCTGTTCACCAGCCTGGGCAGCCTCGCGGTCGTGCTCGTCGCGTACTGGATCCGCCGGACCTACGGTCCGCGCCCCGTCGGATCGCACGGCCGCGGCGACGTGCCGGCCGTCGCGGAACCGATATCCGCCCCGTAGGAGGGCACGGGGGTCGGCCGCATTCGTGGTGAGCCGAGCGGGGGGATCAGCCCGCGGGCTGCGCTTCGGCGGCGGCGGTCTCGCCCGGGTGTTCCGAATCCTTCGCGCCGCCGACGTCGGCGAGTGCGGCGGGCTCGGCGCCCGGGCCGGACGCGTTTCGACGACGGCGGCGCACGACGAGCGCCACGACCACGGCG
>NZ_WWJX01000018.1 GCF_009865215.1 Streptomyces sp. SID3343 | reverse complement strand
CTGGAACTCACGTCACCGGCACTGCGCGCCCTTCCCGAAAGAAGCCGCCTGGCCCCGAACCCGTGACGCACAGTCAGACTCCACAAAACCTGGGCCAGAACCCGAGTTTTGACAGCACTGGGGTACTTGCCAGGGCAGCATCGGGATGCTCCTGGTGAAAGGTCCTGGTCATGCCGCAGATGTCCAAGGTCGAGTTGTACGCAGCGATCCGGCGTGATCACCGTGCTGGCATGAAGATGCGCGAGCTTGAGCGCAAGTACAACGTGTCGTGGCGGACGGTGAAGAAGGCCGTGGACTCGGTCTGGCCGGAGCCGCGGAAGAAGCCGCCACCGCGGCGGACCGGTCTGGACCCGTACAAGCCGGCGATCGACGAGATGCTGCGGACGGACCTCGACGCGCCGCGCAAGCAGCGTCACACGATCACACGGATCTTCCACCGGCTCGTCGAGGAGCACGGTGCCGATGTGTCCTACCAGATGGTCCGGCGCTACGTCTGCGACCGGAAGCCGGAGATTCTCGCGGCCTCGGGCAAGGCCCCGGCGGAAGTGTTCGTGCCGCAGACTCATCTGCCCGGTCACGAGGCGGAGGTCGACTTCGGCGATGTGACCGTGCGCCTGGCGGGCGAGCTGGTGACCTGCTATTTGTTCTCGCTCCGCCTGTCCTACTCGGGCAAGGCCGTTCACCGGGTCTTCGCCTCCTGCGGCCAGGAGGCCTTCTTCGAAGGGCACGTGCACGCGCTTCGCACGTTGGGTGGCGTCCCGCGAAGCAAGATCCGTTACGACAACCTGAAGTCGGCCGTCGCCCAGGTGCTGGGGCTGAGCCGGGCGAGGGTGGAGACCGACCGGTGGATCGCCTTCCGTTCACACTTCAACATCGAGAGTTTCTACTGCCGGCCGGGTATCGAAGGCGCCCACGAGAAGGGTGGAGTCGAAGGGATGATCGGCTACTTCCGCCGCAACCACTTCACACCGGTCCCGGAAGTCGACTCGCTCGCCGAGCTGAACGAGATGGTCGAACAGTGGGACCTGCACGACGGGCACCGTCGGATCGGTTCGCGGCCACGGACCGTCGACGAGTACTTCGCCATCGAGCAGCCGTTGTTGACGCCGTTGCCGGAGGAGCCGTTCGAGACGGGCCGGCTGTTCACGCCGCGAGTCGACCGCTACAGCCAGATCGCCGTCCGCACCAACCGCTACTCGGTCCCGACCCGCCTGATCGCAAGCGGGTGCGAGTAGTCCTGCACGCCTCTCACCTGGTGGTCTACGAAAAGAACGTCGATGTGGCCCGGCACGAGAGGTTGATCGCGAAGGGCGGCTGCCGTCTGGACCTGGACCACTACCTCGAAGCCCTCATCCGCAAGCCGGGCGCCTTCCCGGGTGCCACGGCCCTGGAACAGGCCCGGTCAGCCGGAAAGTTCACCCCGGTCCACGACGCCTGGTGGGCGCAGGCCCGCAAGGTTCACGGTGAGAGGGACGGCACCCGGGCGTTGATCGAAGTCCTGCTGCTGAACCGGTACCTCCCCCACGAGCACGTGGTCGCGGGCCTGGCCACCGCGCTGCGGGCCGGCGCCCTGACCTCCGACGCTGTCGCCCTGGAAGCGCGCAAGGCCGCCCAGGCGGAGGACGAGCCGATCGGCGGGGCGTCCATGCCGGCGGTTCCCGGGCAGACGCCGGCCGGCGTCACGTCGCTGCACGAGTGGCGGCTCGCACATCTGCCGCCGGACACCAGGCCGCTGCCGTCGGTGACCCTCTACGACCAACTGCTCCGACGCCGCCGCGCCAGTGGCAGCGAACACCGTGAGGGAGAGGCACAGTGACTCTGCCCCGCCAGCGAAACTTGACCGAGCAGGCCGCCGACGCCGCAATCGACAACGCCTGCCGCCTGTTGCGGCTGCCCTCGATCCGCAACGAGTTCTCCGACATCGCCGACGGGGCGATCAAGGAACAGATGACCTACCGCGGCTTCCTCGCCGAACTGTTGATGATCGAGTGCGACGACCGGGGCCGACGCCGTTCCGAACGGCGGATCAGGGCGGCGGGCTTCCCGCGGGAGAAGTCCCTGCGGGCCTTCGACTTCGAGGCCAACCCGAACATCGACGCGGCCACCATCCATACCCTCGCCAGCTGCGAATGGATCAAGAAGAGCCAGCCACTCTGCCTGATCGGCGACTCCGGCACCGGCAAGTCCCACATGCTCATCGCCCTGGGCACCGAAGCGGCGATGAAGGGCTACCGCGTCCGCTACACGCTCGCCACGAAGCTGGTGAACGAACTGGTCGAGGCCGCCGACGAGAAGCAGCTCAACAAGACCATCGCCCGCTACGGCCGCGTCGATCTCCTCTGCGTCGACGAGCTCGGCTACATGGAACTGGACCGCCACGGCGCCGAACTCCTCTTCCAGGTGCTGACCGAACGCGAGGAGAAGAACAGCGTCGCCATCGCCTCCAACGAGTCCTTCGGCTGCTGGACCAAGACATTCACGGACCCCCGGCTTTGCGCGGCCATCGTCGACCGCCTCACCTTCAACGGCACCATCATCGAAACCGGCACCGACTCCTACCGCCTCGCCAGCACCCGCGCACGAGCCGAGGGACGTGCCGAAACCGGGTGACCCACCGCCCTGTCGACACGCCGGCCCTGCCACCCACGTGGGTGGCAGGGCCGGCGATCGCCCTTCGAGGGCGAGTAGCGGTGATACGTCACCACCAATCGACCTCGATTGGCCATCAGATCGTGGCTGCCTCCCACGCGTCGCCCACACAGCTCTCCTCGAAGTCCCACCACTCTTCGATCGCGCCCCGCGCCAACAACTCCCGGACCGGCCCGAAGTCCGCGTTCGCCGGCACGCCGAGTGCCACGAGCCCGAAACGCTCGACCCCCTCACCGGAGACCCCCAACGGCCCGAACAGGTCGAGCACGGCCTGCATATCACCCCGCAGGGCCCCGTCCCGGAACGGAATCACACGCACAGTGCAGTTTCCCGACCAGCGCAGCCGTTCCCGAAAGTGCAGGCGCCCGTCCTCGGAGTCGACCCGGGTGCGCACGATGTCACCGAGCGCGAGGTCGCGCACGAAGAACGGCACGTTGTCGATCCGAACCAGTCCCTCGCCGACGTCGACCGCCCAAAGGCTCTCGACACCGACCGGCGGCCAACCGTCCTCGTCCCGGTCAAGGGCGAACCACACCTTCACCGGAACACCCGCACGATCACTCATCGCACCAGCATGTCGAACCCGAGTTTCTGTTCACCGACCAGGGCGGTCCGCTTCGGGCCGAAGCCGCTGACCGCCCACACAACGGGACCTCGGTGACGTCATTTCACGTGAACATCGACGCCACCGAGCCTCATCCACCGCAGCCCAAAACAATGAACAAACGCTGCTCTCGGAAGTGAACGAAGCCACCCGACGGCACCGGTCGAGGGAGGGCTAGAGTTCACTATGCGTTCCGATGCCTCGAATGACCCGTCCGGTGATGGCGCCGCAGCGTCGCAGAGGGTCGTCTCGCCGCGCGGGGGCAGGCCGGCGCACAGCCTCGAATCGACCTCCGAGTCCAGCCCCCAGGGGAACCCCGATTCGAACCTCGTGTCGCTGTCGATCAGTGAACTCGCCCACCGGTGCCACGTGAGCACGCGATCACTGCGGTACTACGAGGAGCAAGGTCTCCTGCTCCCGTCGCGCAACGCCGTGGGGCACCGCAGGTACCAGGCCAAAGACGCCGACTGTGTCGGGTTCATCCAGCGTCTGTACGGCGCGGGCCTGCCGAGCGACCTGATCCTTACGGTGGTCCGGGAGTGGAAACTCCCCGACTCCGCGCCGCGGGTCGAGGCTCTACTGCGTACGCGGCACGCCGAACTCTCACGTGAAGCGGAAGAACTGCACGCCAAGCTGACCGGCCTGGAAGCCGTACTGAACGCGGTGACCGACAACACTGACTTGCCCTTCACACCTGTGTGAACGTCTACCTTCCTGGGGAAGCCCCGACGGGCCCCGCAGGAAAGGCAGACAGATGAGCAGCTACATGCTGGCGCAGCTCCGGCTCAAGTACGGTTTCGCGAATCTGGCGCGCTACGAAGCCGCCATGGTGACCATCCGCGAACTCTTCGAATCGCAGGGCATCGCGCTGGTCGCGGGCACCGTGACGCAGGTCGGGCCGCTGTACGAGGCATTCAACCTGTGGGAGATCGAGGACCAGGGCCACTTGGAGCGCGCACTCGGTGCCATGACGCTCGGCGATCCGCGCGCCCTGGAGGCCATGGCCGAGCTGGACGCCACGGTGGAACACGAGCAGACGCGCTTTCTCGGATCACTCGCGTTCGCCGGGGGCCCGAACACCGCGTGAGGCTTCCGGGCAGCGGGCAGCGGGCAGCGGGCAGCGGGAAGCGACCAAGCAGCCGCTCCGACCGCTCAGGAGCCCGCACACGGTTCCGGTCGTCCCTCCCTCATCTTTGAGTCAGTCGATTGCTTCGTGAGGGTTTCGAAGATTCACTGATCCCGCAGGAGCTGCCGCCCCGGCACCGTCGATCCGGCACACGGACCTCCGGCTCGCCGGGGACGTCGTTGCACTCGATGCACTCGATGCACTCGATGCGCCCCCTGTACCCAGGGGGACTCGGTGGCGAGGCCGAGCCCGAGGTTGCGGGATGCCCCGACGACGAGAGCGGTCCCCGCGCTCACGCGCTCACGCGCTCACGCGCTCACGC
>NZ_WWJX01001512.1 GCF_009865215.1 Streptomyces sp. SID3343 | reverse complement strand
CCGTCGCGGGTGATCGGGGCGACGAACGCCTTGCCGCCCCACCCCTTGGTCATGGCCTTGTTGATCTCGGCGATACCCAGCGCGCCGAGCGCGCGCAGCACGAAGTGGCTGGTGAGCTTCTGCACTTGCGGCTTGACCACGGACGGGCCGATGACCGGTCGATCCTCCGGCGCGCCGACGAACCCCAACCCGGCCACGATCCCCGCGAGCGTCAACAACAGCGCCCACGTGGGGCCGGCGAGCACGAGTGCGGTGAACAGCAGGCTCGCGCACAGACAGGCTGCGGCGAGGATGGTGCCGCGCAGCCGTGCCTTGCCGTCGCGGTGCTTGGAGAGCTTGAGGTACTCGTTGGCGTCGGCCTTGCGGATCGCTTCCGCCCGCACGGGGCGGGTGTCGGTGTCGCCCACCCATCGGAACGCGCGGCCGACCAGGCGCACCGCGCCGAGCGGGGAGCGCACCGCGAGCGTCCCGGCGTA
Organism: Streptomyces sp. SID3343; assembly: GCF_009865215.1. Lineage (GTDB taxonomy): Bacteria > Actinomycetota > Actinomycetes > Streptomycetales > Streptomycetaceae > Embleya. Next base: position 159 of record NZ_WWJX01001512.1, on the reverse strand, counting down.
GACCGGGGTGCGGACGGCGTGGAACGCGAACACGTGCCGGTAGTGGTCGAAGACCCACCGCGCCTGCTCGCGCAGAGCTTCACGCGAACGCAGCCACGCGGGGAGCACGTCACGGCGCTGCTCGCCGCGCACCGACTCGTTCCACGTCGGCCGCTCACG
>NZ_WWJX01001511.1 GCF_009865215.1 Streptomyces sp. SID3343 | reverse complement strand
GGCCGAGACGGGCGGGGTGAGGCCCAACGCGGTCAACGCGCCGCGTTGTTCGCCGCCCAGCCGTTCCCAGCCGGACCGCTGCCGGGCGACCCACCGGCCGAGCGCGGCACCGCGGTACACGACGTCCACGCCGACGTCGTCGAGCCGCGGCCCGTCGCCGCGCGCGGCCAGGAACTGCTGCGCGTAGGTGAGGTGGCGTTGCCAATCCGGCGTCCAATGCCGTGGGTTCCATTCCTCGCCGTCGACGAGCGCGTCCAGGGCGACGTCACGCTCGGCGGGCAGGGTGCCGGCCTTGCCCTGTGCCCGGCGTTTCTCCAGCCACCGCCCGACCGGGTACCCCTCGATCACGGCGTCCTTGGGCGCGGCGAGGGTGCCGTGTTCGGCGGCGTAGCGGCGCGCCATCGCGTACCCGTCCTCCCACGCCCGATCGTGGACCGACCACACCATGCCCAGCTCTTCCAGCTCCTCGACCTGCGGAGCGCCCAGACGCCCGGCGGCGTACTCCCGCCGCTGCTCCGAGATCCATTGGCCGAGCGGGAACTTCACTCCGTGGTGGTCGACGTCGACCTCGTCGATCTGCGCCCGCAGATCGAGGTGCGCGCGTTGGTAGCGCTGCGCGGCGGCCAGGCCGCGCAGCCAGTTCCGCGCCTGCGGGTCGACGACGCGCAACTCGACGAACCGCGCGATCTCGGCCGGGTCGCGCAGGGTGGAGAACCGCAGGATCGGCCGCCACTCCT
>NZ_WWJX01001510.1 GCF_009865215.1 Streptomyces sp. SID3343 | reverse complement strand
GGACCCGACCGGCACCGCCCCCGCGCCCACCGGCGACCCCGGGGAGGGCACCACCACGAGCGCCGGCTTCGCGCCGTACGTCGACACCTCCCTCTACCCGGCCTACGACCTCCTCGCCAACGCCGAGGCCACCGGTGTGAAGGACTACACCCTCGCCTTCGTCACCGACGGCGGCGGCTGCACCCCCAAGTGGGGCGGCGTCACCGACCT
>NZ_WWJX01001509.1 GCF_009865215.1 Streptomyces sp. SID3343 | reverse complement strand
GGCCTGCGACGGGGTGAGGGGCGGGGGCTCGGTCAGGCCGTAGAAGCGGGTCAGGTTCTCGATGCGGCACGGTGCCGGGGTCAGGGACTCGGGCAGCAGGGGGGTCAACCGGGCGTGCACGTCGGCGAGTTCCTGCGGGTCGCCCGTCGGGCGGGGCTGCCACCAGGCGGCGACCTTGGCCTTGTGCGGCAGCCGCTCGCGGACCAGGCCCGTTGCGGAGCAGGCGCGCTCGGTGCTGCGGATCGGGATCAGGGGGCCGTGGGCCAGCCAGGTGAACATCGGCGCGCCCTGGTCGGCCAGGCGGGCCGCGCGGCGTTCGGTGGCGGTGAGGCCGACCTTGAGGAGTCCTGGGCCGAACCAGGCCAGGTAGAGGGAGAACGGGCGCGGGTCGTCCATCGCCTGGTCGCGGGCGAGTTTGCGGCCGGGGTCGGCGAGCGCGCACGCGTCGCACTGGGACCGGGCGGCGGTTTCCGGGAGGGCCGTGCGGCGAGGGCACGGGACGCGGCGGCCGGCCTTGCGGCGAATGCCTACGCATTCGCGGGGGCCGTCGAAGTGCCATCCGGTGATGGTGCCGGGGGTCAGGGGTTGTAGCGACTGTTCGTCGGCGGTGGCGGTGGCGGTGGCGGTGGCGGTGGTGGCGGAGTCGGCGGTGTCCGGGTCGGTGAGTACCAGGTGCGGCAGGCCGTCCCACCAGCGGATCCCGGTCGCCAGGTGGGCGGTCGGGCGTGGGGAGTCGCTCATGTCAGGAGCCTAGGCCCTGGGTCGGACGCCGATGCGTGGTTGGTGTTCGGGTGGGGGATGGGTGGGCGCGGTCTTTTTTTGCGG
>NZ_WWJX01001508.1 GCF_009865215.1 Streptomyces sp. SID3343 | reverse complement strand
GGGGACACGCGCGGGGCGGGCGGGGCCGGCTGCGGGCGGGAGGGGTCCGCCACGGCCGGGATCGGCGTCGAGTCGGCCCGGAAGCCCATCTGGCGCGCGACCGTCGCGTGACGCGAGCCGCGCATCGACATCGCGCCCACGCCGTCGTCCGCGCCGGTGTTGCGCAGGTCGCCGAGCCGGTACAGCTCTTGGCCGACGACCGCGTCGGGGGTACCGAGCCGGTCGAGGATGACCTGAACGGAACCGCGCGTATGCGCGTTCAGCCGCTCGCGCTCGCTGTTGATCTGACTCCGGAGGCGCTCCACCAGTCTGGCCCGGTCGGCGGGCCGCAGTCGCCGTTGCGCGGCGTCTCCGACCTCGCCCAGGTACTGCAGAACCAGGTGATCACTCTCGAAGTTCACGTCCCACCCCCACCGAAGGATCGCCCTGGCCTTGCCTTTTCGCTGCTTTTCGCTGCGCTTTGCTCGAACCGCTGTGCCGTGTCTCGTGTATGGATCGGCAAAGCGACACTTCAGCCTAGGGCCGCGTGGGCGAACGGAGCGAGTCCTTCCCACGATCTTTGCGCGGACACACGGGAGTTGCCTGCGTTTGTGGCGTCGACGCCCGGGAAGGGCTCGCCCGTCGCGGATGGCGAAGGCTGGGGTTTCTTCCGTGCCCGGGAGCCGAGATTGCGACCTGCGACGGGCCGGCCGTTGGGGGTGGTGGTCCGGCTTCGGTGGACTTTCGGTCGCGTCTGCCCGCCCACCCGTCCACCCGTCCACCCGGCACCCGCCCGTTTCGGACGGTGAACAGGCTGCGGTTCCCCCGGCCCGCCCGCCGGCGATCTGCGCGGGACGGAGAGGAACGCTTGGCGAGAGCAGCCCCCACAAATGAGAGCAGTGCTCTCGCTCCGAAGTCTCTGACGCGGAGCGCCCCGATCGGGCGAGAGCGGTGCTCGCAGGCGAGAGCGCTGCTCTCGGTTCGGGGAGGCGAGAGGGCGGGATCTGCCATCCAGAGAGAGCGGTGTTCTCGAATGAGAGCGGTGCGTACAAGCCAGAGCTGAGAGCGGTGCGTACAAGCGAGAGCGCTGCTCTGATTCGGAGCGGTGGGAGGGCGGGATCCGCCGAAGGGAGGACGATGCTCGCCAATGAGAGCGGTGCTCTCGCTTCGAAGTCTCTGACGCGGAGCGCCCCGAGCGGATGAGAGCGGTGCTTGCAGGCGAGAGCGGTGCTCTCGGTTCGGGGAGGCGATAGGGCGGGATCTGCCGTCCAGAGAGAGCGGCGTTCTCAAATGAGAGCGGTGCGTACAAGCGAGAGCGCTGCTCCGGTTCGGAGTGGTGGGAGGGCGGGATCTGCCGAAGGGGGGATGATGCTCGCCAATGAGAGCGGTGCTCTCGCTTCGAAGTCTCTGGCGCGGAGCGCCCCGAGCGAGCGAGAGCGGTGCTTGCAAGCGAGAGCAGTGCTCTCGATTCGAGGGTGGCGAACGCGGATCTGCCTTCAAACGAGAGCGATGCTCTCGCGGCGGGGCCCGGGTGCGGAGCGCTTGCTTGAGCGAGAGCGGTGCTCTCGGTTCGGGGCGGCGGGCGCGGATCTGCGGTCGCGAGAGAGAGCGGTGCTCGCTAATAGGAGCGGTGCTCTTGGCTTGGATCGCCAGGCGCTGATCTGCGGTCGCGAGAGAGAGCGGTGCTCGCTAATCGGAGTGGTGCTCTTGGCGCGGATCGTCAGGCACGGAGCGTCTGGCGCAAATCGTCAGGCGAGGATCGTCAGGCTCGGATCGTTAGGCGCGGATCGTCAGGTGCGGAGCGCCATGCTTGGGCGAGAGCTGTGCTTGCGAGTGAGAGCGGTGCTCTCGGTTCAGGGCCGGGGATCTCGGTCGGGGCCTTGGCCGCGGCCACATCGGCACCCTGGCCGACGCGGATGGCGATTCGTGCGCCGGCTCAGGCGGTGTGCGGGGTCTCGCGCTGTCTACCGCGCCTCGCCGCCTGGTTTGTTGTCCGGTTGGGGCGAGGTGTTGCGTTCCGTTCGCGGCCTCTTCGGTGCTCGTCGGTGGAGGGGCCGGCGGGGTGGGTCGGTGGGAGCGGTGAGGGTTGTGGGGTGGACCGTCTAACGTTGATGGGATGACCACCGCTGCGTCGCCTACTCGATCCGGTTCGGAAAGAGCTGCCGAGTCCGGGCCCCGGACCCTTGCCGAGGATCTGCGTGGGCGTACCGACGAGGCGCTCGGCGCGCTTTTGCGGGCCCGGCCCGACCTGACCATCCCGGTGCCGGTGGACCTCACCCAGCTCGCCACCCGGGCCACCACCCGCGCGTCGATCGCGCGGGCCCTGGAGCGGCTCGATCGGTTCACCCTCCAAGTCGTGGACGCGGCGGTCGTGCTGCCCGACGGGTTCTCGGCCGAGCGGCTGTACGCGCTGATCGGGGAGGCCCCCGAGGCGTTCGAGCGGACCGTGGCCAACCTGCGCGAGCAGGCGCTGTTGTGGGGTCCGGCCGACGCGCTGCGGGTGGTGCGTACCGTGCGGGACCTGGTCGGGGCGAGCCCCGCGGGACTGGGGCCCACCCTCGCCGGCGCGCTCGCGGCGACCGCGCCTTCGCGGTTGCAGGACCTGCTCGCCGACCTCGGCCTGGCGTCCACCCACGACGCCGTGTCCGCGATCACCGCGACGACCGAGCTGTTCACCGACCCGGTCGCGCTCGACGCGCTGCTCGCGCAGGCCCCCGACGCCGCGCGTGAGGTGCTCGACAAGCTCGTGTGGGGCCCGCCCACCGGCAGTGTCCGCGGCGCGGACCGCCCGGTGCGGGTGGGCGCCGCCCGTACTCCCGTCGAGTGGCTGCTAGCCCGCGCCCTGCTCGTTCCCGTCGGCGCCGACACGGTCGTGCTGCCCCGCGAGATCGCCCTGCACCTGCGCGGTGGCCGGGTCCACCGCTCGCTCGAACCCACCCCGCCCGCCCTCGTCGTGCGCGCGCACGATCCACAGGCTGTGGACACGCTTGCGGCCGGCTCGGCGTTCACCGCCGTGCGCCGGGTCGAGGACCTGTTGGAGCTGTGGAGCGCCGGCGGCCCGTCCGTACTGCGGGCCGGCGGGCTGGGGATGCGCGAGTTCAAGCGCACCGCCGTCCAAGCCGACGTGCCCGAGGCCGAGACCGCCCTGTGGCTGGAAACCGCCTACGCGATGGGCCTGGTCGCGGGCGACGGCGAGCCCGACGAACAGTGGCTGCCCACCCCCGCCTACGACACGTGGCGCCGCACTCCCGTCGGTACCCGCTGGGCCGCGCTCGCGGGCACCTGGCTGGAAACCACCCGCGTACCCGCCCTGGTCGGCACCCGCGACGACAAGGACCGGCCGATCGGCGCGCTCGGCATGAGCGTCGACCGCACCGCCGCCCCCGAGGTGCGCCGCCGGATCCTGGCCACCTTGGCCGGCCTCGCCCCCGGCACGTCCGCCGACGCCGACTCGCTGCTCGCCCACCTGACGTGGCATCAGCCGATCCGGGCGGCACGGCTGCCCGAGAGCATGTTCCGGGCGATGCTCGTCGAGGCCGAACTGCTCGGCATCATCGGCCGAGGCGCCCTCGCCGACTACGCTCGTACGCTCGGCGACGGCCGGGTGTTCGAGGCGGGCGACGCGCTCACCCCGCTGCTCCCGCGGCCGCTCGACCACATCTTCCTCCAGGCCGACCTGACCGCCGTGGCCCCGGGCCCGCTGATCATGGAACTGGCGCACGAACTGCACCTGGCCGCCGACATCGAGTCCACCGGCGGCGCCACCGTCTACCGCTTCACCGAGGAATCGGTGCGCCGCGCCCTCGACGCCGGCCGCACCGCCGGCGACCTGCACCACCTGCTCGCGACCCACTCGCGCACCCCCGTACCGCAACCGCTCACCTACCTCGTGGACGACGTCGCCCGCCGGCACGGCCGGATCCGGGTCGGCACCGCGAGCGCCTTCCTGCGCTGCGACGACGACGCGCTCCTGACCGAATTGGTCGCCGACCGCCGCGCGGCCGGACTGCGCCTGCGCCGCCTCGCGCCGACCGTGCTCGCGGCCGAATCCGCTCCCGACGCGGTCCTGGAGAAGCTGCGCGCGATGGGCTTCGCGCCGGTCGCCGAATCCGCCACCGGTGACCTCGTCCTGACCCGCCCCGACACCAGACGCACCCCGCCCCGCTCCGCCCCGCCGCGCGTGGCCGGGGAGCCGCCGGCCCCGAGCGAGGCCC
>NZ_WWJX01000155.1 GCF_009865215.1 Streptomyces sp. SID3343 | reverse complement strand
CGAGCGCCGCAGCACGCCGCGCGCGACCGGCGGCGGCGAGCAATACAACGGCTGGGTGCGCTGACCGAGCGCGAACGCTCGCGCCCGCCCCACCACTTCCTCACCCCTGCGAAGACACCCGACCGACCCACCACGACGGGACAGCCATGCCGATTTTCGACACCCCCGAACCGATCTCCGCCACTCTCGAACTCTCCGTCGGCAACACCCGGATCGTCGCGAGCGACCGCACCGACACCAGCGTCGAGGTACACCCGAGCGACCCCGCCAAGGACGCCGACGTCAAGCTCGCGGAACGCACGCGGGTCGAGTACGTCGACGGCCGACTCGTGGTCAAGGCGCCCAAGCAGTTCAGCCCGTTCGGCCGGAGTGGTTCGATCGAGGTGACGATCGAGGTGCCGACCGGGTCGCACGTCCGGGGCGATACGGGGTTCGGCGAGTTTCGCAGTACGGGCCTGCTCGGCGAGTGCCGGTTCAAGACCGGCTTCGGCGACCTGCGACTCGACCGGACCGGCCCGCTGCATCTGCGCACCGGCGCGGGCGAGATTACGGTGAACCACGCCGGCGGCCGTACCGAGGCCACCACCGGCTCCGGCTCGGTGCGCATTCACGGGATCGACGGTGCGACGGTGGTCAAGAACAGCAACGGCGACACGTGGATCGGCGAGGTCACCGGCGATCTGCGCGCCAACGCGGCCAACGGTGACGTCGCGGTCCGCCTCGCGCACGCCGACGTGGCTGCCAAGACCGCGCTCGGCTCCGTCCGGATCGACGAGATCGTCCGCGGCACGACCGTACTCGAAAGCGGCGCCGGTGAGGTGGAGATCGGCATCCGCGCGGGCACGTCCGCGTGGCTGGACGTGCGCACCTCCTTCGGCCAGGTACGCAACACCCTCGACGCCGCCGACGCGCCCGAGAAGTCGAGCGAGACCGTTTCGGTGCGCGCCCGCACCGCCTTGGGGGACGTGGTGATCCGCCGTGCCTGACTCGGCGCACGCCCCCGGCGTCTCCGAACTCGCCCCATCCCCCGTGACGTTGCTGCCTCCGACGCCGTGATAGCGACAACCTCGATGGCGCCGATGACCCTCGCGCCGACCCTCACGTTGCTGATGGCCTTGATCACCCTCGTCGTGTTCACCACCCGCGAGGCCCACAAGGCCCGCAAGGCTCTCGACCACCTTCCCGAACACCGCAAGACCAACGGCACGACCGGCCCTGGAACCGGCAGGCCCGAGACATCCGAGTCGTCGGTGATCTCCGCCAACTCCCCTGCACCGAAGGCACGTTGAGCAACCCCCCACCGACGCGCGGCTGGGGAGTCACGATGCTGTTCGCACGGCGAACTGCCCGCCCGAAACGCCCCCGTCACCTCCACCCTGCCACGCGCCCACACCGCCACCCTGCGCACGCTCGGTCCGGACCGCCGCCCCGGCCACCGACTCTGCGACAGATCACCGGTTGACTCGGCCGTCACCTCGGGGCTCCGAGCGAGAAGGAGGCAGGATGAGTAAACCTGGACTTCCTCCCGGCCGTTGCAGGCCTTATCGCACGGGCACGAGGCCGCACTGGAAGGAGCTGTCCCGGATGACGTCAGGCGACAGGCGTACTCCGGTGAGGTGTTCGGCGAAGGCAAATGACGCACTCGCCGGCGCATAGGTGTCCGGGGGCTCCGGGGAGAAGTCGAAACCGGCCGCGCGCATGGCGTCGAGCGAGTCGTCCGGGTTGCTACCCCAGCGCACCTCGGGCACCGACGGTTCGAAGGACAACCGCACCTCACCGTCCTCGACCCACAAAAAGGCGTCCACACCGTCGATGTTGACGAAATGTGAAACCCAGCGGGTGCCGGTCGACGCCGGAACGGCCTTGTCTTCGGTGACGCCGATATATCCGTTGGGTTCGATCATGAGCGTCCACGCACCCAGTGCAACCAGCGCCGTCAACTGGAGCATGTCGGCCGAGACTTCCGGCAGGTCGAAGGCGGCATCTGTGATCGCACGGCCACCGGTCAGGACAGGCCCTACCCCGCCACCCAGGCGGTGCACAAGCTCGACCGGGCCGACTTTCTCGACCAGGGTGATGCAATACGCCTCTGCCAGGTCGGGGAACAGCTCGTCGAACCACTCGTATTCATCGGCCGTCGCACTCATGGTCGCGATCTTCACCCACCGCTACGACACCACGCCCCCGGCGGCAACGTGCCCTTCGCGACCACTTCCAAGATCCACGCCGAAGCCGCGTTTCGGCCGTCACCGTTGAGGCCTTGACCGGCGGACGGCTACAACCGTGCGGAAACCTCGGCCCACCGAGCCATGCCGAAGCCTGGGTCTACGACGTCCTCGTCGTACCATCCTCCGTCGGCCAACCAGGTCTCAAGCCACTCTGCGAGGCTGCCCGCATCCACGAACCACGCCTGGGACAGGTCGTGCCCGCTGATCGCGTTCGGCTCGAAAAGGAGGACCGTTCCGTCGTTGCTCCGGCAGTCGACGCACGCGAACATGGCACAACCCCAGTCCAAAACCGGTAGAACGCCCTCGGGCCAAGCCCACCAGGCATCCGCAGCCGCGATCCGCGCCAGGTAGCCCTCGACCGCAGCCTCCTCGCCATCCCGAATCGGGCTGCCTGACAGCGGGAGCAACGAATTCTGCGGGCCGAACCCGCCGTTGCCCACCTTCGAGTACAGCGCGACGAGAAGCGGGTGCATTCGAAATCCGAGCCTGTCCTCGGCCTCGTCCACAGCCTCCGCCGAGACCGGAGGCCGCAGCCGCTCGCTCTCGGCCGCCTTGGCCGCGACTCGTTCGATCAATTGGTCGAAGTTGTTCACGGCGACACGCTCGCCTACCGCTCCGACACACCTTCGGTAGAGCCGATCGGTGGTCCGCCCACAGATCCGGTCGGAGGGCCCACGACCGCCAGGTGACGTCACATCCGAGGTCCGGCTCATGGATGCTGTTGGTGATCTTGATGATTCGCCTCTGTACGCCATGCCGGCCACTTGGGGGGACGCTGCTTCGTGGAGAGAGGCGAACTGCGGCGAGGGGCGGCTGTGTCAACGGCGGGCGAGAGCCGCGGGGTGCGCATGCCCTCGGTGGACGCCTCCGGTTCGGCATCCGACTTGGCGATGCTCACGTGGCTGTGCGGGACGAGCGCGTGCACCGCCCGGTCCCGAAGCCGAGCCCGACCGCGGGCGTGGTGGTGTCCGGCCGCGTCGTGCGAAGTCCCCTGTTTGCGTGCCGCTTTCGCATTCGAATGCGTTGCGGCCACTGTCGGGGAACGGCCGTCGAGCGGGTGCGCTGTAGTCGCAGCCGCACCACCGCGCGGCCGCACCACCGCACAGCTCGCGCGGCCGCGCTTCGGTGGGAGGTGCGAGACGGGCGCGACCGGGCGGCGACGGCAGCGGTCAGGGGGCGTCCACCCGGACCTGCCGGGTGCGGCCGGCGACGAGCGCGGCGGCGGCCTGGATCGCGCATACGGCCGACAGCGCGGTAGGGGGCACCGTCCGGCCGTCGGTCGCGCGTGGAGCAGGCCCGCGCCCAGCGGGCCGACCGTGGCGATCAGAAAACCGGTCCTGGGCCATCGAGGACAGCGCCGAGGTCTGCGCGCCGTCGCCGGTACGCAGGCCGATCAGGCTCGGCGCGACGGCGAAACCGGCGCCTTGGCCCACGCCCAGGATCACCGCGGCGATACGCCCCACGGCGCAGGGGCCGGCACGACGCCGGCCAGACCGACCCTGCTCAGGAGTGCGACGGTCACGGCCGGGACGCGCTGGTCGGGCAGGCGGCGGTACACCACGGGCAGGGTCGCGGCGCCGGCCACGCCGACCAGGCTGGTCAACGACAGGATCAGACCGCTGTGGGTCTCGCTGATGCCGCGGCCCCGGCACATGCTGGGCAACCAGCCGAACACGACGAAGGCAAGGAGTGCCTGGGCCGCGAAGAACACCGTGACGTGCCGCGCGGTCGAGTCCCGCCACAGCCGAACCCGGACTGCAACCGGCCCGGCCGCGGGCGCCGCCTCGGCGCGGAGTTGTGGCAGCCACGCCACGATCGCCGCCACCGACATTGGGATCGCCACGAGGGCGAGCGGTATGCGACGGGTCGACCCGGTCGCCTCCGCGAGCGGAGCCGCCACTGCGGAGCCGCCGGCCCCGCCGAAGGTCAGGCACGCCGAGTAGAACGCGGTCACGCCGGCCACCGCGCCCGCGAA
>NZ_WWJX01001506.1 GCF_009865215.1 Streptomyces sp. SID3343 | reverse complement strand
GATCGTAGTGGGTACACCAAACTGGTCACAAGATGTGGATGTTGCCGCTAACGATCCTATTACCGGCTACGCCAACATCGCTTACACCCTGCACTTTTATGCGGGCACACATGGCCAGTCATTACGTGACAAAGCAACCGCCGCACTCAATAAAAATATTCCTTTGTTCGTAACCGAATGGGGCTCAGTGAATGCAGACGGTGGTGGCGGCGTTGCCACGAGCGAAGCCAATGCCTGGATGACGTACTTAAAAGCCAATAAC
>NZ_WWJX01001505.1 GCF_009865215.1 Streptomyces sp. SID3343 | reverse complement strand
CTACGCCGCCGCCCTCGCCCGCCGGCGCATCCCGTATCGCACCGGCCACGCGGTGGTGGCCGCGCACGGCAGGCCGGGCCCCGCCCTCGCGCAGGGCAGCCTGCGTACCGTGACCGCGGCCCGGATCGACCGGGACTGGCGGATCCGCCCCGACTCCGCATACGAACTGGCGTGCGACACGCTCGCGGTCGGCTACGGCTTCACCCCGCAGTTGGAACTCGCCGGCCACCTGGGCTGCGCGACCACCCCTGGGGGCTTCGTCGCGGTCGACGCCCGGCAGGCCACCACCGTGCCCGGGGTGTGGGCCGCGGGCG
>NZ_WWJX01001504.1 GCF_009865215.1 Streptomyces sp. SID3343 | reverse complement strand
CGGGCGATCACGTGGGGTTCGGCGCTCGCCGCCGCGGCCTTGAACGTGGCGCACACGATCCACCGGAGCGTTCCGCTCGCGGTCGTCCTGGGGATCGCGTCGATGCTCGGCGTGCTGCTCTGGGAGTCCTACGCACACAGCCAAGCGGAGCACGCCGGCGGGAAGACGGGCGAGCAGTTGCGCGCCGAGCTGTACCGCACGGCGCGGTTTCGCAAGGTGAGTCGGCGCATGCGCGACCTGCTCGCCGCGGTGCCCGGCTTGACGGAGGATGCGGCGTGGATCGTGGCGTGGCGTGCGGTGTACGGCGCCGATCCCGGGGTGACGCGTCGCACGCTCAAGCGTCATCACAAGGCGGTGCGCAAGGTCGCCGAACTGCTCGCCGACGCGCCCGAGTCGGGTGTCGAGCCGGTCGCGTTGTCGGTGTTGCAGACGCCGACCGCAACTCTCGCCGACGTCGCCCCGGGCGGGTCGGTGCTCGACTCCGACAAGGCCGTGCGGGACGCGTTGATCCTCGCGTTCGACTCGGCGCGGCCGGTCGCCGAACTGCTCGGCAAGGTCCGCTCGACTGCCCCGACCGACGGCAAGCAGTCGACCCCTGATCAGCACATTTCTACACAGAACGACGTAACCGAGTCGAGCATGAGCCGGTCGACCGGTGGTCGTCCGCGCAAGTCGACCGGCAAGGTTCCGCCCGCTGCGAAGTCGACCGGCCGCGCCCGGTCGACCGATGAACTGCTCCTCGCAGCACGCGAGTTGACTGCGGGTTGGCCGGTCGACCGGTTGACGGGTGAGGCGGTCCGCAAGGCGGTCCGCACGTCGGCTGCGAAGGGTCGGACGTTGCGGGACGCGCTGCTCGCCGAGCGCACGACCGCCGGTCTTCACCTGGTGGTCGACCCCGACACCGGTGATGCCGCTGGCAGTGCTTGATGGCGCGGTTCCGGAAACGCTTCTGGGACCCCACCGGTGCCCGGTACGGCACGCCGACCTACCCGTGGCGGTGCGCCCCGGAAGGTCTCATGACGCGCCGTCAACTTCGGGCGGAAGGGTTGCGGCCCGGTGGGCAGGATCCCGCCGCGCAACTCATGTGGCAGTCGCGGGCGCGCGGTCTGCGCGTCGCGTATCTGTACCGCGTCGACCGTGCCCGCACGGTCCGCCCGATGACACCGGGTCGACATCGCGCGCTCGCCGCCGCGATGCGCGCCCGCCGAACCTGCCCCGACTGCCTCATCGACCGTGGCTACGTGATCTCGGTCCGACTCGGCACCTGCGTGCCGTGCGCCGACGGGTTCGAGTACAGCGCCACCACCTGATTCGCGCGGGCACCGGCCACGGCCTGGACAGCAAGTCGCCGGTGCCCGCTCTCCCCCTCTTAAGAGGAGAGGTTCAGCATGTCGCACGACACCCTCGACAGCCCCGACTTCGAGTCGGATCCCTCCGACGAGCAGGGCGACGACGCCCCGCCCGGTGGTTCGGTCCTTCTCTTCAAGCAGCGTGAGAGCGTCGACCCGGACGCCGAGGCCCGCACCGACCCCGACCCCGACCCGATCGAGGACGACGACGACACCGTCCCGGTGCCGGTCGACCCGCCCGGCCGTGAGCGGCCGACGTGGAACGAGTCGGTGCGCGGCGAGCAGCGCCGTGACGTGCTCCCCGCGTGGCTGCGTTCGCGTGAAGCTCTGCGCGAGCAGGCGCGGTGGGTCTTCGACCACTACCGGCACGTGTTCGCGTTCCACGCCGTCCGCACCCCGGTCTACGCCGGGACGCTCGCGGTGCGCTCCCCGCTCGGCGCGGTGCGCCTGGTCGGCCGCGCGTTCCGATGGGTGGGCGACACCGACACCCGCCCCGTGCGGGCGGAAGCGATCCGCAAGGCCGACGC
>NZ_WWJX01001503.1 GCF_009865215.1 Streptomyces sp. SID3343 | reverse complement strand
GGCCGCGCCCCGGCCCGGGTCGGCCTGTCCCGTCCGATCCACCCGGGATCGGACGCGCGCGACGGGCTCCTGGGGGCGCGGCTGGTGCCGTGGATCGAGCGTGGGCGGGCCGACGGCCGGTTCCCGCCCGACTTCACGCCGGCCGACTACCTGGCCGTGGGCAACATGTACACCGGTTCACCCGAGGACGTCGCCCGGGCCCTGCGCGCCGATCCGGGGCTCGCGTACGCGACCGACCTGCTGTGCCACAGTCAGCCGGCTCGGCTGAGCCCGAGCGAACTGCTGCCGGCGATGGAACTGACGGCCAAGAAGGTGCGGCCGCTGTTGCTTGCCGGGTGAGCCGGGGGGCTCACCTCGTCACTTGTTGCGGTTGCGGTTGCGGTTGCGGTTGCGGTTGCG
>NZ_WWJX01001502.1 GCF_009865215.1 Streptomyces sp. SID3343 | reverse complement strand
CGCTGACCGCGCCCGGCATGCCACCCGTACACCGGTGGTCCCACCTGCGCGGACCGCGCGCCCGGGACAGCGCGCTCGCGGTCCTGGCCTTCGGGCTGCCGGCAGGCGCGGGCCTGATCCCGGGCGGCGGCCCCGACCTGCTGCCCGCGGCCGGCCCGAGCGCGAGTCGGCTGCTGCTCTTCCTGCTCCTGGCCGCCCGCGCAGCACCGCTGCTGCGCCGACGCACCGCACCGGGCGCGGCCCTGTCGGCAGTGTCGGCCGTCACGCTGTTGTGGCTGGCCTGCGACCGTCTCGGCTGGACCGCCCCGGACAGCACCGACCTGCTCCTGTGGTGCTGGTGGGCAGACCTGCTTCTCCTGGCAACCCTCGCCGCGACAAAACCCGCAGACGGCCTCACCGGCGCGCACATCGCCGCAGTGGCCCGGGCTGGTCGTACCGGTGCCGGGCCCGGCAGGAAACTCCCCGCCCGTGTCCGAGCCCGTGCCCGTTTCGCGCGCACCACTCGTACCGCCGTCGGCTCCGATCCTGCGTCGGGTGTTCGTGGGGTGGTGGGTTTGGGTGCCCGCGTTCAGCGTTTTGTGGGCGGGGGTTGGGGTCGTTTCGTGGGCTTTGCTCGGGTG
>NZ_WWJX01001501.1 GCF_009865215.1 Streptomyces sp. SID3343 | reverse complement strand
GCGCCGAACATGACGACCTGGTCGGCGGGACCGCCCGGCCAGTCGGCGATCAGGTTGTTGGAGCGGTACTGGCAGGACGTGCAGACCTGCTCGGACACGGTGAAGCCGGCGGCCTGGAGCTTGCCCTTCACGTAGGCCACGGACGCGGTGTAACCGGCGCTGCCCGCACGGCGGTTGCCGCCGTTTTGGGTGGCGATGGTCTGGAGCTGGGACAGGTGCGCTTGGACGTTGGACACGTTGATGTCGGGCGGGGTGCTGCCCGGGTTGCCCGGGCCGCTGACGGTCAGCGTGTACTGCACGGTGTGCGTGGCGGTTCCGGTACCGGTGCCGGTCACGGTGACCGAGTAGGTGCCCGCCGCCGCGGCCGAACTCGCCGTCAGGGTCAGCGTCGAGTTGCCGCCGGCCTGGACGGTCGCCGGGTTGAAGCTCGCGGTCACGCCGCTCGGCAGACCGGTCGCGCCCAGGGTGACGTTCTGCGCGGAGCCGGTGGTCACGGCCGTGCTCACCGTGGTCGTGGTGGAGGCGCCCGGTGCGACCGTGCCCGAAGTGGGGCTGAGCGCGATCGAGAAGTCGTTCTGGCCCGGACCGGCGGTGCAGGTCGGGTCACCGGACTGCGCGGGCACGCTGATGGCGTCCCACGCGGCCTTGGTCTTGTTGAACAGGACGCACGTGGGGTCGAGCGTCTTGGCCGAACTGAGCGTCGCGGTCCGGTACTTCTTGTACGTCATGCCGCTCGTCTTGAGCAGCATGCC
>NZ_WWJX01001500.1 GCF_009865215.1 Streptomyces sp. SID3343 | reverse complement strand
GTTCGGTGGGGTTTCTTGTTCGGTGGGGTTTCTTGTTCGGTGGGTGTTTCTTGTTCGGTGGGTGTGTCGCTTTCGGCGCGGCCCGAGTCGAGACCCGTGGTGCGGGCTTCGACGACGGCTCCGGTTGGCTCTTCGCTCACGTGCGGGGACGGTGCACGTGGATGCGGTGGAGGTTCACCCGGAGGGACGCTCGCCGTGGCCCCACGGTAGGCGTGGTCGGGGACTCGATGTTTATCCGATCGGCTAAAGTCGAAACGCCAGTGTTGACCGATCAGCCAATGTCGAGGAGGCCCCGTGCCGGCGGACGGCGTCTCCTTGCGTGACCTGCTCGCGACCTTGGGCGGCCCGGTGGGCGACGGCCCCGTGCGGGTGGTGGCCGCGGCCGGCGGCCTGGACGTCACCGTCCGGCACGTCACGATCCTCGACCCCGAGGAGGAGCCGCACCCGATGCCGGGCGACCTGTTGCTCGCGGTGGGGCTGCGTGGGCGGGCCGCGCTGGGGGCGGTGCGGGCGGC
>NZ_WWJX01001499.1 GCF_009865215.1 Streptomyces sp. SID3343 | reverse complement strand
GGCGTCGAGCCGGACATCCTCGCCTACGTCGTCGACGTGTGCCGGGCCACCCGCTCCTCCCCGTCGCTGTCCATGGGGGTGTCACCGCGGGGCGCCACGGCCCTTCTCGCGGCCGCGCGCGCGTGGGCGTGGCTGGCGGGCCGCGACTACGTCACGCCGGACGACGTCAAGGCCCTCGCCCGGCCCGCCCTGCGCCACCGGGTGCGGCTGCGGCCCGAGGCCGAGATGGAAGGCGTCACCCCCGACGCGGTCATCGACTCCGTACTCGCGCACACCCCCGTCCCCCGCTAGCGGCGGGCGACCCTCCCCATGGCCCTGACCGGTCGAGCCGTCCTCGCCGCCGCCCTCGGCGTGCTCGTCGTCGGCCTGCTGCTGCCGTCCTGGTACGGCCTCCTCGTGGTCGAGGGTCTGGTCCTGCTCGGCGTGGTCACCGACCTGCTCCTGGCCGCCGGCGTGCGCGGCCTGACCTTCGAACGCGCCGGCGACACCGCGGTACGCCTGGGCGAACGCGCCGAGGTCACCCTGACGGTGAGCAACCCGGGCCCGCGGCCACT
>NZ_WWJX01001498.1 GCF_009865215.1 Streptomyces sp. SID3343 | reverse complement strand
GCGCGCGCGACGTGTCCCAACCGCACAGCGCGCTGCCGTCGTCGGCGAGGGTTCGCGCGACCTCGTCCGCCTCCGCGCCCGCGTGTCCGGCCTGGGCCCGAGCCAGGACCAGGCCGGCGAGCGCGCGCTGTTCGGCGAATCGATGGCCCTGTACGTGCGCCTGGGCTCTGGCCTCGCCGAAGAGCGTGGCCGCCTGCCGCAGGTGCCCGCGCTCCAGCGCGATCCGACCGTGGACCCAGCCGAACCACACGACCAGCGCCGGTACCGGTGCGCACAGCAACGCGTCCCGGCCCTCGACGAGGATGCGCTCGGCCTCGTCCGGACGCCCGGCCTCCAGGAGTGCCCAGGCGATCAGGTACGAGCTGCGGGCGGGATAGAACACCTCGGTACGGTCGGTGAGTTCGCGGTGCACGGCGTAGGCGGCGCGGGCCGTGCGGACCGCGTCCTCGGGTCGGGCGCGGGCGAGTTCGAGGCGCAGCCTGGCTTGGAGGTGCAGCACCAGATCCGGGCCCGGCCGGTCGTCGGGGTCGGGGGAGGG
>NZ_WWJX01001497.1 GCF_009865215.1 Streptomyces sp. SID3343 | reverse complement strand
CGGCTTCCGAAGACTGGCGTGCGGTCAACCGTGCCAACTGGGACGAGCGCGTCCCGATCCACACCGCCGGCGACTTCTACGACGTCGCGGGCTTCGTCGCGGGCAACGACGCGCTGCGCGACTTCGAGGTCGCCGAGGTCGGTGACGTCACGGGCAAGACCCTGCTCCATCTCCAATGCCACATCGGCCTGGACACGTTGTCGTGGGCCCGGCGCGGAGCGATCGTCACCGGCCTGGACTTCTCGGCACCGGCGGTGGCCGCGGCCGAGGACCTGGCCGCGCGGACGGGCGTGACCACGGCCCGATTCGTCACCTCGGACGTGTACGACGCGGTCGGCACGCTCGGCGGTCGGACGTTCGACGTCGTCTACACCGGACTGGGCGCCCTGTGTTGGCTCCCCGACATCGACCGATGGGCCCGCACGGCGGCGGCGCTCGTCTCCTCGGGCGGTTTCCTCTACCTGGCCGAGTTCCACCCGTTCGCCGACGTCCTGGCGGCGGACGGCCGCACCGTCGAACTCGACTACTTCCGGCGCGAGCCGACCGTCTGGGACGAGCCGGGCACCTACGCGGACACCAACGCGAAGACCTCGTCGAACGTGACGGTCGAGTGGCAGCACGGTATCGGTGACGTCGTCAGTGCCCTGGTGGGCGCCGGCCTGCGGGTGGAGTTCCTGCACGAGCACGACTTCTCGCTGTTCGCCCGATTCCCCGTCCTCGAGGAACGAGACGGTGACTATCGTTTCCCCGAGGGTCAACCGCGCGTCCCGCTGATCTACTCGCTTCGCGCGACGAAGGCGGAGTAGGCGCGGCAGCGGCCGCTCCCCGCGCGCGGTCGCGGCGCCGAGGGTCTTCCGCTCACGAGCAGGGTTCGTCGCCGGCCGTGCGCCAGGCGTCTCTACCGGCTCGGGACGCCTCCCGGGTCCTTCGCAGCGTGTCGGCCGCCCGTTCTCTGGCGGGCTCCTCGAGCCGTCGCATCAGTCTGCGGCCGGCTGCCGCGGCGGCGAAGGCGGCCAGCCCCACGCCCGCGGACGCGATCATCGCGCCGCCCGCGGTCAGCGCCGCGCCGGCCACGAGAAGGCGTGCGTCGGTGTGCGGTGAGCGGTCGCTTCCTCGGGCACGATTCACCCCTTCACGATCGCGCACGGCGTGGGCGCCCGCACCAGGAACGGCCGTCGCGTCGAGGACGTCGCGCCCGGGTCGTCATGCGGGTGCGACGTGGCCGCTCGACGGGGTGTCTCGTTCGGTCGAGGGCGCGATCGGGGTGGGGCACGTCGTCAGGGCGGGGGAGGTCAGGTCCCGGGCGCGGTCGTGGGTCGGCGGC
>NZ_WWJX01000154.1 GCF_009865215.1 Streptomyces sp. SID3343 | reverse complement strand
GCGGGCGGGCACATGGGTCCGGCGGCCGGGTGGGTCACAGCACCGGGTGGGGGGCACCGGGCCGGGTGGGTCAGGCGCCCCAGCCGGCCTGGGCGCCGCCGACGCGTTCGGCGCGAATCTTCTCGGCGTAGCCGCCGGCGTGGTACGCGGCGATCGGGTCGGGCGCGAGACCCTGTTCCTCGCGCAGCCCGCGCAGGAGCGGGCGTACGTCGGTGTTGTAGGCGTCCATCAACACCGCGTTCGCGCCGAGCACGTCGCCGGACGACTGAGCGGCGGCCAGCGCCTCGCCGTCCACCACAAGCGCCTTGGCGGTGGCCTCCTGCACATTCGTGACCGAGCGGATCTGGCCGGGGATCTTGGGCTCGATGTTGTGGCACTGGTCGAGCATGAAGTTCACCCCGTTCGCGGGGTTCAGACCGCCGCCGCGGACGACCTCGTGCATGATCCGGAACAGCTGGAACGGATCGGCCGACCCGACCATCAGGTCGTCGTCGGCGTAGAAGCGCGAGTTGAAGTCGAACGCGCCCAGGCGGCCCTCGCGCAGCAGGAACGCCACGATGAACTCGATGTTCGTGCCGGGCGCGTGGTGACCGGTGTCCACGCAGACCGTCGCCTTGGGGCCGAGCTTGAGGCAATGCGCGTAGGACGTGCCCCAGTCCGGGACGTCGGTCATGTAGAACGCCGGCTCGAAGAGCTTGTACTCCAGCAGGATCCGCTGGTCGTCGCCAAGCCGCGCGTACACCTCCGCGAGCGCGTCGGCGAGCCGGCCCTGGCGGGTGGCGACGTCGTCCTGGCCCGGGTAGTTCGTACCGTCCGAGAACCACAGCTTCAGGTCGCGCGAACCGGTCGCGTCCAGCACGTCCACGCACGCGAGGAGGTGGTCGATCGCCTTGCGGCGAATCCTCGGGTCGGGGTTGGTGACGCTGCCGAGCATGTAGTCGTCGTCCTGGAACACGTTGGCGTTGATCGCACCGATCCGTACCCCGTTCGCGCGGGCGTGCTCGGCCAACGCGGCGTAGTCGTCGACGTGGTCCCACGGGATGTGCAGCGAGACGATCGGCGCCACGCCGGTGAACAACTGGACCTGAGCGGCATCCGCGATCTTCTCGAAAGGGTCGCGCGGGACACCCTCTTGGGCGAACACCTTGAACCGGGTCCCGGAGTTGCCGTACGCCCACGAGGGCGTCTCGATGCGCTGAGCGCGCAAGGCGGCCTTCGCCGCCTCGTGATCCTGCATGAGTGTCCGCTCCCTGTGGGTTTGCCGGGACGAAGGTGCGTCGGGACAACAGTTGCCGGGCCTGCGCGAGACCCTAATGAAACGTTTCAATGAGCGAAAGTAGAACGCCCGTCCCCACGCCGTCAAGGGCCCGCGCATCGAGCCGAAGGGCCGGGGTCGCCCCCTGGGTGCCGGCCACGGTGCCGCCCCGGGTCCGCCGGAGCGGCCGGCGGAGGCTGCTTCACGGCCGTATTAGCTTGGGGTCATGACCAAGTCGCTCTCCTTCGCAGTCCGAGGTCGGTGGTGGCCGGGCGTCGGGGCTCTGTCTCGCGTGGGGCGTCAAACGCTCGTGCGTTCGCTCTACCTGATCACCGCGCCGGTGACCGCAGTGGTCGGGCTCCTGCCGGTACTCGGTGGAGTGTTCGCCGCAACGATCGGCCTGCTGCTGCCCGGCGGTTCGTCGGTCGCGGCCCGCGCGCTGGCACCGGCGCGGTGGTGCGCCGATCTGGAACGGTGGCGCATCGCCAAGGTGCGCCCCTCGGCCCCGGGAGTCGAACGCGTCGGCCTACGCCCGGGGCAAAAAGGCAACGCCTCCGCGCACGCTGCGGGGTCGTGGCTCGACGCGGCCCACGCGGTGGTCGTGCTGCCCGTCACGCTCGTCACCTTCGCGGTGACCGCGCTGTGGTGGTTCGTCGGTCTCGCCTGCGTCACGTGCGCCCTGCGCTACCGGTACGCGCCGCCCGAGTCGCTGCGGCCCCTGTCGCTGAACGCGGGCAGTGCCGAATCGCACGTCACCGTGAGCCTGGGGTTGTTGTCGCCGGTCGACCGGGTCGCCTTCGGGACCGTGGTCGGTCTGCTGGTGCTGTTCACCCTGCCGCTCGTGACCCGCGCATGCACCACCGCCCAGACCGGGCTGGGGCAGGCGCTGCTCTCCGACGCGTCCGCGTTGCATCGCAGAATCAGCGGGCTCGAACAGGAACGGGACACCGCCCGCGCGCAGACGGTCGCCGCGGTGACCGCCGAGGCGACCGCGCTGCGCCGGCTCGAACGCGACATCCACGACGGCCCGCAGCAACGACTGGTCCGCCTGGCGATGGAGCTGGGGCGCGCCCAGCACTACTTCGACAGCAGGCCGGAGACCGTCCGGGCGGCCCTCGCCGACGCGATCGTCCAGACCCAAGAGGCCTTGGAGGAGCTGCGAGCGCTGTCGCGCGGCATCGCCCCGCCGATCCTCGTCGACCGCGGCCTGCACGAAGCGCTCACCGCCTTGGCCGCGCGCTCCACCGTCCCCGCCGAACTCGATACCGTTGCCTTGGACCGCCGGCTGGACACCGGCGTCGAGACGACCGCGTACTTCGTGATCGCCGAGTCCCTGACCAACGTGGCCAAGCACAGCCACGCGCACCGGTGTGTGATCGGGCTACGCCACAGTGAGGGAACCTTGAGGATTTGGGTGACGGACGACGGAGTGGGCGGCGCGGCGCCGGCCAAGGGGCACGGGCTGCGGGGTCTGGACGAGCGGCTGCACGCCGTCGGCGGCCGGTTGCGGGTCAGCAGTCCCTCGGGCGGGCCGACCACGATCACCGCCGTGCTGCCGTGCTGCTGAACCCGTACGAAGGAGCGCCCGAACCGTCTCCGGACCGGGCGGTCCGAGGCCCGCTGCGAATCGTCGTGGCCGACGATTCGGTGCTGCTGCGCGAGGGCCTGGTACGCCTGCTCGTCGAGGACGGTCACCACGTGGTGGACGTGGTCGGTGACGGCCCCTCCCTGGTCGAGGCGGTCCTCGAACACCGTCCGGATGTATCGATCGTCGACGTACGGATGCCGCCGACCCATACGGACGAGGGCCTGCGCGCGGCGATCACCGCCCGCTCGCACGTGCCCGGCGCCCCCATGCTGATCCTCAGCCAGTACGTGGAGGCGTCCTACGCCGGCGATCTGCTCGCCGACGGCTCCGGCGCGGTCGGGTACCTCCTCAAGGACCGGGTCGCCAGGCTTGAGGAGTTCCTGGACGCGCTGGACCGGGTCGCCCGCGGCGCGACGGTACTCGACCCCCAGGTCATCGCGCAGTTGCTCGCGGAGCGCCGCCGGGACAGTGCGGTGAGCACACTGACCCCGCGGGAGCGGCAGATCCTGGCGCTGATGGCGGAGGGCTGCTCCAATACGGCCGTCTCCCGGCAACTGGCCATCTCCGCCAGCGCGGTGGAGAAGCACATCGGCAACATCTTCGCCAAGCTCGGCCTCCTGCCCGACGACGCTCAGCATCGCCGAGTACTCGCGGTCCTGACCTACCTCAGAGGCTGACGACGGCCCACCGCCACGGCAGAGGCCGGCGTCGCCTGGTCAGGTCCTGACACGGACATCACTCACGCGAGGTGCCACGGTCTGCGCGATCTTCTCGTTGGCCTCGCCCGCCTCGCCGGCGAAGCGGGGGTCGGCGCGCCGGGAGTCCTTCTCGACCCCGTGTAACGGCCCAGGTGTGGCGGGCCATACCCCCGAGTGTCCGGCCTGCTCCGGTGACCGCGCGGCGCCGGTGCGAAACGGTGGTCGGCATGACAGCAACACCACACTCCACGAGCCCGCGGC
>NZ_WWJX01001496.1 GCF_009865215.1 Streptomyces sp. SID3343 | reverse complement strand
CGCGGCCGAGGTGGCCGCGCTGGGCGCCGCGGTGTCCTTCGCGGCGTGCGACGTGGGCGACCGGGACGCGCTCGCGGGCGTGCTCGCGGCGATCCCCGCCGAGCGTGCGCTGTCGACGGTCGTCCACGCGGCCGCGGTCCTGGACGACGCGGTGATCGCCGACCTGACCCTCGATCAGATCGAGCGGGTGCTGCGGGTCAAGGTCGACGGCGCCCGGCATCTGGACGAACTCACCCGTGATCTGGACCTGTCCGCGTTCGTGCTGTTCTCGTCGCTCGCGGGCATCTGCGGGGTCGCGGGACAGGGCAACTACGCGCCGGGCAACGCCTACCTGGACGCCCTGGCCGCCCGGCGCCGATCCGAGGGACTGCCCGCGACATCCGTGTCCTGGGGCCACTGGGCCGGCGGCGGGATCGCCGCGCCCGAGGTCGAGGAACGGTTGGGCCGGCAGGGCCTGACGATGCTCGACCCGACCCTCGCGGTGGCCGTGCTCGGGGACATCCTGGACGCCGACGAGAGCCACCTGACGGTGTGCGACATCGACTGGGACGTGCTCGTGCGCGACCGACGCGGCCCGCTGGTGTCCGAACTGCTCGCCCCGGCCCGGCCGGTCGGCGCCCGGGCCGGATCCCCGAGCGACCCCCGGGGCGCCTCCCCGATCGCCGTCTCCGCGACGGCCTCGACCCCGCTGGGGGTGCGCGTGGCCGAACTCGCGACCGGCGACCGGCGACGCTTCCTCGTGGACGTGGTCCGCACCCAGGCCGCGGTGGTGCAGGGATACCCCTCGGCCGAGTCCGTCGAGGCCGGAAAGCCGTTCCGGGAGCAGGGGTTCGACTCGCTGACCGCCGTCGAACTGCGCAACCGGCTCAATGCGGAGAGCGGTCTGCGGTTGCCCGCGACCCTCGTCTTCGACTATCCCACCCCCAACGCGCTCGCCGAGTTCCTGCGTGGCGAACTCCTCGGTGAACTCGCGGCCCCGGACGCCGCAGCGGTGGCGCCCCGGGCCGGCACGGCCGACGACCCGATCGTGATCGTCGGCATGGCCTGCCGGTTGCCCGGCGGCGTCGCGTCACCCGCCGACCTGTGGCGGCTGGTCGCGGCGGGCACCGACGCGGTCGGCGACTTCCCCACCGATCGCGGGTGGGACGTGGACGCACTGTACGACCCGGACCCGGATCGAGCCGGCCGGACGTACACCCGAAAGGGTGCGTTCCTGCCCGACGCCACCGACTTCGACAGCGCCTTCTTCGGCATCTCGCCGCGTGAGGCCCTCGCGATGGATCCGCAGCAGCGACTGCTCCTGGAGACCGCGTGGGAGGCGTTCGAGCGGGCCGGGATCAACCCGGACACGCTGGCGGGCAGCCGGACCGGCGTCTTCACCGGCATGGCCGGGCACGACTACGCGCTCGGCCCGGGCCAGACGCCGCAGGGCCTGGAGGGCTACCTCGGCACGGGCAACGCGGGCAGCGTGGCCTCGGGCCGGATCTCC
The DNA here is from genome assembly GCF_009865215.1 of Streptomyces sp. SID3343. Taxonomy (GTDB): domain Bacteria; phylum Actinomycetota; class Actinomycetes; order Streptomycetales; family Streptomycetaceae; genus Embleya. Next base: position 437 of record NZ_WWJX01001496.1, on the reverse strand, counting down.
TACTCGTTCGGCTTCGAGGGCCCGGCGGTGACGGTGGACACCGCGTGCTCGTCGTCGCTGGTCGCGCTGCACCTGGCTGCCCAGTCGCTGCGTTCGGGCGAGAGCGACCTGGCGCTCGCCGGTGGGGTGGCGGTGATGGCGTCGCCGGGGATGTTCGTCGAGTTCTCCCGGCAGCGCGGCCTGTCCGTGGACGGGCGCTGCAAGGCGTTCGCGGGCGCGGCCGACGGTACCGGCTGGGCCGAGGGAGTCGGCCTGCTGCTGCTCGAACGGCGGTCGGATGCGCGGCGTTTGGGTCACCGTGTGTTGGCGGTGGTTCGGGGCAGTGCGGTCAATCAGGACGGTGCGTCGAATGGGTTGACGGCGCCGAACGGTCCTTCGCAGCAGCGGGTGATTCGGCAGGCGTTGGCGAACGCGGGGCTTTCGGCGGTCGAGGTGGA